>NZ_JBQGAD010000008.1:0-182448 GCF_056542685.1 Ruegeria sp. AB6 | reverse complement strand
CGTCTCCGTTGTCGCCATCGTCTCCGTTGTCGCCATCGTCTCCGTTGTCGCCATCGTCTCCGTTGTCGCCATCGTCTCCGTTGTCGCCATCGTCTCCGTTGTCGCCATCATCGCCGTTGTCGCCACCGTTACCGTTGGGACCGTTACCGTTGGGCGAGTCGTTTGGCTCATTTGTGTCATCTTCGCCGGGAGGTGCGGAACTGGCGATCGTCGCTGTAGGAATATCCGTCAGAACTGCCGCAAAAGCTGGGCAGAACTCTGATGTACGTGCCAGGATGTCTTCGAAATCTGCGCGTCTCTGAAGATAGCGCAGCATACGTGCATCAACCACAGAGCAACTGCACAGCGTTTCTGTTGAAACCGATTGTCGTGCGGTTTTGACCGTACATTTGTCGGCAGCCAGAGCCGGAGCAGTTGCTACAAACGGAAAAGTCGCTGAAACGAAAACAATAGACAGTAACCGAGATTTTACGCGCATGGCGTTACTCCTTAGTACTCATAAACTCGTATTTGCACGGACACTCGTGCCATACTTTAAACATAATTACAGCCATCCCTCGTCACATTTTCAAGAAGTGCGGCAAAAAGAAAAACCCTCAATTTCAGGGCAGAAATGGAAAATATAGTAAAAACAACAATAAAGCCCGCCAGTGAGGCGGGCCTATATGTTGTGTGTTTTTCCGTGGTGGACGCAAATATGTCACGATTGTGGAATTGTTTCCACACTGTGAACTGTTTTACAGTGTTTTAGCTAGGCGGACTTTGCCATGCGTTTGCGCTCGTGAGGGTCCAGGAACCGTTTGCGCAAGCGGACCGCATTGGGCGTGACCTCAACCAATTCGTCGTCGTCGATATAAGCGATGGCCTCCTCCAACGAGAACTGGACATGAGGCGTCAGGCGCACCGCATCGTCCGAACCGCTGGCCCGCACGTTGGTCAGCTTTTTGCCCTTTAGTGGGTTCACTTCCAGATCGTTGTCGCGCGAATGCTCGCCGATCACCATGCCCTGATAGACATCGGTTTGCGGCGCCACGAACATGCGGCCACGCTCTTCAAGGTTCCACAGGGCGTAGGCGACCGCCTGACCTTTCTCCATCGAGATCAGAACGCCTGCGCGACGTCCGGGGATCGGCCCCTTATGCGCGGCCCAGCCGTGGAACACGCGGTTCAGAACACCGGTTCCGCGGGTGTCGGTCAGGAATTCTCCGTGATAGCCGATCAGCCCGCGCGAGGGGACATGCGCGATGATGCGGGTCTTGCCGGCACCGGCTGGGCGCATCTCGACCAGCTCACCCTTGCGCGCACCTGTGATTTTTTCGATCACAGCGCCCGAGAATTCGTCATCCACGTCGATGGTGACTTCTTCGATGGGCTCCAGCCGCTGGCCGTCTTCTTCGCGGAACAGGACCTGCGGACGTGAGATGCTGAGTTCAAATCCTTCGCGGCGCATGTTTTCGATCAGAACGCCCATCTGCAATTCGCCACGGCCTGCGACCTCGAACGCCTCGCCACCGGGGGTGTCGCTGATGCGGATGGCGACATTCGATTCGGCCTCTTTCATCAGGCGGTCACGGATCACTCGGGACTGGACCTTTTTGCCGTCACGACCGGCCAGAGGCGAGTCGTTGATGCCAAAGGTCACTGTGATAGTCGGCGGGTCGATGGGCTGAGCGGGCAGGGCCTCGTCCACCTGCGGGGAAACCAGCGAATCTGCCACGGTTGCCTTGCTCATGCCTGCGATGGTGACGATGTCACCGGCTTCGGCCACGTCGATGGGCTGTTGCGCCAGGCCACGGAAGGCAAGAATTTTCGAGGCGCGGAAGTTTTCGATCAGGGTCCCGTCGCGCGACAGGGCCTTGAGGCTGTCACCCGCTTTCAGAGTCCCGCTTTCCACACGGCCGGTCAGAATGCGGCCGATGAACGGATCGCTGCCCAGCGTGGTGGCCAGCATGCGGAAGGGTTCGTTTTTTTTGTCGGCCTGTTTCGGCGCAGGCACGTGATCCACGATCAGATCAAACAGAGCGGTCAGGTCCTTGCGGGGGCCATCCAGCTCCATATCCGCCCAGCCCGAGCGGCCCGAGGCGTACATGGCCGGGAAGTCCAGTTGATCATCATCGGCGCCCAGATTGGCGAACAGGTCGAAACATTCATCCAACGCGCGGTCGGGTTCAGCGTCGGGCTTGTCGACCTTATTCAGCACAACGATCGGACGCAGGCCCAGTGCCAGCGCCTTGGAGGTCACGAATTTGGTTTGGGGCATCGGACCTTCAGCGGCATCGACCAGCAGAACTACGCCGTCGACCATCGAGAGGATGCGCTCTACCTCGCCGCCGAAGTCGGCGTGTCCAGGGGTGTCGACGATGTTGATGCGGGTGCCTTTCCACTCGACCGAAGTCGCTTTGGCAAGGATGGTGATACCGCGCTCGCGTTCCAGATCGTTGCTGTCCATGGCGCGTTCCGCCACGGCCTGATTTTCCCGGAACGCGCCGGATTGTTTGAGCAGCTCATCCACCAGGGTCGTTTTACCGTGGTCCACGTGAGCGATGATTGCGATATTGCGCAGGTCCATGAGGTCAGCCTTAAAACGGGAAGTTGCCGCGCGCATAGCGCGGTTTGAGCAAATAGGCCAGCCCTAACCGGCGGTCAGTGCCCTGCAGTCTTGGAAAACAGGTGAATGACGAGGATTCCGGTCAGGATCATGCTCAGTCCAAGCACGGCGGGCCAATCCAGGCGCTGGCCAAATACTACGAAGCCGATGATCGCGATCAGAGCAATGCCCATACCGGACCAGATTGCATAGACGATCCCGACGGGCATGTAGCGAAGAGTCAGCGCCATCAGATAAAACGCAATGCCGTATCCGACCACCACGAGAACCGAGGGCCAGAACCGTGTGAACTGCTGACTGGCTTGCAAAGCGGTGGTGCCGATGGTCTCGGCGATCACGGCAAACAGCAAAATGAGATAGGCTTTGGGCATCGGAGTCTCGATCTGAGTGTGGCGGAGTGGATTGATCACGAAACTATCGGCGCAGGCAAGGTCTTTCTTGCGCGCAGTAAAGGGTGTGAAAATCGCGCGGATTTACTTCAATTGGTCAGGATTACCGGACTGTTTTTGACACGGAAAACTGGCACCAGAACGACAGATTTTTTGAGTTCAGAGTTCATTATAATGACGAGTTTTGCGAAATCCGTGATCGCTCTTTCAGCCCTGATCGTTCTTTTCGGCTGGTTTGTCAGCGCCGGGTCAACCCGTGACAAAGCAGATCAGGACATGGTGCCCGAAGCAAGCGCTCAGGTCTGATTCAATATCGAGGCCAGAGGTCAAGCGGGTTCGCGGCTGGCGAAATAAGCCTTAAGCTGCGGCCGCAGCCATGACCAAAGCTGCGGTGCGCCTCGGTTGATCGGAACGCCAACGCGGCTGTCGATCTGCGCAAGGCTCACGTTATAGTCCACCCATGATCCGCCACCGGTGGCGAGGTTGCCGATCGGTGTTTGGAACCGGTCAATGGCCTTTGCAAATTGTGCATCAGGCGTTTCGGCCGTTTCGAATTCGAGCCAAATCGCGTGAAACGCGTCGCGCTGGTCGGTGGGCAGAAGCCCAAACAGACGCTCCGCGGCAGCACGCTCTTCGGCTTCCTGCGCGGCTTTGTCTACTTGGCCGTGGATAGGGTGGTCGCCAGCATCGATTTCCACAATGTCATGCAACAACAACATCCTGAGCACGCGCGAGATCGAAACCTCAGAACCGCCATATTCCGCCAAAACCCACGCAAACAGCATGATATGCCAGGAATGTTCAGCCGAGTTTTCAAAGCGGTCGTTCGACAACAATCGCGAGGCCCGCAGAACCGCTTTCAACCGATCGGCTTCCACCAGAAAGGGCAGGCGGGCCGAAAATGTGGTCTCAACTGGGGTTTCATCGCGCAAGATCGCATGGGCGTGGGTGAATGCCGCTGGCAGCGCCGTCTCAAGATAGGCCGCGCGCCCTGCGTTCAGGTTTTCTCGGGCAATCTCGATGTGGTCGGGGTTGGGGTTGGGCGCGCACAGGACCTGGAACAAAGGCTGGCACCGGTCCAGTCGCTTGGCGAATTGCGCGTCAGGCGTCGCGTCTGCTTCGAACTCTTGCCAGAGGGACAGAAATGCTTGCGCCTGATCCGACGGCAACAGGCCAAAAAGCTCAAGCGCCGCTGCGTGTTCGGCTTCCTCTACCGCGTCCCAGTCTGTTTGCAGGTGGATGGGATGATCGCCGACCACGATCTCGACCAGATCATGCAGCAACAACATCTGGATCACGCGGTCGATCTGCACCTCTGCCTCGGCCAGTGGGGACATGACTAGCGCCCACAAGGCCAGATGCCAGCTATGTTCGGCGGCGTTTTCGGCCCTCGACTGGTCCAGCAGCGTGTTGGCGCGATTGACGGATTTCAGCTTGTCCGCCTGTTTCAGAAACGAGATCTGAGCGGACAGCCGTTCCGTCATTGCTTTTCGATCGCCTTCACCTGACTGCGGTGTTCCGCCAGTCTCTGCACCACGAATTTTCGCGCTTTGCGTTCGGCCAACCGAACGCGGATTTCGGTCAGAAACGCCTCTTCCAATGTTTGGGAAGACGCGCCCAGCATTTCGCCAACTTCGACAAAGAACCGGTCGTCGCCGGTTTCATCCATCACTTTCATTGTGTCTTCGGCCAGCTTGGACGCCAGTGAAGTGATCGTGTCGGACATCAGCGCGTATTCTCGGTCAGGCGGCGTTTCACATAGTCGCTGACGTCGGTAATCAGCGTGTCCATGTGGCGGTCCTGGAAGAAGTGATCAGCACCCTCGACCTCATTATGGGTGATGGTGATGCCCTTTTGCTCGTGCAGTTTGTTGACCAGCGATGTGGTATCCGCCGGAGGGGCTACCCGGTCTGCCGATCCGTTGATGATCAGCCCCGAGGACGGGCAAGGGGCCAGGAACGAAAAGTCGTACATATTGGCAGGCGGCGAGACGCTGATAAAGCCGGTGATCTCGGGGCGTCGCATCAGCAACTGCATCCCGATCCATGCGCCAAAGGAAAACCCTGCGACCCAGCAATGTTTCGAGTTGTTGTTCATCGACTGCAAATAGTCCAGCGCCGAGGCCGCATCGCTTAGCTCGCCCACACCCTGATCGTATTCGCCCTGGCTGCGACCCACGCCACGGAAGTTGAACCGCAGAACGGTGAACCCCATGTTATAGAAGGCGTAGTGAAGGTTATAGACCACCTTATTGTTCATGGTCCCGCCGAATTGAGGATGCGGGTGCAGCACGATGGCGATCGGTGCGTCTTTTTCCTTTTGCGGGTGGTAGCGGCCTTCCAAGCGGCCTTCTGGTCCGGGAAAAATCACCTCGGGCATGTGTGCGTCGGTCCTGTCTTTTTCTTCTGGGTGCCCAGAAATACTTGACGGTTATCGTCGGGCACCTTAGAACGGTTCTAATTGTGATACTGGGCGCCGAAGCGCTGCTTGTCGGAGATACGCACTGGCAGCGGCGACGTCAATGATTTCGCGCGTAAACTGCCATGAGGGAATGCAAATGAAGCTGTCGACCAAGGGTCGTTATGCGATGGTGGCGCTGGCCGATATCGCCCTTCAGCCCTCGGACGGGCTGGTGACGCTTGGCGAAATTTCGGCGCGTCAGGATATCTCACTGCCGTACCTTGAGCAGCTCTTCGTCAAACTGCGCCGGGCCGACTTGGTATCGTCGGTGCGTGGACCGGGTGGCGGCTATCGTCTGGCCCGCCCCGCATCCGAGATCCGCGTGGTTGAGATTCTGGCCGCAGTCGATGAAACCGTCGACGCGTTGCAAAAAGGCGCAGGTGCGACCGGGGCGCTGTCTGGCAGCCGGGCGCAATCTCTAACCAATCGACTGTGGGAAGGGCTGAGCGCCCATGTCTACGTTTTCCTGCATCAGACGCGCCTATCGGATGTGATTCAGAACGATCTTGCGCCTTGTCCGGCGGTGCCCAGCCTGTTTGCCGTTGTGGACGAATAAGATGGCAGGGAACAAACAAAATGTTCTGGTCGGCGAAAAGGTGAATCCGTGACACGTGTTTACCTGGACCATAATGCAACAACCCCACTGCGCCCCGAGGCACGCGAGGCGATGATTGCCGCGATGGAGATGTGCGGCAACCCGTCCTCGGTCCATGCCGAAGGTCGCGCGGCCAAGGCAGTGATTGAGCGTGCGCGGGCACAGATTGCGACTGCATTCGGGGCGGATGGTGCGGATATCGTATTCACATCAGGATCGACCGAAGGGGCAGCGCTGGCTTTGGAAGGTCGAGGTCTGCACGGGGCTGCCATTGAACATGATGCGGTTCGCGCGTGGGCGATGGAAGACTTGCCAGTTTCCCCGGACGGGGCTGTTACAGTGACCGATCCGGCGCAATCCACGCTGCAACTTGCCAATTCCGAGACAGGGATCGTTCAGTCGTTGCCTGCAGGTCTGGCGGTGACGGACGCGACACAGGCGTTCGGGAAATCGCCGGTGGCGTTCAACTGGCTGGATGCTCAGATGGCATTGATCTCGGCCCATAAGCTGGGCGGTCCAAAGGGGATCGGCGCGGTTGTGATGAAGCGAGGTACCGATCTGCCAGCCCGGATCAAGGGCGGCGGGCAAGAGATGGGGCGACGCTCGGGCACCGAAAATGTCATTGGAATCGCGGGGTTCGGGGCTGCTGCTGAAGCTGCGGCGCGTGATCTGGCCGATGGAGTTTGGGAGCAGGTCAAAGAATTTAGAAATATTCTAGAAAAGGCCCTTGAGGCCGGTTCTAAATCTACTATTTTTGTCGGGAAAGATCACGAACGCCTGCCCAACACCCTGTGTTTCGCCACCCCCGGTTGGAAGGGTGAGACACAGGTCATGCAGATGGATCTGGCGGGGTTCGCGGTCAGCGCGGGTTCGGCCTGTTCCAGCGGCAAGGTGCGTGCAAGTGCGGTTCTGACCGCGATGGGATTTGACGAGGTAACAGCTGCCAGCGCAATTCGCGTTTCGCTGGGGCCTGCGACAACGGAAGAAGATGTGCTGCGTTTCGCGGAAACGTGGCTGGAAAAAGAGAAAAAGCATCGCGCGCGGGCCGCGTGATCAGACGGAGGGTGTCTTATGGCCGCTTTGGACCAGACCCAGGTAAAAGAGGGTGTCGATCAGGAAACCGTGGATGCGGTACGCGAGGTCGGAACCTATAAATACGGCTGGGAAACCGATATCGAGATGGAATACGCGCCCAAGGGCGTGAACCCTGATATCGTCCGCCTGATCTCGGAAAAGAACGAAGAGCCCGAGTGGATGACCGAATGGCGTTTGGCCGCGTTCGAGCGCTGGACTCAGATGGATGAACCGAACTGGGCGATGGTCAGCTATCCCAAGATCAACTTTCAGGACCAGTATTACTATGCCCGTCCCAAGTCGATGGAGGAAAAGCCAAAGTCCTTGGATGAGGTCGACCCCAAGCTGCTGGCGACTTACGAAAAACTCGGTATCCCACTGAAAGAACAGATGATTCTGGCAGGCGTCGAAGGTGCTGAGGATGCTCCGGCTGAGGGTCGCAAGGTTGCCGTGGACGCGGTGTTTGACTCGGTTTCTGTTGGCACAACGTTTCAGAAAGAGCTGAAACAAGCCGGCGTTATTTTCTGCTCGATCTCTGAGGCGATCCGCGAGCATCCCGAACTGGTCAAGAAGTATCTGGGATCGGTCGTTCCGGTCTCGGACAATTTCTATGCCACGCTGAACTCGGCCGTGTTCTCGGATGGCTCGTTCGTTTACATCCCGCCGGGCGTGCGCTGCCCGATGGAGCTGAGCACGTATTTCCGTATCAACGCGGAGAACACAGGTCAATTTGAACGCACGCTGATCATTGCCGATAAGGGCTCGTATGTGTCCTATCTGGAAGGCTGCACCGCACCCCAGCGCGATACCGCACAGCTGCACGCGGCTGTGGTCGAGATCATCATCGAAGAAGATGCCGAGGTGAAATACTCGACCGTCCAGAACTGGTTCCCCGGTGATGAGAATGGCAAGGGCGGCATCTATAACTTTGTGACCAAACGCGCCGATTGCCGGGGCGACCGGTCTAAGGTGATGTGGACGCAGGTCGAGACCGGTTCCGCTGTAACATGGAAATACCCGTCCTGCATCCTGCGGGGCGAGGAAAGCCAAGGCGAGTTCTATTCGATTGCCATCGCCAACAACTATCAGCAGGCCGACACCGGCACCAAGATGGTCCATCTGGGCAAAAACACCAAGTCGCGTATCGTGTCCAAGGGCATCAGCGCGGGTAAGGCGCAGAACACCTATCGTGGTCTGGTCTCGATGCATCCCAAGGCTAAGAACAGCCGCAACTATACTCAGTGTGACAGCTTGCTGATCGGCGACAAATGCGGGGCGCACACAGTGCCTTACATTGAGGTCAAGAATAACTCATCGCGCGTTGAGCATGAGGCGACCACATCCAAAGTGGACGACGATCAGCTGTTTTACTGCCGACAGCGCGGCATGGACGAGGAAGAGGCCGTGGCGCTTGTCGTCAACGGGTTCTGCAAGGACGTGTTGCAGGCGCTGCCGATGGAGTTTGCCATGGAAGCGCAGCAACTGGTCGCCATCTCGTTGGAGGGGTCGGTGGGTTAACCACCTGCCTGTTTCAAAAAGGACGTCTCACATTGGCTGCGCACTTGAAATATGTGCTGAAAACCACTGCGCCTGCCGGGTATTGCGCCCGGCGGACCGCTGGGGTTTTGCGCGGGGCTGGCGCGGGGCGGAGATAGGCGATGGAACAGTCTGTAGCGCATCCCGACAAGCAGCCGGTCAAGCTGTATTGGTGGGCCAGTCGTCCCAATTTTGGCGATGACCTGTCACGCGATGTCGTGTCTTTCGTGGCCGGCCGCGATGTGGTCTGGACCAAACCTGTGCGGGCGGATTTGTTTGCGATCGGGTCCATCATGTCATTGGCCCGCAAAGGGGCGCTGGGGCGTGGATCGTCACATAAGCCGATGATCTGGGGAAGTGGATGTCTTGAACCGCTTGCGGCCGATTTTGTCGAGACGTTGCAGCCGCCGAAAACCGTGCGCGGGCCGATCACGGCGTCCCTGCTGAACCTGCGGGGCGTAACCTACGGTGATCCCGGTATACTCGCGGCCAAGGTGCATGCCCGGAGCGAACCACAGCAGGATATCATCGGCATCGTTCCGCATCACACTGAGGTTGACGATCCTGCAATTCAGAATCTGGTCGGCTCAGACCCGCGTTTTCGCCTTATCGACACGCGGCGCCCGGCCAAGGTCGTGTGCGATGAGATCGCGGCGTGCTGCGTGGTGTTTTCGTCCAGCCTACACGGGCTGATCGTGGCCGACAGCTACGGCGTGGCCAACCATTGGTTTACCCACAAGGAAATACATACGAAGCCCGGTTTGAAATTCTACGATTATGCAACCGGAATAGAACGTGCTTTGCCCATGCCTCTTGGGGTGGACGACATTGCGCAAAAAGCGAAACAAGAGCCTCCGGCAACGCTGACATACCAGGATGGTATCGAACGCAGTCAGTCGAACCTGTTGGAGAGCTTTTCAACGAACAGTCAGGAAACGGAACTCCATCATGCTTGAAATCAAGAACTTGCACGTGAAACTTGAGGAAGAAGAAAAGCAAATACTTAAAGGTGTCGATCTGACGGTCGAGGCCGGTAAGGTGCACGCGATTATGGGGCCGAATGGCTCGGGTAAGTCGACGCTCAGCTATGTGCTTTCGGGGCGCGACGGGTATGAAGTAACCGATGGGTCGGCGACTCTGGGCGGTGAAGATCTGCTGGAGATGGAACCGGAAGAGCGCGCCGCCGCTGGTGTCTTTCTGGCGTTCCAATACCCGGTCGAAATTCCGGGCGTGGGCAACATGAACTTCCTGCGTACCGCCGTGAATGCCCAGCGCAAGGCGCGCGGTGAGGATGAGCTGTCGGCGGCTGACTTCCTGAAAGAGGTCCGCGCCAAGGCCAAGTCGCTGAAGATCGACGCAGACATGCTGAAACGCCCTGTCAATGTTGGCTTCTCGGGCGGTGAGAAAAAGCGCAACGAGATCCTGCAAATGGCGATGCTCGAGCCCAAGATGTGCATCTTGGACGAAACCGACTCCGGTCTGGACGTCGACGCGATGAAGCTGGTGGCAGAGGGTGTGAACGCGCTGCGCGACGAAGGACGTGGGTTCCTTGTGATCACGCACTATCAGCGTTTGTTGGATCACATCAAACCTGACGTTGTGCACATCATGGCGGACGGCAAGATCGTCAAAACCGGTGGCCCCGATCTGGCACTGGAAGTTGAAAACAACGGTTACGCCGACATTCTGGCCGAGGTGAACTGATGGCGCTGCCCGAAGTGAAACAAACCGCTACTGAGGCGCGGCTGACCAATCTGGTCATGCCCGACGCCGGTTGCACCCGTGCCGCGCGCGAAGACGCGCTGGCCCGTGTGTTGGAAATGGGTCTGCCCGGTCGCCGAGATGAGTACTGGAAATACACCCGCCCGGATACGCTGGTCGCGCCCGAGGCCCCTCGGGCCGCGCTGTTCGACCCGGACGAGGCGATGCTGTTCGCCGATCTGGACCGTTTGAAGATCGTCTTCGTCGATGGCGTTTTCAGCCCCGAAGAGTCCGATGATCTGACGCTGGAAGGTGTCACCATCGATCGGATCGAAGATATCTGCTGCAAAGATATTCACTGGGCGAAAGAGCTGTACGGCGTGCTGGAAGCGCAGGGTCAATCGCCTGTGCAACGTCCTCTGGCGGCGTTGAACACGGCCTTCGCGGCGGATGGGATCGCGATCCATGTCTCGGGCAAACCGTCCAAGCCGATCAGCTTTATCTATCGCCATGCCTCGGAAACCTCGGACGCGATGCTGCACCATATCATCCGTGTCGAAAGCGGTGCCGAGGTAACGATCCTTGAAAACGGCCCTGCCGCCTCGCGGTTCAACAAATGCATGGAGATCGACATTGCCGATGGCGGTGTGTTGCATCACGTGCGGGCGCAAGGCCGCGATCATGAACGTCGCGCGGCGACCCATATGTTCACGCGGCTTGGGCAGGAATCGGTCTACAAATCCTTCACCCTAACCGTGAATGGCGTGCTGACGCGCAACGAACAGGTGGTTGAACTGACCGGTGACGATGCGGTGGCCCATGTTGCCGGTGCCTGCGTTGGCGACGGGGACTTCCACCACGACGATACCGTCTTCATCACTCATGACGCTGTGAATTGTGAAAGCCGTCAGGTGTTCAAGAAAGTGCTGCGCAACGGCGCGACCGGCGTGTTTCAGGGCAAGATTCTGGTAAAGGAAGGCGCTCAGAAGACGGATGGCTATCAGATCAGCCAATCGCTGTTGCTGGACGATGACAGCCAGTTCCTCGCCAAGCCCGAGCTTGAGATCTATGCTGATGACGTGGCGTGTTCGCACGGTTCGACCTCGGGCGCGATTGATGAAACGGCCCTGTTCTATCTGCGCTCGCGCGGGGTTCCGATCAAAGAGGCGACCAACATGCTGACGCTGGCGTTTCTGGCCGAGGCCGTGGACGAGATCGAAGATGACGCCCTGTCGCAGGCCATTGTCGATCGCCTTGAAGGCTGGTTGTCGCGGCACAGCTGATGCCGGTGACGTCGGATATCGCCGCCACGTATCGCGGGCCAGGGCGCGTTGTGCGTCGGCTGCTTGATCTGGGCCAGCGCGAAGATCGCGCGCTGGTCTTTGTGATGGCGTTTTGCATTGTGGCTTTCGTTGCGCAATTACCCGGCCTGTCTCGCCGTGCCCATCTGGAAGGTCTTGAGCTGAATATGCTCATGGGCGGGGCGTTGCTGGGCACGGTGATCATCCTGCCGCTGTTCTTCTACCTGCTGGCGTTCATCTCGTATGGCGCGGCGCGGTTGGTTGGAGGGAAGGGGACAGCTTACGGCGCGCGGGTTGCTTTGTTCTGGGCGCTTTTGTCCTCATCCCCGTTGGTGCTGTTGAACGGTCTGGTGGCGGGGTTCATCGGGTCAGGGCCGACACTGACTGCGGTCGGGCTGATCTGGTTCGTGGTCTTCCTGTGGTTCTGGCTGGCAGGGTTGCGACAAGCACAGAGGGGGTCGCAATGAGCGTACAAGCGTTGATCAGTTTGGCCGTTTTGACGGTGACAAGCCCGGCCGACGCGGCACGACAGTTGCTGACCCTGCGTCCGGGACGAGAGGCGCTGTGGTTGGCGTTTTTCCTTGCGGTTGTGCTGAACGGGTTGTCTCAGGTCGCTGCGCAACAGCTTGTGATGGTCCCCGAGGGGGATCTGGCCGCGCCATCTCAGCCGGTCTTTTTGGGCTTGCTGCAATCTGCCAGCATTCTGTTGTACAGCATCGTTGCGTTCTTGCTGATCGGACGGTTCCTGGGCGGGGTGGCCTCGTTTGAAGATGTCATGACCCTGATGGTTTGGTTGCAGTTTCTGCAAGTTGCAGCGCTGCTGGTGACACTGATGATCGCCATGGCGTTGCCGTTTCTGATGGTGATTTTTGTGCTGGCCAGTTTCATCGTCAGCCTCTACATCACACTTCATTTCATCAATGAAGCGCATAAGTTCGGTTCGATCTTGAAATCCTTTTGGGTCATAATGTTATCTGCTGTTCTTGCAGTTCCATTTGTCCTGATGTTGATGCCCAGCGGCCCCGTATAGGGAAGAAAATACCATGTATGACGTACAGAAAATCCGCGCGGACTTTCCGATCCTGTCGCGTGAAGTAAACGGAAAACCGCTGACCTATCTGGATAACGGCGCTTCGGCGCAGAAGCCGCAGGTGGTGATCGACGCGGTGACTCGCGCCTATGCCGAGGAATATTCAAACGTACACCGTGGATTGCACTATCTGTCCAATCTGGCGACCGAGAAATACGAGTCGGTGCGCGGTACGATTGCGAAGTTTCTGGGGGCCGCGGATGAGGATGAGATTGTCCTGAATTCTGGTACGACCGAAGGGATCAACCTTGTCGCCTATGGCTGGGCCATGCCGCGTCTTCAGGCAGGCGATGAGATCGTGCTGAGCGTGATGGAACATCACGCCAACATCGTCCCCTGGCATTTTCTACGCGAACGGCAGGGTGTTGTCCTGAAATGGGTCGATGTGGATGCCGAAGGTGGGCTGGACCCACAGGCTGTCATCGACGCCATCGGCCCCAAGACCAAACTGGTTGCCGTCACGCAGTGTTCCAACGTTTTGGGCACCGTTGTGGACGTCAAGGCGATCACGGAAGGGGCCCATGTCAAAGGTGTTCCGGTTCTGGTCGATGGCAGCCAGGGTTCGGTCCATATGCCGGTCAATGTTCAGGACCTCGGTTGCGACTTTTATGCGATCACGGGTCACAAATTGTATGGCCCCTCCGGGTCCGGTGCGATCTACATCAAATCCGACCGCATGGCCGAAATGCGCCCCTTCATCGGGGGCGGTGACATGATCAAAGAGGTCAGCAAGGATCAGGTGATCTACAATGATCCACCGATGAAGTTCGAGGCCGGAACGCCGGGCATCGTGCAAACCATCGGGTTGGGCGTGGCGCTGGATTACATGATGGACTTGGGGATGGAGAACATTGCCGCCCACGAAGCTGGTCTGCGCGACTATGCGATGGAGCGGTTGACGGGTTTGAATTGGTTGCAGGTTCAGGGAACTTGCGCGGACAAGGCGGCCATTTTCAGCTTTACGCTGGACGGGGCAGGGCACGCGCATGATGTATCGACCATTCTGGACAAGAAAGGCGTTGCAGTGCGCGCGGGCCACCATTGCGCCGGTCCGTTGATGGATTTCTACGGGGTCACGGCCACCTGCCGGGCGAGCTTTGGCCTCTATAACACCAAGGATGAGGTCGACACAATGATCGACGCGCTGGAACTGGCGCATGATCTCTTTGCGTGAAACCTGTCTGATCCGGACAGATTTGCAGTTGCGCCCGGATCGGAACAAGGTTAGCTAACGGCCAAGGCACCTGTAGCTCAGCTGGATAGAGCGCTGCCCTCCGAAGGCAGAGGCCAGAGGTTCGAATCCTCTCAGGTGCGCCATTTTCCTTTGAATTTTCTTGTTCGCTCGTCAGGTCGATTGAGTCTGAACATGGGATGCGCACACATAGAAAAAACCGCCGGGTCTTGGGGGCCGGCGGTCGAGAATACGGGTTGGTTTTGTATGTTGGTGCTTATCCGCCCCAACTACGGATATCGCCGCAATCCATGTGCACGAAATTCGAACGATAGTATTTGCCCACACCCCCAGCACGGCACGACATAGCGGCCTTGGCCATCTGCGAGACTGACCGGGATGACAAGCGCAGGTCAGCGGCCTGACCCTTCATATGAAGTGAGTTCTTGGCCACACGGCGCGACCGGGACCGCAGCATCGCGTTGGTCTGAGGTGAGCGGTAGCCGGACAGCAGCGTATAGGGTTCGTCAACGTCCAGCAGATTATGCGAAGCCGCCATGATGTCGATGGTGCGCAGGTCCATGTCCTTGACCTGATCCGTCCGCCAGTCCCGCATGAAGTGGTTCACTTCTTTGACAGCATCCTTGATGTATTTCCCATCGACCCAATATATCATATCGATACGCTCGCCGGTGCGACCGGAATACATACGGATACGGCGAATGTCGCCGCCGCCGCGGAGGAAACCTGCTGCGTTGGAATATGTTGGTGCTGCAACCACTGCCGTTGCCGCAAATGCGCCCAATAGGGCCCGCCGGGTCATACCCGAGGAACTGCTCGTCGTCATTTTATGTTCGTCCCGTACTGTTCCTGCCTGCACACGATGTTACGTGCGCGTTCTTAATTTTTTCCCATCCCAAGTACGGGTTTTATGGCACAGACGCAAAATCCAGCCAAGAAGTCTTTCATATTCATCTTTTCAAGGGGGAATTTTCGGCAGTTTTTTGCGCAGATGACACAAATGCGTATAATTTTCAGGCGCCAAGGGTGAGCGGGACTGTGGTCGATGCAAACGCGCATCAGGCGGGTAAAGAAGCATCGATGTGATGTATTTGTGAATGGACAAGCCCGTCGACCGGCCAGCATATTTGTTCGGCGTGGATACAGGCGCGCGTAGAGTGTTGAAGAATAAAGGTTATCCCATGCGAGCATTTTTTCGTGCATCCAGTGTTCTCGCTCTTGCTGCTTGCTTGGCGGCCACGACCGGCGTGGCCAACACTCCCGACAAACCTGCCACTGCCTTTCAGATGGCCGTGGCCGAATCTGCTCCGTCCGGGTCGGAGATTGCTGATTTTTACCGCGCGAACGGGTTTACACCGATTTGGGTGGGTGAGACGCCAGAACATGCGACGCGTCGTGCGAGCCTGATTCAGGCGTTGGCCACTGCCCATAGGCACGGCCTGCCCGATGCCTATAACGTCGAGGCGCTGTTGACCAAGATGCAAGAGGCCCGTTCGGTCCGGGATCTGGGCGCTGT
The DNA here is from genome assembly GCF_056542685.1 of Ruegeria sp. AB6. Classification (NCBI taxonomy): domain Bacteria; kingdom Pseudomonadati; phylum Pseudomonadota; class Alphaproteobacteria; order Rhodobacterales; family Roseobacteraceae; genus Ruegeria; species Ruegeria sp. AB6. The sequence continues at coordinate 166,986 of NZ_JBQGAD010000008.1, read as the reverse complement.
CGAAATGGCGCTGAGCCGGGCCTTTATCGCATATGCAAATGACCTTTATTCCGGAGCGCTCCGGCCTGCGGATATCGATGAGGGGTTGGTGCGCAAGGTACAGCGCCGCTCGACCGTGGATCATTTGCAAGGGGTCGTGTCCGAGAACGCGGCCTATTTTGATCAACTTGCGCCGCAGACCGCCCAGTATCGGGCATTGATGAAGCAGAAAGTGGCCTTGAAAGCTTTGATCGATCAGGGCGGATGGGGTGCGACTGTGCCTCAGGACAAGCTGGAACTTGGTGATACCGGTCCCAACGTCATCAAGTTGCGCAACCGTCTGGTTGCCATGGGGTATCTGAAGCCGACGGCAAGTCCGCGTTTTGATGACGCGATGCTAACCGCAGTAAAGGACTTTCAGACGGCCCATGGTCTGGCTTCCGATGGTGTCGCGGGGCAAGGGACGATCACCGATCTCAACCGTTCGGCCGCTGATCGGCTTAAGGCTGTCTACGTTGCGTTGGAGCGTGAACGCTGGTTGCCGCGTGAACGGGGCGAGCGGCACATCCTGGTCAATCAAGCGGATTTCTCGGCCAAGATCGTAGATGACGGCTTGGTGACGTTTGAAACCCGTGCGGTCATTGGAAAGAACGTTCACGATCGCCGCAGCCCGGAGTTCTCGGATGAGATGGAGCACATGGTCATCAACCCTAGTTGGTATGTACCACGCTCGATCATCACAAAAGAATACCTGCCGCAGCTGCAATCGAACCCGAATGCGGTGAACCATATCCATATCACTGACCGCAGCGGGCGGCAGATCGACCGCGGGGCGGTGGACTTTACGCAATTCACCGCGCGCAACTTCCCGTTTGCGATGCGTCAGCCGCCCAGCAAAAGTAATGCGTTGGGGTTGGTGAAGTTCATGTTCCCCAACCAGTACAATATCTATCTGCATGATACGCCCCAGAAATCTCTGTTCGCGCGCGAGTCGCGGGCGTTTTCGCATGGCTGTATCCGGCTGGCGCAACCCTTTGAGTTTGCCTATGCGTTGCTGGCCAAGCAGGAGGAAAACCCAAGGGCGTTTTTCCAGCGGGTTCTGGCAACCGGCAAGGAAACCACGGTGCCTCTGAAACAGCACGTCCCGGTGCATTTGATCTATCGCACGGCCTATATCGGCCCCAAGGGCGAAGTTCAGTATCGCCGCGACGTCTATGACCGTGACCAGAAAATCTGGGACGCTTTGCAGAAAGCGGGGGTAGCCCTGCCGGACGTTCAGGGGTAGTCACCGGGTTAAGCCTTAATCCGGGGAACCCGACATGCACTATACCATCCAGCAAATTGCCCAAGCCCTTGGCGTGGAATGTCAGGGCGATGTTAGCCTGATCATCGCGCGCGCAGCGGAACCGGCGGATGCAGGTCCTGATGATCTGGCGATGGCAATGTCCCCCAAATATGCCGAGGCTTTGGGCAACGGCGCGGCCCGCGCGGCCGTGTTGTGGGAAGGTGCGGATTGGCAGGCCATGGGGTTGCAGGCCGCCATCTTTGTTCCGCGTCCACGGATGGCAATGGCGGGGATCACCACGATGCTGGACCGGGGGCAGGGGATTGCGCCCGGCATTCACCCGTCAGCCGTTGTCGACCCAACGGCAGAGATCAGCGAAGACGTCTCGATCGGCCCATTGGCGGTGATCGGCGCTCGGGCGAAAATCGGCGCGAGGTCGGTTATCGGGGCGCATTGTGTGGTCGGGATGGATGCAGTTCTGGGTCAGAACGCCATGCTGCGCGAAATGGTCAGCATCGGTGCCCGCGCACAGATCGGAGACCGCTTTATTGCTCAACCCGGCGCGCGTATCGGCGGCGACGGATTCAGCTTTGTCACGCCCGAGGTGTCGGACGTCGAAAACGTGCGCAAGACCATGGGCGACAAGGGCGACGCACGGGCCCAAAGCTGGTTGCGCATTCACTCACTCGGCGCGGTCGAGATCGGTGATGATGTCGAAGTTGGCGCCAACTGCACTGTCGACAATGGTACGATCCGCAATACCCAGATCGGCGACGGCTCGAAACTGGATAACCTGGTCCATGTGGGCCACAATACCCGCGTGGGGCGCGATTGCTTGCTGTGCGGGCAAACCGGTGTGTCAGGCTCGGTCGAGATTGGAAACAACGTTGTTTTGGGCGGTCAGACCGGTGTGGTCGACAATATTTTTATTGGCGACGGCGTGATCTCAGGCGGTGGCACAAAGATCCTGTCCAACGTACCAGCGGGCCGTGTCATCATGGGTTATCCGGGAATAAAAATGGAATCTCATACGGACATTTACAAAGCGCAACGCCGCCTGCCGCGTATGGCCCGTGACGTAGAGGCGTTGAAAAAGGCTGTTTTCAAACAGTCTCCGAGTGATTAAATCACCCTCAACGGGATAATCAGAGGATCGACATGAGCATCACCGATCGCGTCATCGCCATCATCGCCGAACAGGCCGTGCTGGACCCTTCGGATGTGACGCCCGAAAGTACGCTCGAAGATCTGGGGATCGACAGCCTTGGGCTGGTCGAAAGCATCTTCGCCATCGAGGAAGAGTTCGACATCTCAGTCCCGTTCAATGCCAACGAACCGACAGCCAGCGATTTTGACATCTCGAATGTCGCTGCGATCATCGCCGGTATCGAAAAGCTCGTGTCGGAAAAGGTCTGACGCAGGATCATGAAACGCGTTGTTATTACCGGTGCGGGCACGATCAACTCGTTGGGCCACTCCGTTCCGGCGACGCTTGAGGCGATGCGAGAAGGGCGCTGCGGAATTTCCGAACTTGAGTTCCGCGATGTCGAGCGCCTTGCCATCAAGATTGGCGGTCAGGTGCGCGGGTTTGAGGCCGAGGGCCGGTTCAACCGCCAACAGATGACCCTGTATGATCGGTTTACGCAGTTCACCCTGACGGCGGCAAAAGAAGCAATCGAACAGTCTGGGATCGAATTTCATGGCGATCTAGCGGCGCGCTCAGGCGTTGTTTTGGGAACAGCCGGTGGCGGCGTGTCGACCTGGGATGACAATTACCGCTCGGTCTATGAGGACGGTAAGAACCGGGTTCACCCCTTTGTCGTGCCCAAGCTGATGAACAACGCGGCGGCCAGCCACGTATCTATGGAACATAACCTCAAAGGGCCCAGCTTTACGGTCTCGACCGCCTGTGCCTCGTCAAATCACGCGATGGCGCTGGCGTTCCAGATGGTGCGCAGCGGCGCGGCCCCGGCGATGCTGACGGGTGGAGCGGAATCCATGCTGTGCTTTGGCGGCGTCAAGGCGTGGGAAGGGCTGCGGGTCATGTCCAAAGACGCCTGCCGTCCGTTCAGCGCAAACCGCAACGGTATGGTTCAGGGCGAAGGCGCAGGTGTTTTTGTCTTTGAAGAATACGAACACGCCCGCGCGCGCGGGGCCGAGATCCTGTGTGAGGTGGTGGGGTTTGCTATGACTTCGGACGCCGCAGATATCGTGATGCCCAGCAAACAAGGCGCGGCTCGGGCAATTTCGGGCGCTTTGGCGGATGGTGGGATCAATGCCGATCAGGTGGGCTATATCAACGCGCACGGAACCGGCACGGCGGCCAATGACAAGACCGAATGCGCGGCTGTGGCGGATGTCTTTGGTCCGCATGCGGATGATCTGATGATATCGTCCACCAAATCCATGCATGGACACCTGATCGGCGGTACCGGCGCGGTAGAACTGTTGGCCTGCATTATGGCACTGCGTGACGGCGTGATTGCGCCTACGATCGGCTATGAGGAACCTGACCCGGAATGCGCTTTGGATGTGGTTCCGAACGAAGCCCGCAAAGCCAAGGTAGAAGTCGCGCTGAGCAATGCGTTCGCCTTTGGTGGCCTGAATGCTGTTCTTGCTCTAAGGCAAGTCTAAAAGGAACGCGCTGTCTTTTGACAGCGCGCTCCGGCGGTTCGGTTAGTTTTGCGCTGGCTCAAGCGTATCAAAACCAGCGGTGAATCCGGCCAGCGACACTTCCATTTCCAACAACTGAGTCGGTGCCAACAAAGACACCAACGACAGCGTTGCCGTTGTCCCTGCTTTCATTGCGTCAATGTCACCTTGAGTGAACCCAAGCTGTGCGAGGCATCCGACCGGGTTGCAATGGTGATAGTTGTACCGCTTGCCAGGTGCGCCGTCGATGGACAGAGCAAGCTGTGCCTGCAACAGGATTTCAAGCGGAACTACGACAGTTGCTCGGGCGGCAGCGGGAGAGCCCTCGGGCAGATTCTGAATAGTGATGTCAGCAATGGGTTGCCCCTGGTCACCGGCCAGAATTTGGCGGAGGAAACAGGGATCTTCACCTGCTTCAGTCTTCACACACGAGATCATCCAATCACCGTGCTCTTCTTTTATGTAGCGGCTACCTACGCGTGGTCCTTCCTCGCCAAGATCCAAATCCGCACCAGCCTGATTCTGCGGAGCAGTTGTAGTGTCGGCTTGATTTTCCTGCGCCGCGACCGCCCCGGCCCAAAGCATGGCGGCAACAACATTGAGAGTGAGAAGTTTCTTGATCATGAACGCCTCGGTTCTGTGGATACGCTTTTTGCACGGTCTAACATTGTTCCGGCAGGGTGTCAGGCACTATGCCAAGAAAATGCGTTGATGTGATCGGATTTTTGCCTGTCCACAGATGAAAACTATCGTTGGAGCAACAAAAAAAAGGGAGCCGGTGGAGCGGCTCCCTTTTCTATAATTTTCTCCCCGTCGGACTGGCCGACTTAGTTATGCGCAGACGTTACGAGAGGGAATCGCGGCGGTCAACTGCTAACCTGAAAAATTGATCACTTCGGCGGTTTTCTTGAAAAAAGCCGCGCCCAAAGGCGCGGCCAGTCGACAGGGAGGAAGTCTGCCGCCTGCTTCCGGTTTGGTTACAGGCGGCGAATAGACTATCGCAGTTATTTGTTAAATTTGTATGCTGCCCTCAGACCGGTGGAAATTGGGGCAAATTTCATATGCAAAACAATATCTTTTTGGGCGGAGCCGGGGATGGCTACAGCGAACCGGAAAACCTGACGCTGAAATACGCCAACCGCCACGGGCTGATCGCAGGTGCGACCGGGACCGGAAAAACAGTGACTCTGCAAATTCTGGCAGAGGGTTTCTCGCAGGCCGGGGTGCCCGTATTTTTGTCGGATGTTAAGGGCGATCTTTCGGGGTTGGCCAAGGCGGGCAGCGCAGCGCACAAACTTCATCAGGCGTTTCAGGATCGCGCCCAGACAATCGGGTTTTCGGACTATAGCTATGGCGCTTGTCCGGTCACGTTCTGGGATTTGTTCGGAGAGCAGGGTCATCCCGTCCGCACCACTGTAACCGAGATGGGTCCGCTGCTGTTATCGCGCTTGATGGACCTCAGCGAGGCGCAGGAAGGTATCCTGAACATTGCCTTCCGTGTGGCTGATGACGAAGGGATGCCACTGCTTGACCTCAAGGACCTGCAATCGCTGCTGGTTTGGGTGGGAGAGAACCGAGGCCAGCTTTCATTACGGTTTGGCAATGTCTCGACATCTTCGATTGGTGCGATCCAACGGCGGCTGCTGGTGCTAGAAAATCAGGGCGGCGCGAACCTGTTTGGTGAGCCCGCGCTGGAACTGGCTGATCTTATGCGCACCGACACGCAAGGGCAGGGGGTCGTGAACATTCTCGCCTCGGACAAACTGATGGGGTCGCCCCGGCTTTATGCGACGTTCCTGCTGTGGCTGCTCAGCGAATTGTTCGAAGAACTGCCCGAGGTGGGCGACCCCGACAAGCCTAAACTGGTATTCTTTTTCGACGAAGCGCATCTTCTGTTCGAAGATGCACCCAAGGTTTTGGTGGACAAGGTGGAACAAGTCGCACGCCTGATCCGGTCCAAGGGCGTGGGGGTGTATTTCATTTCCCAGAACCCCGCCGACATACCCGAAGATATTCTGGGCCAATTGGGCAACCGGGTTCAACATGCGCTGCGGGCCTTCACCGCGCGCGACCGCAAGAACTTGCGTCTGGCGGCGGAGACCTACCGAGAGAACCCCGCTTTCGATACCGAAGCCGCGATCCGCGAGGTCGGCGTAGGCGAGGCGGTCACTTCGATGCTGGAGAAAAAGGGCGTACCTGGCGTGGTCGAGCGGACTTTGATTCGTCCGCCGGGGTCTCAGTTGGGGCCAATCACGAAGGCTGAGCGTCAAGCCATTGTTGCCGCTTCGTCGATGGAGGCGAAGTACCGAGAGCTGAAGGACAGAAAATCGGCCTTTGAAATCCTTCAGACCCGCGCAGATGCGGCCGCTCAGGCGGCAGAAAAGGCCGAGGAAGAAATCGAAACCCAATCCGTGGCCGAGCGGGAATTCGCAACGGCACGCAGATACTCCGGCAGCCGGGTTGGGCGGTCATCCTCACGCGTGATGCGCAAGAAGGACAGCTTTGCCTCCGCCATGAGCGAGGCGGTCATCAAAGAACTCAAAGGAACAACAGGCCGCCGCATCGTGCGCGGCATTCTGGGCGGGTTGTTCAAAAGCAGGTAGGGCCGGGGACAGTCGCGGACCGCTCCGGCGACGGGCTTATCCCTTAAGGCGGCGCTGGCCTTCTTGCTTGCAATAGGCGTCCGCCTCGGGGACCGTCATTTTGGTGGCCGGGAAATCAATCGCGCGGTCCCAAATGACGCGATCAGGGCGGTACAGTTGGCACGTAACTTCACCCTTCGGAGTTTGGACTTTGACCGGTGTGGTTTCAAAATCTTCCGGGCTTGGAACGCAAGCTGCCAATCCGGCGATCAGAGGAAGCAGCAGCAGTGATTTGGTCAGCGTCGAAGTCATGTGAACTCTTTTATACTCAACAGGGTGGTCGCATCATTCTACGGATTTTCTAAATTCCCGTAAACGCGTGGGATTTCGGCCAATGCCAAACTGGTTGTACCCCGTCTAGACGGACAGTGCGCTTAGATCAAGAAACCGCGCCTGAAAAGAGGCACGGTTTCGTCGCTTTTGAGATAACTGTTACTTTTCTGGTATCAATCCGCGTGGGCTGAACCTGAGGACGATCAACAGTATCAAACCCATGGTGAACAGGCGCATATGGGCAGCGCTGTCGATCAGATGCGCCTTCAATGCGCTGCCTTCGGGCATGGTTGAAGTAATCAGGTTCATCAGCCAAAGGCCCATCGGCTCGACCTGGACCCACAGGAACCAGATCAGGAACGCGCCCAGAACAGCGCCAAAATTGTTGCCCGAGCCGCCGACGATCACCATCACCCAGACGAGGAAGGTAAAGCGCAGCGGATTGTAGGTGCCCGGCGTCAGCTGCCCGTCCAGTGTGGTCATCATCGCGCCCGCAATACCGCAGATCGCGGAGCCCAAAACGAAGATCTGCAAATGGCGGCGGGTGACGTCCTTGCCCATCGCCTCGGCTGCAACTTCATTGTCGCGAATGGCGCGCATCATCCGTCCCCATGGGCTTTTCAATGCCATCTGTGCCATCCAAAGCAGGACCAGCAGCACTATGGTGAACAGCAGCGAATAGCCCAGCTTGACCGAAAGCGTCGAGGCCGTGACTGGATCAAGACCCAGCCATTCGGCGCGGGCGATGAATCCGGGATCTGCTTGCAACTCGACCTCATAGCCGACCACAGGCGCAGGGCGCGGGATGCCGTAGACATTCTTGACGCCGCGGGCCAGCCAGTCTTCGTTTTTCATGATGGCGATGATGATTTCGGCAATACCCAGCGTCGCAATCGCCAGATAATCCGAACGCAGACCCAGCGCGGTTTTCCCGATCAGCCACGCCGCACCAGCAGCCAGCAGACCACCGGCGGGCCAAGCAAGCAGAACGGGCAGGTTCAGGCCTCCGATATTACCCGCGACCGCAGGGTCGATGGCCTCTATCGCGGCGACGTTGGGGTCGAAAATGGCTCGGTAGACAAAGAATCCGAAAATCAGAATGCCGATGATCGCCAAGGTTTGCACCCGCCCTTTGGGCATCTTCTGCGCGGTGATCACAGCGGCTACAACCGTCGCGGCGCCCAGAAGCAGCGCGAGGATGACGCCAAAGCCCCCCCCGGTCCATGCGCCCGGCGTCGGTGGGGTCGAGACAAGCACAACCGCCAGCCCGCCCAGCGCGACAAAGCCCATGACGCCGACGTTGAAAAGGCCCGCAAAGCCCCATTGCAGGTTCACCCCGATGGACATGATGGCCGAAATCAGCCCCATGTTCAGGATCAGGATCGCCGCGTTCCAGCTTTGCGTGAACCCGGTCAGCAGGATCAGGCTGCCGACGGCAACGAAAAGCAGCGTGTTCTTGACAGTCTCGGTCATACCGCTTTCCCCTTGAACAGGCCCGTGGGTTTAAACAGAAGCACAATCAGCAGGATCACGAAGCTTACGGCGAATTTGTAATCAGTGGACAGAAATTGGACCAGGCCAGAGGGCTCAAGGTTTTCAGGGGCCAGATAGGTCAGTACCTTTTTCCACGCGTAGGTGATGGTCACCTCGGAAAAGGCGATGATGAAGCCACCCGCAATGGCCCCCAGCGGATTGCCAAGCCCGCCCACGATGGCCGAGGCAAAGATCGGCAGCAGAAGCTGGAAATAGACGAAGGGCTTGAAGCTTTTGTCGAGGCCATAGAGCACGCCCGCCGTGGTCGCCAGCGCGGCAACGATGATCCATGTGATCATCACCACGCGTTCCGGGTTGATGCCGGACAGTAGGGCCAGATCCTCGTTATCAGAGTAGGCCCGCATCGACTTGCCGGTGCGCGTTTTGTTCAGGAACCAGAACAGCAGCGCAACGGCGACAACGGCAACAATTACGGTGATGCCCTGAGAGGTCTTGATCGCCAACCCCTCACGCAAGCCGGTCATCGCTTTGAAGTCGCGCGCCGAGACGATGAAACGCTCTCCGTCCGAGAAGCGCTGGTCATCCGGGCCGATGATGAACCGTACGATCCCGTTCATAATGAACATCACACCCATCGACACGATCACCAGAATGACCGGCTTGGCCTTTTGTTCGCGGTAGAACCTGTAAACCAGTCTGTCCGTGACCAGCACCAGAACGATACAGCCCAGAATAGCAAAGGGCAGGGCCAACAGAGCGGTCGGAAGCGGCCCGAAACTGACCCCTGCGGCTTGCAGACCCCACGTGACCAGAACGGCGATCATCGCGCCAAAGGCCATCGTGTCGCCATGGGCAAAGTTCGAGAACCGCAGGATGCCATAGATCAGCGTCACCCCCAGAGCGCCCAGCGCCAACTGGCTGCCATAAGCGATTGCGGGAACAAGAACGAAGTTGGAGAGCGCCACAAGGGCGTTGAGGAAGTCCATTATTTGCCAACCTCGCAAGTGCCGATGTAAGCTCGAACAGATGGGATGGTGTTCACAAGTCGTTCTTCCACCCGAATTTTTTCCTTGTTTGCGAGAAGTATCTCCCAGCGATCAAGGTCCGTTTTAGACACGTCTCCAGAGACGAAGAGATAGACGTCTTTTTCTTGTCCAGATAAAACAAACTCGACATCCTTGTATTTAACTTTAACAAATGATGCCTTCACTTCCGGATCGACGGGGGAGAGTGGTTGAAGCGAGAAATTGATTGGATCGACACAGTATCCTACTCTGGGTGTACACTCATTGGAGGTGCCGTCTCCACAATCCAGAGGAGGTTCACAATCGTGCACTGCATTGCACTGAAGGCTCTTTCCTGTCTCCTTCAACTGCATCGTTTTAGTGAGTCCCGCAGCGGGTGAGATCGTTGCCATAAGTACTGCAAGAAGCAAAAAGAACTTATTCATCTTCATCCCCCCAAGAAACTCTTACGAACTTCGGGATCGGCCAGCAGCTCCTTGCCCGTACCGGTATAGGCATTCCGCCCCTGAACCAGCACATATCCCTTGTCCGCGATTTCCAGCGCCTGGCGGGCGTTCTGTTCGACCATCAGGATCGGCAGCCCGGTGCGCGACACCTCGATAATCCGATCGAACAATTCATCCATCACGATTGGCGAGACCCCAGCGGTCGGCTCGTCCAGCATCAGCACCTTGGGCTGGGTCATCAGCGCGCGGCCCACGGCGACCTGTTGGCGTTGACCGCCCGATAGCTCTCCGGCCGCCTGATTGCGCTTGTCGCGCAGGATGGGGAAGAGGTCATAGACCTGCTCCATCGTTCCCGAAATATCGTCTCGGCGGATGAAGGCACCCATCTCAAGGTTCTCTTCCACCGTCATCGACGTGAATATGTTCGAGGTCTGCGGCACAAAGCCCATCCCGCGCATCACCCTATCTTGTGGGCTGAGGTTGGTGATGTCCTCACCGTCTAGCCGCACCGCGCCCGAGCGCACGTCCAGCATGCCGAACACGGCTTTCATCGCGGTGGATTTGCCCGCGCCATTGGGGCCGACGATTACCGCAATCTCACCCTTTTCCACGGCGATGGTGCAGTCGTGCAGAATGTCTGGCCCCTTGCCATACCCGCCAGTCATGGTGTCGCCGATCAGGAAGGGGCCGCCCTCGACCTTATGCGTCTCACCGCTTTTACGATGGGCGGGGGTCATGGTGCCGACGCCATGCGTGTTGGTGATCGAGGCGTCCTTGTTGCCCTTGTCGTCGTGATAAGGGTTATCACTCATGCCCCGGCCTCCAGCTTGTCCTTGTTCTTGAGGCCGGTGCCCAGATAGGCCTCGATCACGTGCTCATTGGCCTTGATCTGATCCAGAGTACCTTCGGCCAGCACCTTGCCTTCAGCCATACAGATGACCGGGTCGCAGATCTTGCCGATGAAATCCATGTCATGTTCGATGACCACGAAGGTATAGCCGCGTTCCTTGTTCAGGCGCAGGATCGTGTCGGCGATGGTCATCAAAAGGGTACGGTTCACGCCCGCGCCAACCTCGTCCAGAAACACGATCTTGGCGTCGACCATCATGGTGCGACCCAGTTCCAGCAGTTTTTTCTGTCCGCCCGAGACCTGACCGGCCTTGTGGTCGGCCAGATGTTCGACGGTCAGGAACTCCAGCACCTCATCGGCCTTGGCCTTCAATGCGCGTTCTTCATCGGCAATGCGTTTGCGCCCGAACCACGTGTTCCAAAGCGATTCACCTGATTGCGCACCCGGAACCATCATCAGATTCTCGCGGCAGGACATCGAAGAAAATTCATGCGCAATCTGGAAGGTGCGCAGCAGGCCCTTGTGAAACAGCTCATGCGGGGGCAGGCCGGTGATATCCTCACCATCCATGAACACCTTGCCGCTGGTCGGCGGCAACACGCCCGCGATGACATTGAACAGAGTGGTTTTTCCGGCCCCGTTCGGCCCGATCAGACCGGTGATCGAGCCCTTTTGGATTTCCAGCGATGCCCCGTCCACCGCATGAAACCCGCCGAAATGCTTGTGCACGTCTTCGACGACGATCATCTTTTCCCCTAGCCGCCGTTTTCGGCGTTGTTGCCACATCCCTGTACGAATGGTGCGGGCTTTTGTCATTGAAACAGCCCGGACACAAGGCCCGGGCTGCTTGTTTTTATGACTGTTAACCTTGGATCAACGGAAGTTGACGGTTTTGTTCTCGCCGTCGGTCACTTCGATCTCGCGGTACGAACCCGCGCTTTCGCCGGGGCCGATCAGCTCAACGCCGGACGCGCCGACATAGTCGATGTCCTGACCTGCGGCCAGCAGTTCCAGACCCTTGGCCAGCTCACCTGGGTAGATCTTTTCACCCGGTGCGTTGGCGACGTCCATGATCTTGCTGCCGTAATCGGCGGGGCTGGTCGAGCCTGCGGCCTGCATGGCCAGCATGAACAGCGCAGCTGCGTCATAGGCTTCCGGCGAATAAGGCGACGAACCGTCGAAACCGGCGGCTTCAGCCATCGCAAAGTACTTCTCGGCGCCCTCGCCACCCGAACCGGCGATCTGACCGAACGAGCCGTTCAGGTCGGGGCCAACATTGTTGGGAAGCGAGTCACCGATCATGCCTCCGGGTAGACCGAACGTGTCAAACGCACCGCTGTCCAGTGCCGACTGGATGATACCCAGACCACCTTGGTCGAGATAACCCGCGACAACCAGAATGTCGCCACCGGCCGAGGCCAGCGCGCCCACTTCGGCCGAGTAGTCGGCCTTGCCGTCTTCGTGTGCGGCAACGATGGTCACTTCGCCACCTGACGCCTCAAACGAGGACTGGATCGCGTCTGCCAAACCCTTGCCGTAATCGTTGTTGGTGTAGGTCAGTGCAATCGAGCTGATGCCACGGTCATTCAGGATGTCCGCCATCACCTGACCTTCACGCGCATCCGACGGCGCGGTGCGGAAGAACAGGCCGTTGTCTTCCATGGTCGACAGGCCGGGCGAAGTCGCCGATGGCGAAATCATCACCATGCCGTTTGGAATAGCGACGTTCTGCAGGATCGCGCCGGTCACACCCGAGCAGTCGCCGCCAATGATGCCAGCAACGCCATCTGCGATCATACGCTCTCCGTTCGAGGTCGCCAGGCCATTGTCGATACAACCAGTATCGGCGCGGGACGCGTTGACCTTGGTGCCGTCCAGCAGCTTGCCAGATTCGGTGACTTCGGCCATTGCCAGTTCCGCACCTGAACCCATCGCCGGGGCCAGTGATTCAATCGGGCCGGTGAAGCCGAACAGGACGCCCAGCGTGATATCTTCGGCCAGAGCCGGACCAGCCAGCAGAGCGGATGCCGCAGTTGCAGTAAGCAGCTTTTTCATATGGTTACTCCCTATTGTGAACGTATTCGTTCTGGTCACGACCCTAGGCAAGCTGCTCGGAAAAGAAAAGTCCTAACGCAAACGTGTTTTTGCGCAAAGGAAAGCTATTTGGTCTCATAGGGCTGACGCAGTGATTTTGAAGGGAAAAATGATGGTCCGAGCATTTGCGCTTCTTCTTTTGACGCTGCTAAGCGTCCCGCTGCGTGCTGAGGTCTTAAGCACCCCTTCGGGCTCAGTGCAGGTTGAGCCGATGGTTCAGGGGCTGGATACGCCGTGGGCCGTCGGAATTATGCCTGACGGATCGTTTCTGGTGACAGAACGGGATGGAGAGTTGCTGCATGTCTCGGATGGCAAGGCAAAGAAGGTGCGCGGTGTCCCAAAGGTTGCGGCAAACGGACAGGGTGGGTTGCTGGATGTAACAATCGCCCGTGATTTCACGCAAAGCCGGGAGATTTTTCTGACGTTCTCAAAGCCTCAACGGGGTGGGGCCGGTACCGCCCTAGCCGTGGCGCGGCTGTCTGAAAGCGAGGATCGGCTGACCAATCTGCGGGTCCTCTTCGAAGCCGTTCCCGGAGGGTCCGGTGGTCGACATTTCGGTTCGCGTGTAGTCGAGGCCAACGACGGCACTTTATTTGTCACTATTGGGGATCGCGGCGACCGTCCCCAAGCGCAGGAAACGTCCAACCCTATTGGTTCAGTGATCCGCGTGAACCGTGACGGAACAGTTCCTGCGGATAACCCGTTTGTGGGGGCGCCGGATGTTCGGCCCGAAATCTGGTCCTATGGCCATCGCAACCCACAGGGGGCCGGATTGGACGCTCAGGGCCGCTTGTGGGCCGCAGAACACGGTGCGCGCGGCGGGGATGAGGTGAACCTGATCCAACCCGGACGGAATTACGGCTGGCCGATCATTTCGTACGGTCGTCACTATTCGGGTAAGAAGATTGGCGAGGGAACTTTCAAAGATGGGCTTGAACAGCCGAAATTTTATTGGGACCCGTCCATCGCACCCTCGGGTCTGTTGGTTTATTCCGGCAAGCTATGGCCGCAATGGGCCGGCGATATATTCGTTGGCTCCCTGAAGTTGGACTATATTGCCCGTCTCGCAGGATCGCCCCTGACCGAGGTCGAAAAGATCGAGGGCTCAGCGACCGAACGAGTCCGCGATATTGTGGAAGCGCCGGACGGGGCGATCTGGTTTATCTCTGTCGGGCTGGGGGCGGTTTACCGGATGACACCGGGTTAAACAGACAGTTTCCCGCCTTGAGCGCCTCGCTCGCGATATGGCGTGGTGTTGTAATGGGCGCGGTAGCATTTCGAGAAATGCGACGGGCTGGCAAAGCCACAGGCCAGCGCCACGTTGATCACGCTCATATCGGTCTGCATCAGCAGGTTTCGCGCCTTGTGCAGCCGCAGCTCCATGTAATACCGCTTGGGTGAGCGGCTCAGGTAGCGCCGGAACAGCCGTTCCAGTTGGCGCGTGGACATGCCGACATCCTTGGCCAGAATCGAGGGCGAGATCGGCTCTTCGATGTTTTTTTCCATCATCAGGATGACCTGGCTGAGCTTTGGATGCCGAACCCCGATCCGGGTGGGGGTCGACAGGCGCTGCGTGTCCTGATCGGTGCGGATCGACGAATAAATCATCTGATCCGCTACTGCATTCGCCAGATCTTCACCATAGTCATCCGCGATGATCTTCAACATAAGGTCGATGGACGAAGTCCCGCCCGCCGTCGTCATCCGGTTACCGTCGATCTGAAACACGGATTTCGTCAGTTCGACCTCATCGAATTCCTCGATGAAGCTGTCCGAATTCTCCCAGTGGATTGTCGCCCGTTTGCCATCCATCAAACCAGCCTTGGCCAGAGTGAAGGCTGCTGTACACAACCCGCCAATTTTCAATCCCCGCCGCGCCTCGCGTCGTACCCAATTCAGCACCTTCTTGGTGGTGGCGTTCTGAACATCTACGCCGCCGCAAATCAGGATCACGGCATCGCGCTGTAGTTCAACGAGATCGGAATCAAGTTTGAAGTTGGCCCCAGCCGAACATGTAACGGTGTCACCGCCTTCACCGGCAAAGGTCCAGGTGTACAGCTCTTTATCGGCCATACGATTGGCGATGCGCAGGCTGTCCAGTGCCGACGCAAAAGACAGCAAAGAGAACTTGTCCAAAAGGACAAACACGAAATTCTTAGGGTTGGCCGCAGTGTCTTGCACCGTGACAACTTGGCGTTGCTCTTGCATGGCGAGGTGTCCTTGATTCGCCGCCAGGGGACGATAGGTCCGGCGGCACGTATTAAAACCACCATGATCAAAGCTTGTTTACGACGTCAAGGGGGCGCAATTGGGATATGGTCACTCTGTCACGCATTTTGTATAGAGACGACCTGAATACTTCAGCGGAGATCAAAGCTATGACCGAGTGGCAAAAAACGAACTGGCGCAACAAGCCCCGAGTTCAGATGCCAGATTATACCGACGCGGCCGCGCTGGCCAAGGTCGAGGCCCAGCTTGCCCAGTATCCCCCGCTGGTTTTTGCGGGCGAGGCACGGCGGTTGAAACAACACCTGGCTGCGGCTGGACGGGGTGAGGCGTTCCTGCTTCAAGGCGGCGACTGTGCTGAAAGCTTTGAACAATTCAGCGCGGATGCGATCCGTGACACGTTCAAGGTAATGCTGCAGATGGCGATGGTTCTGACCTATGGTGCGAAGGTGCCGGTGGTCAAAGTTGGCCGTATGGCCGGTCAGTTCGCCAAACCGCGCAGTGCCCCGACCGAAGTGGTGGATGGTGTGGAACTGCCCAGCTACCGTGGTGATATCATCAACGAGTTGGCCTTCACTCCCGAGGCCCGCATTCCGAATCCGTCCAAGATGCTGCAAGCCTACACGCAGGCGGCGGCCACGCTGAACCTGCTGCGCGCGTTTTCGACTGGTGGTTTCGCGGATATGAGCCGCGTGCATTCCTGGACGTTGGGCTTCACGGATGAGCAGGACGTTCAAAAATATTCCGAGATCGCGGACCGCATTCAGGACACCATCGACTTTATGGATGCTGCCGGAATCACCGCCGACACCACGCACGAGTTCTCGACCGTCGAATTCTACACCAGCCACGAAGGGCTGCTGCTGGAATACGAAGAGGCGCTGACCCGTCTGGATTCGACCTCTGGCAACTGGCTGGCTGGCTCGGGTCACATGATCTGGATCGGCGACCGTACCCGTCAGCCCGACGGCGCGCATGTTGAATTCTGCCGGGGCGTACAGAACCCGATCGGTCTGAAATGCGGTCCGACCACGACTGCCGAAGACCTCAAGGTTCTGATGTCCAAGCTGAACCCCGAAAACGAAGAGGGTCGCCTGACCCTAATTGCGCGGTTTGGTGCAGGCAAAGCGGGTGAGCATCTGCCGCGCTTGGTGAAGGCCGTCAAGGAAGAGGGTGCCAATGTGACCTGGGTCTGCGATCCGATGCATGGCAACACGATCAAGTCGGCCACGGGTTACAAGACTCGCCCATTCGATTCGGTCCTGCGCGAAGTCCGTGATTTCTTTGGCGTCCATCAGGCCGAGGGCACCGTCCCCGGCGGCGTGCATTTCGAGATGACCGGTCTGGACGTCACCGAATGCACTGGCGGCGTGCGCGCAGTGACGGAAGAGGACCTCTCGGACCGCTACCACACCGCTTGCGACCCGCGTTTGAACGCGTCGCAATCGCTGGAACTGGCGTTCCTTGTGGCCGAAGAACTGACGAACCTGCGCCGTGACCGCACCAAACGCGCGGTTGGCTAAGGCGGCGCGCTTCTTTACGCGAACCCAAAGGGGGCCAAGTTGTTTGGGCTGAGCTTCCTTTGGGCACGTTTGCGCCGTCGGCATTTTCGTAAGGCGTCACAGAGTTTCTACTGCCTGACGCCTTACTTGCAGAATCTCGATCCGATCGAGAATCCAAGAACCCGTATGCGCGCCGATGGCCGGTTCGAGCGCGAGGTTGGGCGAGACAAAAAAACCGGCAAGACGATTTGGTTGCCGGTTCTAAAATAACATCGGGTTCCGAACTCAGTCGTCGCGCGACACGACCAGTCGCAGATGCGATCCCGGATGTTTAAAATCTGTCTGATCCTCGGCAAAACCAACCTCAGACGGCCGTGCCGGTTTTTGAGGGGCCTGAACATCTGAGACGGGGCGCAGTTTCTGATCCGAGACGTCAAAGCGCCGTGGGGTTGCACCGATCACACCGTCGCTGACCATCACGCCCAGAATGCGGCTGATATCACCCAGATCGCTTTTCAAAGGCAGCAGGATCATCCGTGCCTGCATTCGGGTGCGACCCAGTGCGCCGGACGAGATCAACCCAAGCTCCGCAATCGCGGGCTTGGCAAAGACTTCTTCCAATACGTCGGTGATTTGAGTCCGCGCACCGGGTTCGAAAAACGCTGTCAGAGGCATTCCGCGTACCTCCATACCTGCCAGGTTGTTCAGATGGCTGCCCGCAAGGCGAAACCTTGCCAGACCGGGTGCGATGCGTTCCAGGATGAAGGTGTATTCCAGAATATTCTCGAGTCCGCGCGGATCAATCTGCGACCGCATGGGCACACCGTCGCCCGTCAGCAACGCTGTCCAATATGCCTCAGCCTGCCGGATGGGGGACAGGCTGCGCCCGCTGTCAAAACGATCCATTGCGACGATCTTTCCAAAGTTTGACCCGGAACTGTTCCCGAAAAACGTCTTCATTTTCATCACCCTAGCGTCAATCGACCGTCATTTTCATAAAATGCCACATATCGGGGACATCACCCACTGACCACCCCAACAGCAACCAGATTGACACGGGTTAATACAATTTTGGAGGAATTCTTTAATGAATGGTTAACTGCGTACTGGATGCGACAAACTCAGCAAACTCTTGCCCTGCGCTGGTGGTTGGCTTTAGGTGCTGGCGGAATAGGGCCATGGGCTATAACGAAAGGTCGGCTATGATCAGATCCATGACGGGCTTCGCCTCGGGCAAAGGCGCTTTGGGGCCGCATAGCTGGACGTGGGAGCTGCGCAGCGTCAACGGCAAGGGGCTGGACATGCGCATTCGCGTTCCAGATTGGCTGACCGGGCTGGAGGCGGCGCTGCGGGCGCAGATGTCCAAGGCGCTGAGCCGGGGGAATGTCACCTTGTCGCTGCGCTTGAACCGGGACGAATCCGCGCCTGAGATCGTGTTGAACGAAACGGCCATGGCCGCAGCCCTGGCGGCGGTGAAGCGCACCCAGCAGATGGCGGAGGAAGCTGGCGTAGCACTTGCAACGCCAAGCGCTGCCGATTTGGTGGCGCTAAAAGGCATGCTGGATGCAGGGGCCGATGTGGATGATCCGACCGCTCTGGTAAAGCAGCTCAGCACCGAATTTGCGACCGTTTTGGCCGAGTTCATCGCCATGCGCGAGGCCGAGGGGCAAGCGCTGGCCAAGGTTCTAGACAGCCAGCTGGATCAGGTGGCATCTTTCACCGATCAGGCCGCCGCGCTGGCCGAACAGCGCAAGGACAAGATGGCCGATGCCTTACGCGAAAATCTGGCCCGCGTGCTGGAAAACGCACAAAGCGCAGATCCGGACCGGGTCGCGCAAGAACTGGCGCTGATCGCGGTCAAAGCGGATGTGACCGAGGAAATCGACCGCCTCAGAACCCATGTCACGGCCGCGCGTGACTTGCTGGCACAGGATGTGGCCGTGGGGCGCAAGCTGGATTTTCTGATGCAGGAATTCAATCGCGAGACAAATACCTTATGCTCCAAGGCGCAAAGCGCCGAACTGACCTCGGTAGGGCTTGAGTTGAAAGCCGTAATTGATCAGATGCGAGAGCAAGTGCAGAACGTGGAATAACGACAGGAACACCCTTATGGCGGATCGACGCGGCCTACTCATCATTTTGTCTTCACCTTCGGGGGCGGGCAAATCCACTTTGGCCCGGCGGCTGATGCAGTGGGACAGCGACCTTGAATTCTCGGTCTCGGCCACAACGCGCGCCCCACGTCCGGGTGAGGAACATGGCCGCGAATACTTCTTCCTCAGCGAGGATGCGTTCAAACAGCAGGTCGCCGACGGTCAGATGCTGGAGCACGCGCATGTATTCGGGAATTTCTATGGCTCACCTGCGGGGCCGGTGCGCGAGTCGATCAACAGCGGCAAAGACGTGCTGTTTGATGTGGACTGGCAGGGCGAGGTACAGATTCGCAACTCAGATCTAGGCAAGCACGCTTTGTCGATTTTCATCCTGCCGCCCTCGATCCCCGAACTGCGTCGTCGGCTGGAAAGCCGGGGTCAGGACGCCGCCGACGTGATCGCCAAGCGGATGCTGAAAAGCTGGGATGAGATCAGCCACTGGGGCTATTACGACTACGTTCTGGTGAATGACGATCTGGATGCGACCGAGGAAAAGCTGAAGACCATCGTCAGCGCCGAACGCATGCGGCGTATTCAGCAACCGGTGCTGCAAAACCACGTTCGCACACTGCAAAACGAATTCGAGGAATTGTCATGACCGTCTACGCCCTCGGCCCGCACACGCCGCAAATCCACGAGGACACCTGGGTCGCGCCCGATGCGAACCTGATTGGGAAGGTGGTGCTGGAGCAGGGGGCCTCGGTCTGGTTTGGCTGCACCATACGCGCCGATCATGAAGAGATCCGGGTGGGCGAAGGCAGCAACGTGCAGGAAAACTGCGTGATGCATATTGATGCGGGCTATCCGCTGACGATCGGCAAGAACTGCACCATTGGGCATAAGGTCATGCTGCATGGCTGCACGATCGGGGAAAATACTCTGATCGGGATGGGGGCAATTGTCCTGAACGGCGCAAAAATAGGAAAGAATTGCCTGATCGGGGCAGGGGCGTTGATCACAGAAGGCAAGGAAATCCCGGATAATTCGCTGGTGATGGGTGCACCGGGCAAGGTGGTGCGAGAATTGGATGCGGCTGCGGCGCAAAAGATCACGTTCAGCGCGCTGCATTATCAGGAAAACATGCGCAAGTTTCGTGAAACTTTGACACCCGTGCCCTAGAACGCCCTCGAATATCACCGAGTACCAACGATGTCAGACGATCTGCTTGCCGAAATTGTGTCGGCCATTCCCCTACCTGCCCTGATGGTCGACCAGACCGAGCGGATCATAGCGGCCAATACAGATGCACGGACGTTGCTTGGGCAAAACATCGTCGCCCGTCATTTTGCCACCATCCTGCGTCAGCCGCAGGTGATTGAGGCGATGGAGCAAAGCCTGCGCGACAAGGGGCGGGCGAAGACGAGGCATCTTGCAAATGACGGCGCTCAGGACACCACGTTCGAGGTCGAGTGCCGCTATATGAACGGTGTTGGCGCTGTCTCAGGCGGGGCTGTTCTGGCCGTTTTTCAGGATGTGACCCATCTTGAACAGGCCAGTCAGATGCGGCGCGATTTTGTCGCCAATGTCAGTCACGAACTGCGCACGCCGCTGACCGCGTTGATGGGCTTTATAGAAACCCTGCGCGGCCCCGCCCGCGAAGATGCCGCCGCGCGCGAGCGCTTTCTTCAGATCATGACGGATGAGGCCAACCGCATGAACCGGCTGGTAGGGGACTTGCTGTCGCTGAACCGGGTCGAAAGCGAAGAACGGGTGCGGCCACGAGAGGAGCTGGACCTGTCGGGCTTGCTCCAATCCACGATAAATTCACTGCGGCCACTGGCCGAGGATGCGGAAGTTGAACTTCGCCTTACCGATGATCCCCAGGGACCGGTGTCCTTGATCGGTGACAGCGATCAGTTGCGGCAGGTTTTTACCAACCTGATCGAGAACGGAATCAAATACGGCGGTAGCGGCGGCTTGGTTGAAGTACGAATTCAGTCTTTCGAACGGGACACCGCCATGCGCGGCCCGGCTGTGCGGGTTCAGATTTCGGATAAGGGGCCGGGTATCGACCCGACTCACCTGCCGCGTTTGACCGAGCGATTCTACCGGGCGGACAATCACAGGTCCCGGCAATTGGGTGGAACCGGTTTAGGGCTGGCGATCGTAAAACATATCGTCAATCGGCATCGCGGGCGCTTGCGGGTGGAAAGCGAGTTGGGCAAAGGGTCTGTTTTCACAGTGATTTTGCCGCAGCAAAAATCGGAAGAGGCTCAGGTTTGACGCCCGGCATACCGGGATTGTCACAAAGTCATAGCTGAATCTGCCGGTTTGTCATGAAACTGTTACAAACCTGTCACAAAAGGCTTACGCACGGCTCTTAGGGGTGCCGGCAAGATCATCATGGGGGTGATCAAAAACAACCATTCTCAAGGAGACTGAGATGTCCTTTGTAAAACTGTCGGCTTCTGCTCTGGCGATTGCGGCCGTTTCGGCCACTACCGCTGCTGCACGTGATCAGGTTCAGGTTGCCGGTTCCTCGACCGTTCTGCCTTACGCTTCGATCGTTGCCGAAGCCTTCGGTGAAAACTTCGACTTCCCGACCCCTGTTGTTGAATCGGGCGGTTCCTCGGCTGGCCTGAAGCGTTTCTGCGAAGGTGTTGGCGAAAACACCATCGACGTTGCCAATGCTTCGCGCGCCATCCGTGAAAAAGAAGTAAAAGCCTGTGCCGAAAACGGCGTGACCGACATCATCGAAGTTCAGATCGGTTATGATGGCATCGTTTTCGCCTCCGACATCAACGGCAACTCGTTCGAGTTCACGCCGGAAGATTGGTACAAAGCCCTGTCCGCACAGATCGTTGTTGACGGTCAGCTGGTCGATAACCCGAACAAAACCTGGGCCGACGTGAACCCTGCTTTCCCGGCGCAGCCGATCGCAGCTTTCATCCCGGGCACCAAGCACGGCACCCGTGAAGTGTTTGAAGACAAGGTGATCCTGGCCGGTTGTGAGCACCTGGGCGACTTTGACGTTTACAAAGCAGCCAACGGCGACGACAAGAAAGCTGCCGAGAAAGCCTGTATCGCCCTGCGTACGGACGGCGTTTCGGTCGACATCGACGGCGACTACACCGAAACTCTGGCGCGTATCGACAGCAACAAAGACGGCATCGGCGTCTTTGGTCTGGCCTTCTACGAGAACAACACCGACAAGCTGCAAGTTGCAACCATGTCCGGCATTGTTCCGACCACCGAGTCGATCGCAACCGGCGAATACCCGGTCTCGCGTCCGCTGTTCTTCTACGTGAAGAAAGCGCATATTGGCGTGATCCCCGGCCTGAAAGAATATGCTGAGTTCTTCGTCGCCGACGAGATCGCAGGCCCCGATGGTCCGTTGGCTGAATACGGCCTGGTTTCGGATCCCGAGCTGGTCAAAGTTCAGGAAGCTGTTGCGAACGAAACCGTTCTGGGCGGCGGCTCCTAATCACCCTTGCTTATGGAACCGGGGCGGTTTATGCGCGCCCCGGTTCTTTTTGACTCTTCTCCAGCCATTCCGACGGAGTTCCCATGGCACTATCCTGGCTGTTGCTCATCCTGCTTGCATTCGCAGTGATCGGATATTTCGCAGGGCGGTCCCGTGCCCTTGCAAGCGCAGGAGGAGACGCGCGGGATCTGCACTCTCTGCCGTCCTATTATGGCTACAATGTTGCGCTGACGGCGCTGGTGCCGGCGCTTGGCATTCTGGTCGTCTGGTTGCTGGCGCAGCCGATGATCGTGAACAGCACCGTCACCGGCATGATCCCCGACCACGCGATCCCTGAAGGCGCGGACCGCGGCCTGATCATGAGCGAGGTTCGGCGCGTTTCGAACGGGTTGGCCGGGGCCGTTGCAACCGGCGCGCTGAGCGAAGCGCAGGCTGGGAATGCCGATGCCGATATTGCCGAGCTGACCCAGACGTTGAAAGATTCAGGTCAGGTCCTGACTCAGGAGATTACCAAACCTATTCTGGTCGCGGCCCAGAAATACCGCAGCATGACGTCGACCGGAACGATAGCCATGCAGGTGATCGTTGTGATCGTCGCGTTGTTTGGTGCAGCCTTTGCCTATATCCGAACGCACAAGGAATTCCGCGCCCGCAACGTAGTGGAACAAGGCGTTCTGGCGCTGTTGCTGCTGGCGGCCTCGATTGCGATCCTGACAACGGTGGGCATCGTTTTGTCCATGTTCTTCGAGACGCTGAACTTCTTCCAACTGCACTCGTGGAAAGACTTCTTCTTCGGCAGCACATGGGCCCCGAACTTCCGTGGCGGCTCGGAACTGTCGATCCTGCCGCTTCTGTGGGGCACTCTCTATATCTCGGTGATCGCGTTGTTGGTGGCGGTGCCAATTGGCCTGTTTGCCGCGATTTACCTGTCGGAATATGCCTCGGGCGCGACCCGCTCGATTGCAAAGCCTTTGCTAGAGATCCTCGCTGGTATCCCGACCATCGTTTATGGTCTGTTTGCCTTGCTGACGGTTGGTCCTGCGCTGGTGTCGATGTTCGGCGAAGGCGGGGCGCTGGGAGTGGGCTGGATGGCCAGTTCGAACGCGGTGCTAACGGCGGGTCTGGTTATGGGCATCATGCTGATCCCGTTCGTGTCGTCGCTGTCCGATGACATCATCAACGCGGTCCCGCAATCGATGCGTGACGGTTCGCTTGGGCTGGGCGCGACCCATTCCGAGACGGTCCGTCAGGTGGTGCTGCCGGCCGCGCTGCCGGGGATCGTCGGAGCGATCTTACTGGCCGCCAGCCGCGCCATCGGTGAGACGATGATCGTGGTGATGGCTGCCGGTGCAATCGCCAAATTCTCGGGCAACCCGTTCGAGGCAATGACCACGATCACCACTCGGATCGTCAGCCAGTTGACCGGCGATACCGACTTTGCCAGCCCCGAAACGTTGGTTGCGTTCGCGCTGGGTCTGACCCTGTTCATCATTACGCTGGGGCTGAACATCTTCGCCCTCTACATCGTACGCAAATACCGGGAGCAGTACGAATGACCGATATTTCCCAAACGCCCGCTGCTGCTCCGGCTGCGAAACCCAAAAAGGGGTCGTTGTTCGAGCAAGACGCACGGACCAAAAAGCGCAATGCAGCCGAATCCCGGTTTAAGATGTATGGGATTGCTGCCATTGGTATCGGCCTGCTGATGCTGATCGTGCTGGTCACAAACATTGTGACCGCAGGCACCGGCGCGTTCCAGCAGACGTTCCTTGAACTGAATGTTGAGCTGAAAGAAGACAAGCTGGACAAGAAGGGCAACCGCAATATCGAGGATATCAAGAAGGTCTCGACCTTTGGCTACGCGCCGCTGATCGCCTCGGCGATTGAGACGGAAGTGCAAGAGCTGGGTATCCAGACCGATCTTTCGCCCAAGGAGATGGGCAAAATCCTGTCCAAAGCCGCACAGGCCGAGCTGAGGAACTATGTGATCGCCAACCCCGATGAGATCGGCAAGACGGTCAGCTTCCGCTTTTTGGTCAACAGCCGTGTCGATGGCTATATGAAGGGTCGCGTGACCCGCGAATCCATCGCCAATGACAAAAGCATCACGGTTGCCCAGCTGGATTTCGTAGATCAACTGCGGGATGCGGGCGTGCTGTATAAAGCGTTCAACCCCGATTTCATCTTCGGCTCGGACGCGTCCGACCAACGGCCCGAGGCTGCGGGGATCGGTGTTTCGATGCTGGGCTCGCTGTTCATGATGTTCGTGGTGCTGGCTTTGGCGCTGCCGATTGGGGTGGCCGCCTCGATCTATCTTGAGGAGTTTGCGCCGCAGAACCGGCTGACCGATATCATCGAGGTGAATATCTCGAACCTGGCCGCCGTGCCGTCGATCGTGTTCGGTATTCTGGGTTTGGCCGTGTTCATCAACTACATGCATCTGCCGACCTCGGCACCGCTGGTGGGTGGTCTGGTTCTGACGCTGATGACTCTGCCGACGATCATCATCTCGACGCGTGCGTCGTTGAAGGCGGTTCCGCCGTCGATCCGCGATGCCGCACTTGGGGTAGGGGCCTCGAAAATGCAGGCGGTGTTCCACCATGTCTTACCGCTGGCCGCGCCCGGTATTCTGACCGGCACCATCATCGGTCTGGCGCAGGCGCTGGGGGAAACCGCGCCGCTGCTGCTGATCGGGATGGTGGGCTTTATCGCCTCGAACCCGCCCGACGGGCTGGTGGCGGGCTTCCTGTCACCGAACTCGGCCATGCCGGCGCAGATCTACGAATGGTCCAAACGCGCTGACCCGGCCTTTTACGAACGCGCATGGGGAGGGATCATCATCCTGTTGATCTTCCTTGTGACAATGAACACCATCGCGGTCATCCTGCGCCGCCGCTTTGAACGCCGCTGGTAAGGGGCTTATTATGAACGACATGACACGAGTGGAGAGAGCCGTGGACTCCAAAGCCATCAAGATCGCCGCGAATAATGTGCAGGTCTACTACGGTGAGACGCACGCTATCAAAGACGTCAACGTCGAGATTGAAGACAAGACCGTTACCGCCTTTATCGGCCCGTCGGGCTGCGGCAAGTCTACCTTCCTGCGCTGCTTGAACCGGATGAATGACACGATCGACATCTGCCGGGTTCAGGGCGATATCCTGCTGGATGGCGAGGATATCTATGACAAGCGCGTCGATCCGGTACAGCTGCGCGCCAAAGTGGGCATGGTGTTCCAGAAGCCGAACCCTTTCCCTAAGTCGATCTATGACAACGTAGCCTACGGCCCGCGCATCCACGGCCTTGCCAAGAACAAGGCGGAACTGGATGAGATCGTTGAGAAATCCCTGCGTCGCGGTGCGATCTGGGATGAGGTCAAGGATCGTCTTGACGCCCCCGGCACCGGCCTGTCGGGCGGTCAGCAGCAGCGCCTGTGCATCGCCCGCGCCGTCGCGACCGAGCCCGAGGTTCTGCTGATGGACGAGCCTTGCTCGGCCCTGGACCCGATTGCAACTGCGCAGGTCGAAGAACTGATTGACGAGTTGCGCTCGCGTTATTCGGTGGTGATTGTGACCCACTCGATGCAGCAGGCCGCGCGAGTCAGCCAGAAAACCGCATTCTTCCATCTGGGCAACCTCGTCGAGTTCGGCGAGACGGGTCAGATCTTCACCAACCCCGAAGATCCCCGCACCGAAAGCTATATCACTGGCCGGATCGGCTGAGGACAGGTATCTGATCATGACCGAACAACATATTGCATCCGCCTTCGACCGCGATCTAGAAGCCATTCAGGCCCACATCATGAAGATGGGCGGGCTGGTCGAAGCCGCCATCATGGGTGCGGCCCGGTCGTTGGAAACGCGCGACGAGGAACTGGCGCAACAGGTCCGCGCAGGCGACAAGGCCATCGACGCGCTTGAGGAACTGATCGACGAGGAAACCGCCCGCCTGATCGCGCTGCGTGCGCCAACAGCCAGCGATCTGCGTCTGGTTCTGTCGGTTCTTAAAGTCTCTGGCAACCTTGAACGCATTGGCGATTATTCCAAGAACATCGCCAAACGTACCACGGTTCTGGTTAATGCGGGTGAAATCAACGGTAGCGCCGCAGCCTTGCGTCGCATGGCGCGTGAAGTCGAGCATATGCTGCGCGACGCGCTGGACGCGTACATCCAGCGTGACGCAGAATTGGCGACCGACGTGATCAACCGCGATGAAGAAGTGGACCAGATGTATAATGGTCTGTTCCGCGAATTTCTGACCTTCATGGCAGAAGATCCGCGCAACATCTCGTCCTGTATGCATCTGCATTTCATCGCCAAGAATATCGAGCGTATGGGTGATCACGTCACCGCAATCGCCGAGCAGGTCGTGTATCTGGTGACCGGCGAACGCCCCGCCGAAGCGCGGCCAAAGGCCGATGTAACCTCGCAATCCGTCTGAGGAGATTTCTGAGATGTCTGCCGATCAACCCACAGTGCTGGTGGTCGAGGATGAACTGGCCCAGCGTGAAGTGCTGGCTTATAATCTTGAAGCGGAAGGGTTCCGCGTATCCAAGGCGGCTAATGGCGACGAAGCCATGTTACTGGTGGACGAAGACAGCCCGGACATCATTGTCTTGGATTGGATGATGCCCAACCTGAGCGGGATCGAAGTCTGCCGCCGCCTCAAATCACGCCCTGACACACGCTCGATTCCGATCATCATGCTATCGGCCCGCACTGAAGAGGTCGATAAGGTGCGCGGTCTGGAAACCGGTGCTGATGACTATGTAGTCAAACCCTATTCGGTGGTTGAACTAATGGCACGGGTGCGGACGCAACTGCGCCGCGTGCGCCCGGCAACGGTTGGTATCCGATTGGAATTCGACGATATCATTCTGGACTCTGAAACTCACAAGGTCAGCCGCGGCAGCAAGCCTTTGAAACTGGGCCCGACTGAATTTCGGCTGCTGAGCACGTTTATGGAGAAACCGGGCCGTGTCTGGAGCCGTGAGCAATTGCTCGATCGGGTTTGGGGTCGCGATATCTATGTCGACACCCGAACGGTGGACGTCCATATCGGTCGCTTGCGTAAAGCTTTGACGCAACATGGCGGCGACGACCCAGTTCGAACCGTTCGCGGCGCGGGATACGCGTTGGGGTAGGGCGCGCGCTATCCTATGAGTTTTACTCATGAGGAAATGCAAAACTCTTTCTGTCCTTTGGCGCATCACCGGGTTAGGTTGCGCCGAAGCTGACAGAGCGGAGAAGCCCCATGAACGCCCCAGATACTAAACCGACCTTGCGTGCCAAAGATGCGCCGGACCTTGGGCGATTTGCATGGGAGGACCCATTTCGCCTGTCTGATCAGTTGACTGAAGACGAACGGATGATCGCCGACAGCGCGCGGGCCTATGCGCAGGAGAAACTGCAAACGCGGGTTCTGGACGCGTTTCAGAACGAGGAAACAGACCCCGAGATTTTCCTCGAGATGGGCGAAATGGGTCTGCTGGGCACCACGATTCCCGAAGAATATGGGGGTATCGGGGCAGGGTATGTCGCCTACGGTCTGGTCGCGCGCGAGGTAGAGCGTGTGGATTCCGGTTATCGCTCGATGATGTCGGTACAAAGCTCGTTGGTGATGTACCCGATCTATGCCTATGGCAGTGAGGAACAGCGCCGCAAATACTTGCCGAAACTGGCCAGTGGTGAATGGATCGGCTGCTTTGGCCTGACAGAGCCCGATGCGGGCTCTGACCCGGCGGGCATGAAAACCCGTGCGGAAAAGATCGACGGCGGCTACCGTCTGACCGGTAGCAAGATGTGGATTTCAAACTCTCCGATCGCTGATGTTTTTGTCGTTTGGGCCAAGTCCGACGCGCATGACGGGAAGATCCGGGGCTTTGTGCTTGAAAAAGGCCTGAAGGGCCTAAGCGCGCCGAAGATCCAGAACAAGATGAGCCTGCGCGCCTCGATTACCGGCGAAATCGTGCTGGACGGCGTTGAGGTTGACGAGGGCGCTTTGCTGCCGCACGTACAGGGGTTGAAAGGACCGTTTGGCTGCCTCAATCGCGCCCGATATGGTATCAGTTGGGGCGCCATGGGGGCCGCGGAATGCTGCTGGCACGCGGCGCGTCAATACGGGCTGGATCGCAAGCAATTCGACAAACCCTTGGCGCAGACACAATTGTTCCAACGCAAACTGGCGGACATGCAGACCGAAATCGCGCTTGGTTTGCAAGCCAGTCTGCGTGTTGGTCGTTTGATGGATGACGCTGCTGCTGCGCCCGAGATGATCTCGATCGTAAAACGCAACAATTGCGGAAAAGCGTTGGACATCGCGCGGATGGCACGGGACATGCATGGGGGCAACGGTATCTCGCTGGAATTCCAGGTGATCCGCCATATGGTCAATCTGGAAACCGTGAACACCTACGAGGGGACGCATGACGTGCATGCGTTGATCCTGGGGCGTGCGCAAACGGGCCTGCAAGCCTTCTATTGAGTTTCGCGTAATTGGTATTATGGTAAAATAATGCCTGCGCGTGATTTGAACTTTGCACAGTTCCTCAAAGCCTTACGATGCTCTCCTGATAACCACTTCAGGAGCGCAAAATGCAATTGAACGGAAAAACCATCGTCATAACCGGCGCCGCTGGTGGTATTGGTAAAGGTCTCGCCGAACGGTTTGCGCAGCTTGGTGCAACGGTCATCTGCTCGGATGTTGACCTGGACGCAGCGGAACGCGTTGCGCGTTCTATCGGTGGTCACTCTCTGCACTGCGATGTGTCCAGCGAAGATCATGTGAAGGCTTTGATCGATACCGTTGAAGATCAGATCGCGCCAATTGATCTGTTTTGCGCGAATGCCGGGATTTTGACGCTTGGCGGTTTTGATACACCCGATGCGGATTGGGATCGGACGTGGAAGATCAATGTCATGTCCCATGTCTGGGCCGCGCGACATCTGGTTCCAAAGATGCTGGCACGCGGCGGCGGTTATTTTTTGATGACCGCATCGGCTGCCGGGCTGTTGAATCAACCCGGTGCTGCGCCGTATGGCGTCACAAAACACGCAGCCGTTGGTTTTGCCGAGTGGCTGGCGCTGACATATGGGCGCAAGGGTTTGAAAGTTTCGGTTCTGTGCCCACAGGCGGTGCGTTCAGACATGACCAAGGGACATGAAGTGTCTGTCGCGTCGATCGACGGTATGTTGGAGCCGTCCGAGGTCGCGGAAGCCTGTGTTCAAGCCATTGAAGCAGAGCAGTTTCTGATCCTGCCGCATCCGCAGGTTCTGGACTATATGCGCCATAAAGCGACGGACTATGACCGGTGGCTGGGCGGAATGCAGAAGTTAAATCAAATGTTTATCGAGGATAGTTGATCAGTCTACCGCGCCCGTCGCATCAACCCTTCCTGTGCGACAGATGCCACCAATGTGCCGTCCTGAGTATAGATTGAGCCACGATTGAAACTGCGGCCGCGGCCGCCCCAAGGCGAATCCATTGAATACAGATGCCACTTGTCGAAATGCACTGGCGCGTGGAACCACAGGGCGTGATCCAGGCTGGCTCCGTTTACCTCACCGGTGAACCAGCTCAGTCCGTGGGGCCTTAGTCCCGAGCTGAGCAGGTACATATCCGAGGCATAGGTCAGCAGCAATTGCTGGGTGATCTGGTCCCTGCCCTGTGCGGCGTTCATTCGAAACCAAATGGCGTTTCGATCGTCGGACTTGTCAGGCGCGAACAGGTCCAGATGGTGGACTTCGCGTACATCGATCGGACGGTCGCGCATCAGCTCGGATCGCAGACGTTCGGGAACGCGATCCAGATATTGTCGTCTGACCTCGGACCGCGCGGGCAATCCCTCGGGGCCGGAGATGTCGGGCATTGGATGCTGGTGGTCCCAGCCGTCATCTGCAATATGGAAGGACGCCGACATGTTGAGGATTTGTTTCCCGTGTTGGATCGCAATGACTCGGCGGGTGGTGAAAGAACCTCCATCTCGGGCCCGATCCACTTGATAAATAACGGGAATAGACGGATCACCGGGGCGAATGAAATAGGCGTGCAAAGAATGGCACAGACGGTCTTCCACAGTTCGGTATGCAGCAGACAGGGCTTGGGCGACGACTTGTCCGCCAAATATCCGCGTGGGCGTTTCACCGCCGGATCCTGTGCCACGAAACAGATCAACCTCAAGCCGTTCCAGAGATAGCAAATCCAGCAGAATGCGCTCGGCTTCGGTCATGTGGGGCTCTCCGATTGATCTGCGCCATGACGTAACAGGCTGCTGAAGGTCATTCAATCATTGCCCCGAGGACAAGCGCCTTGAGTTCCGACCGCGACGGATAGGAACTGGAGGGTGAGAGTTGGGTAAAGAAGACGGCTGTCACGTCATTGCTGCGGTCGACCCAGAAAAAGGTCGAGGCCATGCCGCCCCAACTGAAATCGCCCAAAGAGCCCGGAGTGGCCGTTCGGCCTGGATCAATCACCACCGAACCGCCAAGACCAAAACCCGTTCCCTCCATTGGTTGTTCCGCGAAACTGCTGGGCCCCATAGAGGCAATGTCGCCTGCTAAGTGATTGCGCATCATGAAATCTACCGTCCTGCTGCTAAGCAAACGGTGGCCATTCCCCTGCCCTTTGTTGCGCAGCATCTGGACGAATTTGGCGTAATCGTCGATGGTTCCGACCAGACCGCCCCCCCCAGAGCACATGGTGGTGTTGAGAAAGGCAGAATCTTCGTAGCTATCTGTCAAACGCAGGCTGTCACCACCGGTCTCAGCCGAATTCAGATCCATCGCATTGCCAGCTAAGGGCGTGTAGAGTGATGCAAAACGGTCCCCGGCATCTTTGGGAACAGTAAATCCGGTCTCAGACATACCCAGCGGGTCAAAAATCTCTTCCTGAAAGAACTGATCCAGCGTTTTGCCAGACACGATTTCCACGACCCGGCCGATCACGTCGATGCCCACCGAATATTCCCAACGACTGCCGGGATGGAATGCCAGCGGCAGGTCAGCGAGCGCAGTCACCCGGTTCGCCAAAAGACCCTCACGCGGGCCAAAGACGATGGATTGATCTTCCATCGCACTCGGCAGCAGCCCGGGGTTAAACGGATAGCTCAAACCACTTGTATGGGTCAGCAATTGATGCAAGGTCGGGGTTGTCGAGGGTTCGGTTTGGTCCATCCGGCTTGCGCCCGGCACAAGGGCATGAATATTCGAAAACTCTGGAATAAAGTCAGATACCTGCGCGTCGAGGTGAAAGTTTCCGCGTTCGGCAAGCATCATCAATGCCACAGACGTCACTGGCTTGGTCATTGAATAAATTCGGGCAATTGAGTCGCGTTGGAAAGGC
Organism: Ruegeria sp. AB6; assembly: GCF_056542685.1. Taxonomy (NCBI): domain Bacteria; kingdom Pseudomonadati; phylum Pseudomonadota; class Alphaproteobacteria; order Rhodobacterales; family Roseobacteraceae; genus Ruegeria; species Ruegeria sp. AB6. The sequence goes on along the minus strand of NZ_JBQGAD010000008.1, from coordinate 135,602 downwards.
AAGCTCTGCTCCACATTCCGAAGCCCGCAGGCGTGGAAGAACGCCTCTTGACCCTGATGGTGGATCAGGACGGAACTTCCTGCATACTTCCGCTCATCCACATAGCGTTGCATCCACATCGGAATGCGCCCGAGGCGGGAAGGGTCGAGCGTAATCTGACTGCACATGTGGACGTCCTGAATTTGCCTAGCAATTCCCCGGATTTTGCCGGGCGTGGTCACCTAACGCAATGGGGATGCAGCTATTTCCATATGGCTGTTACACTCAACGGGTTAAAGAATCGACGAGTCGGGATGGAAGGATCAAAATCATGTCACAAACTCTGGATTTTATATATGATTTTTGCAGCCCGAACGCATTTCTGGCTCATAAGGTGATGCCAAAGCTGGTGGCGGATCATGGGGTGCAGATCAACTATGTGCCAGTTCTTCTGTCGACAATTTTCAAAGCGACCAACAACCAAAGCCCGTTTCAGGCATTCTCGGAAAACCGTCAGAAAACTGCTTATCTGACCCATGATCTCCATCGCTATGCCCGTAGGCGCGGCGTAAGTTTTCATATGAGCCCCCATTTTCCGATCAACACCAAATTCGCCATGCGCGGAGCGGTCTTTGCCTCGGGAAAACAATGGGAAGCCAAATACATAGACGCGATCTTTGATGCTATCTGGGTGCATGGTCAAAAAGCAGATGAGATTACGGTGCTGATGGATATTCTGCAAGACAACGAACTGCCTGTCCGAAAACTGCGCGAAGCGATGACGGAGCCGGACATTAAGCAGCAACTAAAGGATCAGTCCAAAAATGCGGCCAAGCGCGGTGTTTTTGGTGTTCCCACATTTTTTGCAAGCTCCGAGATGTTTTTTGGCAAAAACAGCTTGCCCAATCTGGAACTAGAATTGTCACGTACTGTGTGAGTTTGCGCCCTCAAGCGCTTTCAAGCCATACTGGGCAAACATCGGAACATAACCACCTAATTTTCTAGCTCTTTCCGGGTCCGAGGCATTACCGTCCAAGGCGCGTTTGTAGACACCTTGCAGGATACCGGCCATGCGGAAAAAATTGAAAGCAAGGTAGAATCCGAAGTTGTCGATGCCGGGCAGTCCGCGGCGCTTGCAATAGGCTGCAATGAACTCGTTGTCCGACGGCAGGCCGAGGCTGGATCGGTCGATGCCTGCCAGGCCCCGCCCCTCTTTTCCCGGTGGCATTTGCCACTGCATGATCACCGCCGCCAGATCGGCATAGGGGTGGCCGATCGTGGAAAGTTCCCAGTCCAGAACGCCAATACAACGGGTGCCGTTCTTTTCGAATAGCATGTTGTCGATGCGATAGTCCCCATGAACCAGCGTTCTCTGGCCGTCATCAGCAGGCATTGACGCGTCGAGTAAAGAAATCAGTTGGTCCATCTGCGCAATGGTTTTGGTCTCGGACGCGCGGTATTGCTTGGTCCAGCGTGAGATCTGCCGTTCGAAATAATTTCCCGGCGGTCCAAAGTCGGAGAGGCCCACGGCCTGGATATCGACCATGTGGAGCTCGGCCAATACGCGGTTCATCTCGTCAAAAACACCGGCGCGCGTTTCCTTGGTTTCGCTTGTCATAGTCGGCTCAAGAAAGTTACGGCCGTCCAGGCGCTCCATTACGTAAAAGGCCGATCCAATGACGGTGTCGTCCTCGCACCAAAGGAACATTTCGGGCACCGGCACTCGACTGTTCGACAGGGCTTTTTGAACCCGAAATTCCCGGTCCACGGCATGAGCGGATTTTAGGAGTATGCCAGGAGGTTTACGCCGCAAAACATAGACTTGCGTCGGTGTCTTCAATTCAAATGTTGGGTTGGACTGACCGACGGCGAATTTGGTGGCCTCCAACGGGCCTCGATAGCCGTCGAGATGCGCGCTGAGATAGGCATCAACGGCCTTCAGGTCCAATTGCGTGTCCGTGGACATATCAGTCTCCTTACCGCTCACAAGGCCTCTGCGAAGATATTTCCCGCGGTCACCACATTAATCCCACCCGAAACCGGGATGACGGCTCCGGTGACATAGCTGCCGCCGCGACCGCACAGAAACAGCATGCAGCCCGCAATATCCTCATCCGCGCCGACCCGACCCAGCGGAACTGACTTTCCGACTTTGTCGCGGGTGGTTTCATCGGCAGTGGCAAAGGCGGTCATACGCGACACAAACGGCCCCGGTGCCAAGGCGTTGACTGTGATGTGGTAGGGCGAGAATTCCTTGGCCATGATCTTGGTCAGGTGCAAAACCGCTGCTTTAGAGGCTGAATAGCTGTAGGCGCCGTCGCCCATCGGTACCTCACCCATGACCGATCCCACATTGACAACACGGGCCGGATCATCGGCCGAACCTGATTTCATAAGCGTTGGCAACAGTTTCTGGGTCAATTCGAATATACCTGTTACATTCACCGACATGACCTTATCCCAGGCCTCATAAGGGAACTGCCCCATTGGCGCACCCCAAGACACGCCTGCGTTATTCATAAGGATATCAAGCTTGTCCGTGCGGTTGTGAACCTCGTCCACCAGCGCGTCCACGCCCTCTTTGCTACCAACGTCACCGGCAAACCCCTCTGCGCTGCCCGGCGCGTCTAGCGCACTGAGTTCGGCAGCTACGGCCTCGCACGCGTCCTGCTTGCGCGAGGCGATGAGAACCCTTGCGCCGGCCCGCACCAGGGCTTCGGCGGCCATGCGGCCAATTCCCGTGGCACCGCCAGTTACCAGGGCTGTCTTTCCCTCTACCGAGAATAGGGATTCGGGTGTCATCGGGTGCTCCTCGTGTTTGTTCATTTGGCGCTGGCATGGTGTCTGCATACGCGTACCGCTGCAACGTCATATCCTTGACAACGTATCGGGCTGCGCCAAACTTCCTCCTGTAGGAATAACAGGGATAACGGGGTCAACATGCAAGCTTTACTCAGCGTCGCTCCGGGTGGACCAGAAACTTTGGAACTGACCACCCTGCCCGATCCGCAGCCGGGCAAGGGCGAGTTGTTGGTGGGCGTCAAAGCCGCCGGGGTGAATTTTCCTGATACGCTGATGATCCGGGACCTCTACCAGATCAAACCGCCGCGCCCTTATGCTCCGGGTGGCGAGATTGCGGGTCAGGTGCTGGCGGTAGGTGAAGGTGCCGCTGGGTTCGAAGTCGGCGACCGTGTGTTGGCGCTGACCGGTCATGGCGGCTTCGCAACACATCTGACGATTCAGGCTTCGACTGCGGTGAAGTTCCCGGATTCCATGCCCTTTGAGGATGCCGCGTGTTTCATCTTTACTTACGGCACCTCTTATCACGCTCTGAAGGATCGCGCGGCGCTGAAGGCCGGCGAAACCCTGTTGATTCTGGGGGCTGCGGGTGGAGTAGGAACCGCTGCCATCGAATTGGGCAAGGCAATGGGCGCGCGTGTCATCGCCGCCGTGTCATCGGAAGAAAAAGCCGCGTTCTGTCGACAAGTTGGGGCGGATGATACAATCGTTTACGCGACCGAAATGGATCGGGACGCGCAAAAGGCTTTTTCATCCGATATTAAGGCGTTGGCTGGGCCAGTTGGTGTCGATGTTGTCTATGACGCGGTTGGCGGAGACTATGCGGAACCCGCATTGCGTGCGATGGCGTGGGGTGGTCGTTTTCTGGTAGTGGGATTCCCGGCTGGGATTCCCAAAATTCCGCTGAACCTGCCACTGTTGAAAGGCTGTCAGATTGTTGGAGTGTTTTGGGGCGCTTCGGTCTTCAGAGACCCTGCAGGACACGCGGAGAATGTGCAGGAACTGTTCCAGTTCTACGACGCTGCCAGGATCAAGCCGCAAATCAGCACGACGTTTCCACTGGAAAAAGCCGCTGAGGCTTTGTCCTTACTATCCGGGCGCGGTGCCTTGGGCAAAATTGTCGTGACGATGCTCTGACACCCCTACAATAAGGGCGGGCCGGTGTTGCGTTGCAGCACTGCGTTCGGGCAACCAGGAAAGTGACGCAGCGCTGGCGGTGGACAAAGGGACCCATTGGCGTTTAAGAACCAAAAAAACGGGAACAGTGAAAAAAATGCGTAAAGCCCTGATTTTAAACGGCCCGAACCTGAATCTGCTGGGCACGCGTCAGCCAGAGGTATATGGTAAAACAACCCTGAAAATGGTTGAGGAAATGTGCGTAACGCACGGGGAAAAAATCGGTTTCGAAGTCGCGCATATGCAGTCGAACCATGAAGGTGCCTTGCTGGACGCGATCCACGCAGCCAAAGGGACGCAGGACGGCATCATCCTGAACGCCGGTGCCTATACCCATACGTCTATTGCGCTGATGGACGCTATCGCCTCGGTCGAGCTTCCTACCATCGAGGTGCATCTGTCAAACATCCATGCACGCGAGAGCTTTCGCCATACCTCGTATATCTCGAAAGTCGTCGTCGGCCAGATTTGTGGCTTTGGTGCGCAAAGCTACATTCTGGCGTTGGACGCGCTGGCTGGGTTCCTTGACCGTGAGGGCGCTTAATGAGGTTGAGTGAGTATCTTTATTTCCTGAGCTACACCAAAACGCTTGAGGAATTGTGGGATGCCCACTGCCGCCAAATGGCTGAATACGGCTTCGACCGGCTGTTGTACGGGTATACGCGCTACAAGACCCCGACCTCGTTGGGCGACCCGGAAGATTTTGTCATTCTCACCAACCATACCAAACCCTATCTGGATGGATTCCTGCGCAGTGGGCTGTATTTTCATGCGCCGATGCTGAAATGGGCGCTGGAAAATGAAGGTGCGGCCAGTTGGCAGATGACGCAGGATATGATGATGTCCGGCGCTTTGACTGCGCAGGAGTTGGAAGTGCTTGAGTTCAACCGCTCGAAGGGTGTTGTTGCCGGGTATACGGTTAGCTTTACGTCAGTGTCGGCGCGGTCGAAAGGTGCGATTTCTCTATCTGCCTGTGGCGCACGGTCTCAGGAAGACGTAGATGCAATCTGGGCAGAGCACGGCGAAGATATTTTGCTGATGAACAATATGGCGCATCTCAAGATCCTGACCCTGCCTTACAACGCTCCAAACAGAGCTTTAACAAAGCGCCAAAGAGAGGCGCTGGAGTGGGTCGGAGATGGAAAAACCACGCAGGATATCGCGCTGCTGATGGGCCTGACAGCAGCCACTGTTGAGAAACATTTGCGTCTGGCGCGTGAGTCGCTAGCGGTCGAAACCACAGCCCAGGCGGTTCTGAAGGCATCTTTTCAAAATCAGATGTTCGTGATGGAGGCCTAAACCCCAATTTTTTGACGCTCACCTGCGTCAATTTACCTAGGGTAAGGAAAACATTACTTTTCGATTATAACCCGTAGTTGCAAAATGAGAGCGTTCCGTGAGTGGTGGCTTTAGCCTGGGAACATTTGGTCGGATCTTTGTGATTTCAGGGCTCTCCGGCCGCTCTGACACAGGGGCGTCTATTCGTCCGCGTACCTATGTCGGAAATCAGGGGGGCCTCGACCATCCCCATCATGCGGGGCCCCCCAACCCTATGTTTCAATACCAGGCGCTTCGGCGTCTTTTTTGTTGCCCAAACAAAAAAACCGGCCACGCTGTACGTGACCAGTTCTGATAAGGTGCCGACCCCCTTAAGGGGGCGGCCAAAACGTCTTAGCCCTGAGCGGCTTTGGCAACTTCTGCTGCGAAGTCTTCTTTTTCGACCACGATGCCTTCGCCAACTTCCAGACGGATAAAGCCGGTGATGGTTGCGCCTGCTTCTTTGGCGGCTGCTTCAACGGTCAGGTCAGGGTTCACAACGAAGGACTGGTTCAGCAGAGTCGATTCAGCCACGAATTTCTTCATACGGCCTTCGATCATCTTCTCGATCACCTGCTCCGGCTTGCCGGATTCGCGGGCGATGTCCATCTGAACCTGCTTTTCCTTCTCGACGACCGTCGGGTCCATGTCGGCCTCGGACAGAGCTGCCGGGTTCACAGCTGCGATGTGCATCGCAACCTGCTTGCCGATCGCTTCGTCGCCGCCCGACAGCGCAACCAGAACGCCGATTTTGCCCATGCCGTTGGTGGCTGCGTTGTGGACGTAGGACACAACGGTGTCGCCCGACAGTTTCGCCATACGGCGTACCGACATGTTCTCACCAATGGTGGCGATCTTGTCGGTCAGAGTGTCGGCAACGGATTTGCCACCCAGGTCAGCCGCCAGCAGAGCGTCAACATCTGCAACACCTTCGGCTGCAAACGCGATCTTGCCGACCATTTCCTGGAACTCAGCGTTCTTCGCAACGAAGTCGGTTTCCGAGTTCACTTCGACAGCAACACCGTTGCCACCGTTGACGTGAACAGCAACCAGACCTTCTGCTGCGGTACGGCCCGATTTCTTGGCCGCTTTCGCCAGGCCTTTGGTGCGCAGCCAGTCAACGGCCTCGTCCATGTTGCCGCCGGTTTCGGTCAGGGCTTTTTTCGCGTCCATCATGCCTGCGCCTGTGCTGTCGCGCAGTTCTTTAACCATTGCTGCTGTGATTGCCATCTTTTGGCTCTCCTCAATTCAAACGGAATTGGGGCAGGTCATACCCTGCCCCATGTGTCAATTACGTGACGGGCAGCTTACGCTTCAGCCGGAGCTTCAGCGGCTTCTTCTGCAACGACTTCTTCAACCGGTGCTTCTTCGAATGCACCCAGGTCTACGCCAGCAGCACCCATCTGAGCGGTCATGCCGTCCAGAGCGGCGCGAGCGGCCAGGTCACAATACAGACCGATGGCGCGGGCTGCGTCGTCGTTGCCGGGGATGATATAGTCCACACCATCAGGCGAGCAGTTGGTGTCGACAACAGCCACAACCGGGATACCCAGCTTGTTGGCTTCGGCGATGGCCAGTGCTTCTTTTTTGACGTCAATGACGAACAGCAGGTCAGGAACGCCGCCCATCTCGCGGATACCGCCCAGCGAAGCCTGCAGCTTCTGTTGGTCACGCTCCATGCCCAGACGCTCTTTCTTGGTCAGGCCTTCTGCGCCGGCTTCCATTGCTTCGTCGATCTGGTTCAGACGGTTGATCGACTGGGAAACGGTTTTCCAGTTGGTCAGCGTACCGCCCAGCCAGCGGTGGTTCATGTAGTACTGAGCCGACTTTTCAGCCGCTTCGGCGATCGGGCCAGCGGCCTGACGCTTGGTACCAACGAACAGAACGCGGCCACCTTTTGCAACGGTGTCACGAACAGCCTGCAGAGCCTGATCCAGCATCGGAACGGTCTGGGTCAGGTCCATGATGTGGATGCCATTGCGCGAGCCGTAGATGAACGGGCCCATGCGGGGATTCCAACGCTGTGTCTGGTGACCAAAGTGAACGCCAGCTTCCAGCAGCTGACGCATGGTGAACTCGGGAAGAGCCATGCTATTTTCCTTTTCCGGTTTACGCCTTGGCGGGGGTGAAAGAAGCGGATGCTCCAACCGGCGGGCCTGATGAGGATGTCTCCCTGCAAAAGACCCAAACCCCGCCTGCGGGTTTGAATGGCGCGCGTATACGGCAGGTTTTGGTGCAACGCAAGAGGCTTTCGCCCCTATTTTTCAAGCCGCGCCAAGCTATGGGCATGACGGACGGCTTCCTCGCAATGAGCAGCCAACGCTTTGCGGTTTTCAAAATCGCTGACCTTGGCGGGTGTGTGGTAGATCAACTCGACCCAGCCTTGCCGACGGGCGCCCAGCGTTTTCAGCAAATGCGGACCGAAATCCATATCTCCCCACCACCCATAGAACCTGTTGGGTTGTCCGGCAGGTGCATGGTAAATAACGGAAACCGGCTGCACATACATGAATTCGCGCAGTTCATCGGTAAAGAATGCAGCAAAGAGTGTTGTTTTAAAGGGCAAAACCCTGATTCCATCGGTCGAGGTGCCTTCCGGGAAGAACACCAACTTATGACCTGCGGACAAGCGTTCCTGAAACAACAAGGTTTGCTCGCGCGCCTTTTTTCGGTTGCGTTCGATGAAGACCGTACCCGTGGCCCGGGCAAGCCAGCCGATACCGGGCCATTTCGCCACTTCGGCTTTTGAGACGAAATAGACCCTTTTGCGGGCGTTTAGCGCGAAAATATCCAACCACGAGGAGTGATTGGCTACCACTGCTCCACGTTGGGTCATCAACTCTCCGGAACTGCGGAATCCCATTCCTAGAATGCGAAAAGCGTTGCGACAGACAAACTGTGTGATGAAGGGCGTGATTGGGCGGCGGACGCCGTAAATCGGTATCTCGATCAGGCGGAGGGTCAGCAGGACGATCAGCCCGCCGAAGACTAAAACCGCCAGAGGCAGACCTCGCAAAACGACCAGAATCCAGCCGACCAGGCCCAGTTCAATGGGATCAGGCGCGTCTTCGCTGTGCCAGGATGCGTCGCTCAAGGGTTACGCTCCGCTATAGATGCGCCGTTGGCGCTCGTTCATGCGCGCTGTGTCCAGGATCAGGCACACGTCCGTTGTGTTGAAGGCATGGTCGATGAAAGCGCCCTCGCCCACAAACCCGCCCAGCCGAAGATAGGCCTTGATCAGCGCCGGAACCTGAACCATGGCAGCGCGGCGGTCCAGCGCATCCACGCCCACCAAATCCATCGACTGAAACACATCGGGTTGCGCCCGGACCCTCAGGTCTGGCGGCGCGAGGTGGTTGTGATGCAACATCGACAGAGGCTGCTCCAGCGCCTGAACATCGGTGCCATGAAAGCTGGCGACGCCGAACAGAACTTCAATCTGGCGCGCATTCACATAGGCGGCCAGACCGTTCCACAGATGATACATTGCCGTGCCGCCGCGATAATCCGGGTGCAGGCAGGATCGCCCCAATTCCAACAGCTTGCGACCGCTGTCTTTCAGGACGCTGACATCATATTCGTCTTCGGAATAAAACTGACCCAGATCTGCTGCACGTTCGCCCGGTAACAGCCTGTAAACGCCCACAGTTTCGCCGGTCTGGTCGTCGATGGCCAGCATATGGTCGAAATACGGGTCGAACCGGTCCTGCTCTAGCCCTGCGTCGTGGTCCACCATCTCTCCGCCACCGCCCAGTTCGCGCACGAAGACGTCATAGCGCAGCCGCTGCGCGGCACGCAGTTCGGCCTCGGTCTCGGCGAGTTTGACGGTGAAGGATGGGCCTGTACCCGACATCAGAAAGTCCCTGTGGTTTCAGGGCTGATACCGCAGGTGTCGGGGGAATGGCAACATCGCCTGAACCGGTTGGATGTTAACTATTCCTAAACCAGTTTCACGGATCAAAGACGGGCATCAGGGCGATGCGCGATCCGTCAATCACCACTTTCCCCTGCTCGCGGAAGTTCACGGTGATTTTGCCGCCGATATTGGACTGCACCTGTCCAATGCCCCAATCGGGGAAATCGGGGTGGCGGACAAACATGCCCGGTGCAAGAATGGCATTGAGTTCTGACATGACTGGGCTCCGGGTCCGGCGGCAGATACAGCAGGAGGTACGCATGAGCGCAACAGACGTCAACCTGGCCGAGCTGATCGGCTCGCGGATCTGTCATGATCTGATCAGCCCGATCGGCGCGATCACCAACGGGTTGGAGCTGCTGGAAATGGTTGGCGGCACCCAAGGCCCGGAGATGGAGCTGATCTCGGGCAGTGTCGGCAGCGCAGGCGCGCGTATCCGCTTTTTCCGGGTGGCGTTTGGATCGGCCAGCGATCAACCTCTGGGCCGCGCCGAAGTCAGTGCCTTGCTGAAAGATGTCGAAGCCGCAGGTCGCGTTCGTGTGAGCTGGAACCTGACCGAAGCGGTGCCGCGCAATCAGGTCAAACTGGCGTTTCTGGCGCTGATGTGCTGCGAAAGCGCGATGCCCTTTGGGGGTGCGGTGACGATCCGCAACGATGTTGATCAATGGACCGTGACAGGCGTGGCAGACAAGCTGAACATAGAAAACGATCTGTGGAATAACCTGCCCAAAGGCCGGTTTGCCGATAAGGTCACCCCCGCCAAGGTGCAATTCGCCCTTCTGCCGGAAACGGCGCATGCGATGCGGCGGCGGATTACGGCGGAAACCACCGCAACCCGCGTCGAGATCATGTTTTAGGCGCGGACCGTCCCGTTGCCCCGCACAAGGTATTGAAAACTGGTCAGTTGGGCGGCCCCAACCGGCCCACGGGCATGCATTTTGCCCGTGGCAATCCCGATCTCGGCCCCCATTCCAAACTCGCCGCCATCGGCGAACTGGGTTGAGGCGTTGTGCATCAGGATCGCGCTGTCCAGCCGTTCAAAGAACCGGGCCGCAGCTTGCGGGTCCTCGGTCATGATACAGTCGGTGTGGTTCGAGCCGAATTGACGGATATGCGCGATGGCCTCATCGATATCTGCTACGGACTTAGCGGCGATGATACTGTCGAGGAATTCTTTACCCCAATCCTCATCCGTCGCTTTCAACGCACCGTCGAGAGCCAAGGAGCCCTCGGCGTGAACCTCAACTCCGGCGGCCAGCAGCGCGGTGATGACATCCCGCCCCAGCGTTTCAGCAATGTCCTGATGGATCAGCAGGCACTCGGCGGCACCGCATATCCCCGTCCGCCGGGTCTTGGCGTTCAGCACGACCTCAAGGGTTTTCGCGGGGTCTGCCGCCTTGTCGATATAGATATGAACAATGCCTTCGAGATGAGCAAAGACAGGAACACGGGCTTCGCGCTGAACCAATCCGACCAGCCCCTTGCCACCACGAGGCACGATCACGTCTACAAAGTCCGTCATGGTGAGCAATTCCTGAACGGCTGCTCGGTCGCGTGTGGGTACTAGTTGGATCGCGTCTTCAGGCAGGTTTGCGGCCTTCAGACCCTCGACCAAACAAGCATGGATCGCGCCAGACGAATGGAAGCTTTCCGAGCCCCCTCGCAGGATCACCGCATTGCCCGATTTCAGGCACAGCGCACCCGCATCCGCTGTTACATTCGGGCGGCTTTCATAGATCACTCCGATCACACCCAGAGGCGTGCGCACGCGCTGGATATGCAGCCCCGAGGGCATGTCCCATTCGGTCAGAACCTCGCCCACCGGGTCGGTCTGATCCGCCACGGTTCGCAGTCCATCGACCATTCCCAGAATTCGGGATTCGTCCAGCATCAGACGGTCCATCATCGCTGGGCTCAGGCCCTTGTCGCGCCCAAATTCCAGGTCCTTCTTGTTGGCTTCGATAATCTCAGCGCGGCGAGCCCAGACGGCCTCGGCCGCGGCGATCAGAGCGGCGTGTTTGCGTTCTGCACTGGCAAAGGCCAACTCAGCAGCGGCAGCCTTGGCGCGCGCGCCCAAATCGGCCATCAGGGCGGGAATGCTGTCGAAATCCTTCATCTTGGGTGCCTTTCCTGTTGTCCTATAGCGCCAGATCGTCCCGGTGGATCAACACGGCGCGACCAGGATAGCCCAGCGTTGCCTCGATCTCGGATGATTTACGCCCTTTTATCGCGTCCGCCTCTTGCGCGGTATATCGGCTGAGACCCTGCGCCAAACGCCGCGCCTGCGGGTCGATGATGGCCACAGGATCGCCGCGCTGAAAATCGCCGGTCACTTCGACAATACCTGCAGGCAGCAAGCTTTTGCCATTTCCAAGCGCACGCGCCGCGCCGGCATCCACCACAATCTCGCCACGTGGCTTCATCGCCGAGATCCAGCGTTTGCGCGCCGCGTGCGGATCGACGGTGGCCGTGAACCACGTGCAGTTCGCACCATTCTCAAGCGTATTTAAAGGGTTCAAGGGCGATCCTTCGGTAATCGCCATATCGCAACCCGCTGCCGTCGCCATCTTGGCCGCCAGCAATTTAGTCTTCATCCCACCCTTGGAAAGGCCCGAACCAGCGTCACCGGCCATCGCCTCGATCTCGGGCGTGATGTCCTTAATCACATCATAGCGCGTGGCCGAGGCGTCCTCGGTCGGGTTCCCGGTATAGAACCCGTCCACATCCGACAGCAGGATCAGTTGATCGGCGCCGACTGTAACAGCGATTTGCGCCGCGAGGCGGTCATTGTCGCCATATCGGATCTCATCTGTGGCGACTGTATCGTTTTCGTTGACAATCGGGACAACACCCAGTCCCAACAGGGTCTCAAGCGTCGCGCGCGAGTTCAGATAGCGGCGGCGATCAGAACTGTCCTCTAGCGTGACAAGAACTTGCGCCGTGGTGATATTGTGCGGCGCAAGAGCCTCCTCATAAGCGCGGGCCAGCCGGATTTGACCGACAGCGGCAGCGGCCTGAGATTGTTCCAGCGGTAAGGTAGCCATCGGCAGGCCTAGAATCCCACGCCCCAGAGCAATCGACCCAGAGGACACCAGAATAACATCCGTCCCCTGCCCCTTTAGCCATGCCACGTCCTGCGCCAGCGAATGCAGCCAGTCGGACCGCAACAACCCAGTATCCCGATCCACTAGCAAGGCAGATCCGATCTTCACCACCAGACGTTTGGCCGAGGTCAGGGTTGCCAAGGCGCGGCCTCCTCGGCGGGCTTGTGACGAAGGCGGTTGTCGTCAATTTCCGCGCGCAGGGCGCGCAGAACCTCGGTCACGCCCAAATGTGCGACGCCAGACATAGTCATGACGGGGCCGCCTACGGCCTCTTCCAACTCAGACTTGGCCAGTTCGCGTTCCTCATCATCCAGCGCGTCGACCTTGTTCAGCACGGTGATCCGGGGCTTCTCGGCCAGCTCACCGCCGTAAGCCTCAAGCTCGTGAATGATGGTGCGGTAATCCTCGGCCACGGTTTCCGAGGTGCCATCGACCAGATGCAGCAAAACCGCGCAGCGTTCCACGTGGCCCAGAAAACGGTCGCCGATACCGCGCCCTTCATGGGCGCCTTCGATCAGGCCGGGGATGTCGGCCACAACGAATTCGACGCTATCCACGCCCACAACACCCAGATTGGGGTGCAGCGTGGTAAACGGATAACCGGCAATCTTGGGCCGTGCGTTCGAGGTGGCTGCCAGAAAGGTTGACTTGCCCGCATTGGGCATCCCCAAAAGGCCCACATCGGCGATCAGTTTCAGCCGCAGCCAGATGGTGCGGTCGATGCCCGCCTGCCCCGGATTGGCACGACGCGGGGCCTGGTTTGTGGCCGATTTGAAATGCAGGTTGCCGAAACCGCCATTGCCACCCTTGGCCAGCAGCACGCGCTGCCCGACCTCGGTCAGATCGCAGATGACGGTCTCTTCGTCCTCGTCCAGAATCTCGGTCCCAACAGGTACGCGGAGGACAATGTCATCGCCATCCTTACCGGTGCGCTGCTGCCCGCGGCCGGGCTGGCCATTTTTGGCAAAGAAATGTTGCTGATAACGGAAGTCGATCAGCGTGTTCAGACTGTCTACAACCTCAACCCAGACGGAACCGCCCTTGCCGCCATCGCCGCCATCTGGACCGCCATATTCGATGTATTTTTCGCGCCGAAAGCTGACGCAGCCGCCACCTCCGGCCCCGGACCGGATGTAGACCTTTGCAAGATCGAGAAATTTCATGACTGTCCCCTACTGCAAAGGCCCCATCGGCCACAAGTCAGAGTTTCTTTGTATATGTCCAGGTGGACACGTTTGCGTCACGCGCCACCGAGTATGTTTCGGCGTCGCCCAGATATTCGAACCCGCAATGGGTCAAGACCCGCGCCGAGGCAGGATTGTCCTGAAACACGCTGGCGAACATCGTGGCGTTTTCCAGCGGGTTCGCCGTAACCAGTGTTTCCACCGCCATCGAGGCTATCCCGGTGTTCCAATAGACCGGCGCGACCCAATAGCCCACCTCGGACTGGTTGCGATCCAGCCGCGTCAATGAGATCAGACCGATCAGTTCCGGCCCGCCATCCTTGGTGGCATCCATCGCCCAGACGTCTTCGTCCCGGTCCTCGGACATGGCGCGGTTCACAAATGCCTCGATCGAACCGGGCGGCAACGGATGCGGAATCCGTGTGGTCATCCGCGCCACGCGCTCATCACCTGCATAATGTTCAATGAGACCCATATCCGACCGGCGCAACGGGCGTAGGTCGAACCGCTCGGCTTCAATCACCGGCTGGTTTATTATCGTCTCAAGCTTCATGAGTGCGGTCCTCCTCCGAACAACACGTAAATTGCGGACGCAATAGTAAAACCAATTACAGTCCACATCAGATATTTGCGGCCCAGACGATCTTCAACCGCGTGGGCAATCCGTCCCTGAAACAGGGGCGGTATTGTGCTTGCTGCGTGTGTCATCGGGCTCATAGGTCAAAACTGTGTTAAAAACGAGAAAAGGGACCGGCATTTTCTGCCGGTCCCCCATTTATTTCTAAACCTTTAGGGTTTCGGCTTACTCTGCGGCCTCCGCCACTGGCAGGACCGAAATAAAGGTGCGGTTCTTGAGTCCCTTGTGGAACTTCACGGCGCCATCAACAGTTGCAAAAATGGTGTGATCTTTGCCCATGCCCACGCCTTCGCCCGGCCAGAACTTGGTGCCGCGCTGACGTACGATGATGTTGCCTGCGATGGCCGCCTGGCCACCATAGAGTTTCACGCCAAGGCGGCGACCCGCTGAGTCGCGACCGTTACGGGAGGAACCGCCAGCTTTTTTATGTGCCATTCTCTCTCTCCTTAGCCTTGAGCCAGCTCTTTGGCTTGCTCAACCCATTCGGGCTTCACTTTGATGGTGTCGATAGCAGCAATCTGCTCATCCGACAAGGCGGCCAGAGCGGCAAAGCTCTCGATACCTGCGTCAGCCAGCTTTTTGGCAGCGGCGGGACCGACACCGTTCAGCTTGGTCAGATCGTCGGCAGCAGCAGCGGCGGGTGCCTCGGCCTTGGCTTCAGCTTTCTTGGCAGGCTTTGCAGCAGGTGCCGCGTCGCCAGCCGGTGCCGAACCGGTAGCTGCTTTGATGCCCGACTTGTCAGCGCCTGACGACAGGATATCGGTGATCTTGACCAGGGTCAGTTTCTGACGGTGGCCAACAGTACGCTTCGAGCTGTGCTTACGACGGCGCTTGACGAATTTGATGACCTTGTCACCTTTGATCTGTTCGATCACTTCGGCTTGTACGCCTGCGCCTTCAACGAAAGGTGCACCAACAACCGGAGCGTCACCGCCCAGCATCAGAACATCGTTGAATTGAACTTTTTCACCTGCGTCGGCAGCCAGCTTTTCAACGCGGAGCACATCGCCCGCCTGAACCTTGTACTGCTTGCCGCCAGTCTTGAGGACCGCAAACATGCGTCTTTCCTTTGTCTAACCGCGTTCTGTGGTCCCCTGCTGGGTGTTGCTGGCGTTCGCCACCTCGAACAGCGCGCCCTTTTCGGGCTGTGTGACGACCCGTGGGATCAGCCCCTTGGGTCAATAATAACGATACCCGGCGCGGAAGAACCGGCCGGGATGCGCGCTTATCCATAGAATGCGAGGGAAAGTCAACATCAAAAGCAACTCAAAGATCCGAGCCGCGCAGTACCTGTGAAACGGCAAGACCCAACCGGTAATAGATCTTGTCATAGGTGCGGTCGAAACTGTCGAAAAAGGCCTCGTTCACGGCGCGGCCGGTCTGGGTCCGTGAAAAGGCGATGTTCTCGCGCAGTTGCGCCTCGTCCAGCGGTTGATAAGCCATCAGAAGGAAAGAATACAGCCACGTACGCGTTTCTTGCGTAATGGCGTCTTTTTCAGCGAGAAGCTGGGCCAGAACCTCGCCATCATCGCCGCCAATTTCGGAATTCAAGCCTCGGAAAAAGTTATAATCTGCGCTCACGGCGCTTTTAACATTCTTCTCGATCAACTCGTTGACCTCGATATACTCATCCACAAGTTGGAAGAATGTGCTGTCCTGATCCTGTGCGGAATACGCGTCTTGCGCCATCTCTTCTATGGTGTCGTCCTGAAAAGCCTGACGGGCAGAGTTTTCAAGCCGCACAACGGTCTGTCCCAGATCGCTTTCGAAAAACAGCACGGCGCGTTCCATTTGGCTGTCTGACAGCGTTTCCACAAAGGCGGTGGAAAACTGGTCGCGCATCCAGTCGGGGTCGTAGATCATGTCGACCTGTGTTGCGAAATAGGCTCCGCCTGCCCCGTCCAGCATCGTTGTGTTTATCTCTTGCGCCTGCATCTGCCCTTCGTGGCGCAGCAGTTCGATCACCTCGTCCATGTGCAGGGCCGTCATCAAACGGTCAATCTGCTCGGCGACCGCTGGGGTCACACTCAGAGCAAGTGAAAGGACGGCCGCCAGCAGTCGCATCAGATGTCCTGTGCTGGGTGAAGATCGGCCATCCGCGCGGCCAGAACCTCGAATTTCATCGCCATGATTTCATATTGGATGGCATTGAGCAACTCATAGACCTCTTGCATCAAGGGTTGTTCTAATGCGTCAGCATAGGCGGTCACGTCGGCATCCGAGAAATCCTGATACGTGTAGGCCGCGCCAGCCAGTGCCGAAAGCTGAATGGCTTGCCGCATGGCGCCTTCGTTCTGTTTCATCAACTCACGCAAATCGCCCGCATCCATTTGCAGGTCGATCACACCGGACGCGCTTGCGGCCAGCAGAAACCGGATCTGGATTTCCTGCAGCGCCCGCAGCGCGGTGCCGCTGGAATCGATCGCATTGTTCATGCGCTTCAACTCTTCGGCCCGCTGTGACCCTTGCTGAATCAGGTCGGCGAAGATCTTCTGGCCCTCCAACTGCTTGGCATCTTCGTCTTCGTGGATATGAGCGGCGTTTTCCGCCACGACCAGCCGCTGCCCCAGATCCGAGGCATAGAATTCGACCGCGTGTGTCAGCGCCTCATTGCTGAGCGTTTGTTCCAGAATAGCCACTGCGGTTTCATGCATATCTTCAGTGTCGAACACTTCTTCGGTTAGACGCGCCCAGTCCGAACCGAACCCTTCAGGATCAATGCCCAACATCTGCGGCGCCGAGGCCGAGGCCAGCGCGATACTTTGCAGCGCGACGTCAAAGCCGGTGGTGGTCAGAAAGGCTTCGATCCGGTCGCGATCCGCTGTGGCCGCATGGGACGGCAACGCGGCCAGCGCGAAAAGAAGCAGTGAAACGGGCAATGCGAAGAAGCGAGCGATATGTGTCATGGACATAGACCCTAGGTGATTTACGCCATCAGGCAATGGAAAATCCCAGAAGAGTGAATTTGGGGAATTTTCTGCTTGCACCCCTGCGCGTTCCTCACTAAATCCCCCCCTCACAGACCCCCGCGGAGAGGTGCCGGAGTGGTCGAACGGGGCGGTCTCGAAAACCGTTGTGGGTGCAAGCCCACCCAGGGTTCGAATCCCTGTCTCTCCGCCACTTTCTCAAGTGACGCCCAATTCCGAAACTGCCGCCGGACGGCGTGTTCTTGCCTGCTGGTTGGGCCGTATCGGCACAAGGTAGCCCAATTCGCCTGGGTGACGCTTGGCGCACGCAATTCCCCTTGGGCAATGCATATATTCAAATCATCTTAAGTTTATAAAACTAAAGGAGATTCGTATGATGCAGAAACTAATTCCAGCCATCCTTGTGGCAGCGATCGTGGCGGGCGGTTATTATTACCTCAATACGTCAGAGACGCCTGAACCGGCAACGGCGACGGCCCCGGATGAGACACCATCTCAGACCATTGGGGAAACAGCCAGCCAGCTTGTTGATCAGGCTGGCCAGGAAGTCGCCGCTCTGGCCGATCAAGGGCAGGACCTGATGAACCAGTGGATCGAAGACGGGATGCTGACCGTTCAGAATTTCGACTACGATACCCTTATGGCGTCGGTTCAGGACAGCGATCTGGCGCAGGACATCAAATCACAGGCCACAGCTATCTTGGAGGAGATCAAGGCCTCGCCCGAAACGCTTGCCGCGAAAATTCAGGAACTGCGGGACTTGTTGAACGCAAATTGAGTTCTGCAATTGCCTGCGCCGTTGCGCGACGTAAGCTTTGCCCTGCGTTGACCCTTGCCGGATCACGTGATTGGCTGGCCTGAGGGTTACAATGCCAACAGACGTTTTTGTATCAAACCATACACGGGATGCTTCAAGCTGTTGTTTTCAGGGGATTGAAATGAACACACCGCCATCAACCATGTTTGCCGTTGTTCAGACACAGGACGGGTATTCAGGAACCTCCACCGGCCCAGTATTGGAAGACGCCGCAGAATGGTTGAGTGAAGCGGAGTTGCCGGTGCCCGCTCCAGGCCCCGGTCAGGTGTTGATCAGGCTGCGCGCGGCCTCCGTAAACCCGTCGGATATTCACTTTATCAAAGGCGAATACGGCCAGCCCCGCGTCAAGGGAGCTGCCGCAGGGTTTGAGGGATGCGGCGAGGTGGTTGCGACAGGTGCCGGGGCCGAAGCCCTGAACGGTCAGCGTGTGGCCTTCGTTGCGGCGGGCGCCGGGGCGTGGGCTGAATATGTGGTGACACAGGCGATGATGTGCATCCCCCTGAGGCCCGAGATTTCGGATGAGGACGGCTCGGCCCAGATCGTGAACCCGATGACAGCCATGGCGATGGTGGATATCGCGCGAAATGCCGGCGAGGCTTTCATAGTCTCTGCCGCGACAAGCCAGTTGGGCAAGCTGATGTGCAGTCTGGGTCGCGATCTGGGCCTGAAACCCATTGCCATCGTGCGCCGGGCGGATGCGGTAGACAGTCTGAAGTATCTTGGCGCGCATGAGGTTCTGGTGACGTCTGACCCGGACATGCCGAAAAAACTAACCGACTTGAGTCACGCTCTGAAACCGCGCGTTTTCCTGGATGCGGTGGCCGACCAGATATCCGAGCAGGTGTTTTGTGCAATGCCAAATGGCGCGCGCTGGGTGTGCTATGGCAAGCTCAGCCCCGATCTGCCCAAACTGACCCAGATGGGCCAGATGATTTTCATGGGTAAGCAGATCGAAGGCTTCTGGCTAACCAAGTGGATGACCACCACCCCGCCCGCCGATCAGATGCGGGTTGTGGCCGAGGTTCAGGCACGTTTCGCCGATGGTCGGTGGAAAACAGATGTTGCAGACCGCCTGCCGCTCAGAAACGTGGTGTCAGATCTGGCCCATGCGCTAAAAAAGAGTGACGGAAAGGTGATTATCACCCCATAGTAGAACAAAGCCCTTTGGTCATCGTGGCCGAGGGGGACGAAGAATGCCGGACAAACCGGTATTGGGAGGTGAAGTTGGATAACGCGCAGCTGCTGATTAGCGGGCTGGCGAATGGCTGTGTCTACGGCCTGATCGCACTCGGTTTTGTTCTGATCTACAAAGCGACCGAGGCGGTGAATTTCGCGCAGGGCGATTTCATGATGCTGGGCGCGTTCGTCACCATCGGCCTGACCAATACCGAATATATGGGGCTGCCATTCTGGCTGGCGCTGCCTATCTCACTGGGGATTATGGGAGCGTTGGGATATCTGCTGGATCGGTTGATCATCCGACGGCTGTTCGGAGAAAGTCAGACGGCTGTGGTAATCCTTACCATCGCCTTGGGCTTTGTGATCCGCTTTGTGGCCGGGCTGATCTGGGGGCACGAGCCGCAGACGCTTCAGAACCCGCTGGCCGGGAAAGAGGTGCGGTTTGGCGGGCTGGTGCTGGGGATGGAGGATGTGGCCGTCATCATCGTCACCATCCTGCTGACATGGGGGCTATATGTGTTTTTCAGCCGGACCAAGCTGGGACTGGCAATGCAGGGGGCCTCGCAAAACCAGTTGGCCGCTTACTACATGGGCGTTCCGGTCAAACGGGTGCAAGGGTTTATCTGGGGTCTTGCAGGCGTGGTCGCCGGGATCGCGGGTATCCTGTTTGCCGCCAAGGGCTCGGTCGATCCGACCACGGGTCTGCTGGGGATCAAGGCGTTTGCCGCCGCCGTGATCGGCGGGTTCGGCAGCCTGCCCGGTGCGCTGGCCGGAGGGCTGATCGTCGGTGTCATCGAACCCTTTGCCAGTCGCTATATCGCAGCAGGCTACAGCCAGATTGCGCCGTATGCGCTGTTGCTGGCTGTGCTGATCTTCCGCCCCAACGGGCTGTTTAGTCAGGTTCGGGTCAAGAAGGTTTAGGCAGATGCGGATTGTATTCAAAACCGACTACATGCAGGATATCCGGCCATGGAAAGACGGCCATCAATTGGTCCTTTACCTGATCCTATTGGCGGTGGTGGCTGCGGCCCCGTGGTGGTTGGACGATTTCTATCTGGGTGAGCTGACAAACGTCCTGATCTGGGCCATCGCAGGTCTGGGCCTGATGGTTCTGACAGGCCACACGGGGCAAGTCAGTTTGGGTCACGCGGCATTTCTGGCCTTTGGGTGCTATGCTAACGTCATCCTGCTTGAGGCGGGCGTGCCCTTCCTGATCGCCTTTCCGCTGGCTGGTATCCTGACCGGTATTGCGGGCGTGACTGTCGCGATCCCTGCCCTGCGGTTGCATGGCATTTATCTGGCAATCTTCACCATGGCCCTGTCCATCCTGATGGATGATGTCATCGTCTTGGCCGAGCCGATCACCGGCGGCGTTGGTGGCAAGTTCATCGGAGGCGTCGACATCTTTGGCCTGACGATCGACCGCTGGGGCACTCCGGTACATTTCTTCTGGCTGGTGCTGGTGGTCGCCGTTCTGGTGACGCTGGGCTTTATTAACTTGCTGCGCGCGCCTTTGGGACGCAGTTTCATCGCCGTGCGCGATTCCGAGGTTTCGGCGCAGGCGATGGGTGTCGATATCGCGCGCACCAAGATGATATCTTTCGCTTTGTCCTGTGCCGTCACCGGATGGGCGGGTGCGCTGATGGGCATGTTCTCGGGCGCGTTCAACAACGAGACGTTCAGTGTCGTGATCTCGATCCAGTTGCTGATGATGATCGTGATCGGCGGGCTCGGCTCGATCCACGGCGCGTTTCTGGGCGCAATCATCGTGGGGTTCCTGCCGCAATTCTTGTCGATTTCAAAGGAATATGTGGGTGCCTTGTTCGGCGGCAATACCGTCGCCATTCCGGGGCTGGAGTTTGGCATCTTCGGCATGATCCTAATTGCCTTCATCCTGTTTGAACCGATGGGCATGTATGGCCGATGGCTGAAAATACGCACGTGGTTCGAGCTGTTCCCGTTCTACCGCAAGGACATGTTCAAGCGTCAGAAATCCTACCTCAAGACGGAGCGCCTGAGATGAGCTTGCTCGCGTTCCAGAACGTCACCCTGAAATTCGGCGGCCTGACGGCGGTGAATGACCTGTCCTTTTCGGTCGAAGAAGGCGAGGTCTTTGCCATTGTCGGCCCCAACGGCGCGGGTAAGTCGACGGTATTCAACCTGATCTCACGCTTCTACGACCCGATTGCGGGCTCTATTCGGTTTGACGGACATGATTTGCTACAGGTCAAACCCTCTGGCGTGGCAGCCTATGGCGTGGCGCGGACGTTCCAGAATATCGAACTGTTCGAACATGCCACCGTGTTGCAGAACCTGCTGGTCGGACGGCACCGCCATCGAAAAACAAACCTGATATCAGAGGTTCTGTTCCTGCCCTCGGCCCGGCGGCAAGAGTTGGAAAACCGCGAAAAGGTCGAAGAGATCATAGATTTCCTCGACCTGCAGGCCTATCGCGACAAGATGATCTCTGGCCTGCCTTACGGCGTCCGCAAAGTGGTCGAGGTTGCCCGTGCACTGGCCACGGAACCCAAACTGTTGTTGCTGGACGAACCTGCATCCGGCCTGTCGGTCGAGGAGACGTCGGATCTGCGCTGGTGGATCGACGATATCCGCAGGCAGATGGGGATTACGGTGCTGATGGTCGAACATGACATGGGGCTGGTCTCAGGCGTGTCTGACCGCGTGTTGGCGATGGCTGATGGTGCGATGCTGGCGCTGGGAACACCGGCCGAGGTGCAATCACACCCGGCTGTGGTCGAGGCCTATCTGGGGAAGGCCTCATGAGCGCGCCGATCCTGACCATCCGCAATGTCGAAAGCTTCTACGGCCCGATCATGGCCATTCGCGGCGTGTCGCTGGATGTGCATCCGGGGCAGATCGTCTCGATCCTGGGCGCGAACGGCGCCGGCAAGACGACGCTGATGAAAACCGTGTCCGGCGTGATGGACCCCGAAAAGGGCAAGATCACCTTTGATGGTGAAGAAATCCAAGGGTCCGAGCCGCATAAGGTTGTGCAAAAAGGCATCGTCCATGTCCCGGAGGGGCGCGAGGTGTTTCCTCTGCTGACGGTCGATGAAAACCTCAGCCTTGGGGCCTATACCGCAACGGACAAGGGGCAGATCGACCATGACCGCGAGCTGGTGTTTTCATACTTCCCGATCCTGAAAGAGCGTCGCACCCAAGAGGCCGGAACGCTGTCGGGCGGACAGCAACAGATGCTGGCCATCGGGCGCGGGCTGATGGCGAACCCCAAGATCATGCTGTTGGACGAACCCTCGCTGGGTCTGTCACCGCTGCTGGTGCAGGAAATCTTCGGCATCCTCAAACGCCTGAATGACGAGCAGAACATGACGATGATGCTGGTCGAACAGAACGCCAATGCGGCGCTGGAACTGGCCCATCATGGCTATGTGATGGAGGTCGGGCGCATCGTCATGGACGGGACGGCAGATGTGTTGATGCAATCCGAGGACATCCAGAATTTTTATCTGGGCGTGCAGGAAGACGGCGCGCGGGAAAACCGCCGCTGGAAACGCAAGAAAACCTGGAGGTAAGCGGCATGAATATCAGCACCCTGCCCCCTCAGACCAAGATCAACGGCATTCAGTTCAACGCCACCCCCGGCCAACGCCCCGTGCTGGTGGATGAATGCATGACGATCTGCGCGTTGTTTCAGAAACGCTGCGCCGATTTGGGCGACCGCACTGCACATCGGGAAAAGGATTTCGGTATTTGGAAGTCCTATTCCTGGGCCGATTACTGGCAACACGCCAAGTGGATCGGGCTGGCCTTACGGAAACTGGGGCTGCAACGGGGCGAGGTTGTCTCGATCCTGTCCGAGGACCGCAAGGAATGGGCGTGGTTCGATATGGGCATCCAATGTGTGGGCGGCATTGCTTCGGGCATCTACACCACAGATTCTGCCAAGCAGTTGAAATACCTTGTGAATGACAGCGACAGCCGCTTTCTTGTGGTCGAGAACGAAGAACAGTTGGACAAGTTCTTCGAGGTCGAAACCGAGCTTCCCGGTCTGCTGAACGTCATCATCCTCGAGGATGAGGGGCTGCATGATCTGAGCCACGACCGCTGTATGATGATTGGCGATCTGTATGACATCGGACGTCAGGTCGAAGCCGGAGAGCCTGACCGGTTCGAAGCCGAGATCGCCCTGGCCTCGCCGCAGGACACGGCTCTGTTGGTCTACACCTCGGGCACCACTGGGGCGCCTAAGGGCGCGATGCTGAGTCACGAGAACATCCTGGCCGCGATTGAATGCGGTGCGCACGCCCTGCCCTCGCTGGAAACGGATGAGCAGCTTTGCTTTCTGCCGCTGTGCCATATCCTGGAACGTGATGTATCGGTTTACCTGCCGCTTGCGTCGAAATGCGTGGTGAATTTCGCCGAAAGCCCCGAAACCGTGTTTGCGAACCTGCAAGAGGTCTCGCCCAGCACCTTTACCGCCGTCCCGCGGGTGTGGGAGAAGATCTATTCTCAGGTTCAGATTCTGGCGCAGGACGCCACCCCCGCAGGGCGCGCCGCCTTTGGGATGGCCGTGAAAGCGGGGATGGCGCGGGCCGAGTATATCCTGGCCGGAAAGCCGGTGCCCGCCGCTGTGAGCGCGCAGTTCTGGCTGTGGGACCGTTTGGTTCTGCGCAATCTGCGGCGGATGCTGGGGTTGGACCGGATGCGGCGCGGCGGAACCGGAGCGGCGCCCATCTCGGCTGACCTTCTGAAATGGTACTGGTCCATCGGGGTGCCCATTGTCGAAGGGTTCGGGATGACCGAAACCTCGGGTCTGGCGACGCTGAATACGACTAAGCACAACAAGATCGGCACCATTGGCCGCGCGGTGCCGGGCAATGATGTGCGTATTGCAGTTGACGGAGAAATTCAGATCAAGGGTTTGAATGTTTTTCAGGGCTATTGGCGCAACAACGCCAAAACCGCCGAGACCTTCACCGCGGATGGCTGGCTTCGCACAGGCGATATGGGGCAGATCGACGGCGACGGCTATGTGACAATCACCGGGCGACTGAAAGACATCATCATTACGGCGGGCGGCAAGAACATCACCCCGGCCGAGATCGAAAGCCGCCTGAAATTCAGCCCCTATATCTCGGACGCTGTGATAATCGGCGACCAACGCAAGTTCCTGACGGCGCTGATCATGATCGACCAGGAGAATGTCGAGAAATTCGCGCAGGACCGCAAAGTTCCGTTTTCGAACTTCGCCTCACTCTGTGCCGCGCCTGAGGTACGCGATCAGATCAGGGCTGAGGTCGACGCGGTAAACAAGGAATTTGCGCGGGTCGAACAGATCAAGGATTTCCGCCTGATCAACGTGTTGCTGACCGCCGATGACGAAGAGCTGACGGCCACTATGAAGCTGAAACGCAGCTTTGTGGAAAAGAAACACGCAGATCTCATTGAAGATATGTACAATTAGATAAGGGTTTACCCAAAGGGAGGAGAAACATGAGGAACGTGATCAAACGGCTGGCCACCGCCACCGCTTTGACGGCTGCGGCAACTGTTGCAGGTGCTGAGACACAAGGTGTGAGCGATGATGAGATCGTCATCGGCTCGGTCAACGATCTGAGCGGTATTTTCGCTGCCGTCGGAGTTCCGGCCACCAAGGGCGCAAATGTAGTGTTTGACCGCGTAAATGCCGAAGGCGGCGTGCACGGGCGCAAAATCCGTTTCGTGGTTGAGGATAACGGCTATCAGATGCCGCGCGCGATGCAGGGCTATAACAAGCTGCTGAACCGCGACAAGGTGTTTGCCATGCTGCAGTCACTGGGCACGCCGATGAACGTGGCCGGATTCAAACTGCTGGACCCGAAGGGTATTCCGAACGTAGCGCCTCTGACAGCCGCGCGGCAAATGCTGCAAGAGCCGATGAAGAATAAGTTCACCTCGTTCTCGACTTATTTTGATCAGGCCCGGATAGGGGTGAAATATCTGAACGGAGAATTCGGATCACAATCCGTGTGCACCATGTACCTGCCCACCGATTTCGGCGAAGAAATTCTGGAAGGCAGCAAAGCGGGGGCCGAAGAGGCTGGGATCGCATTTGTCGCTGAAACCACGCACAAACCGGATGAGACGGATTTCGTCGGCTCTCTAAGCAAGCTCAAGGAGGAAGGCTGCGATATCGTCACAATGGCTTTGGGAGTGCGGCAGGCCATCACCGTGGTAGGCACGGCCAAAAAGATGGGGCTAGCGGATATGAAGTTCCTTGGTACTTCGGCCAGTTTCCTGACCGTGGTTGCGCAAGTACCCGGTGGCGTAACCGACGGGTTCTATGCAGCGGCCTCCTGGCTGGACCTCTGGGCGCGCGCGGAAGAGCCTGCCCCGGCCGCATTCATCGCCGAATACAAGGAGGCCACGGGCGAAGACCCTGTCGGTTTCTCGATGCTGGGCTATTCGGCCGCCGAGATGATGGTCAAAGCGCTAGAGGCCGCAGGCCCTGATCTGACCCATGACAGCTTTATCGCGGCCATGGAGTCCCTGAACTACAAGGATGATCTGGTCGGAAACCAGATCACCTATGGTCCAGACGACCATCAGGGCGCGGATACTGTCTTTGTCAGCGTTGTCGAAGATGGGGCCTGGAAACTGGTCTACGAAGAATAAATCAAAGAAAAAGGGCTCGCCGAGGCGAGCCCTTTCCAATTCGGTGTCCGTCGCGATTAACGCTTCGAGAACTGGAACGAACGACGCGCTTTGCGCTTACCGTATTTCTTACGTTCCACAACGCGGCTGTCGCGGGTCAGGAAGCCAGCGGCTTTCAGCGCGCCACGCAGCGAGGGATCATAGAGCTGCAGCGCTTTCGAGATGCCGTGCTTGACCGCACCGGCCTGACCGGTCAGGCCACCGCCTTTTACGGTCGCAACAACGTCGAACTCACCTTCTACACCGGCAACCTGGAACGGCTGGCGCAGGATCAGCTGCAGAACGGGACGAGCAAAGTACTTGTCCTGGTCCTTGCCGTTCACGGTGACTTTGCCGGAACCCGGCTTGATCCAAACGCGTGCAACAGCGTCTTTACGCTTGCCGGTGGCGTAGGAACGGCCCAGCTCGTCGCGCACGGGTTCACGCACGATGACTTCTTCGGCCACGGTTTCAACGCCTGCGACGGCGCTCAGCTCTTCGAGAGTATTGATCTGATCAGCCATCGGTCATTAGCTCCGGGTGTTTTTCTTGTTCATAGACTTAACGTCCAGAACTTCGGGCGCTTGCGCCTCATGGGGATGATCGCCACCGGCGTAAACGCGCAGGTTGGTCATCTGCTTGCGCGCCAGGCGGTTGCCCGGCAGCATTCGCTTGACGGCCTGAACAACAACGCGCTCAGGATGTGCACCTTCCAGGATCTGCTGTTTGGTGCGCGACTTGATGCCGCCCGGGTGGCCAGTGTGCCAGTAGAAGTTCTCTTCGCGCTTCTTGCCGGTCATCTGGATTTTGTCAGCGTTGATCACGATAACATTGTCGCCCATGTCCATGTTCGGGGTGAACGACGCTTTGTGCTTGCCACGCAGGCGCATGGCGACGATCGAAGCAAGACGACCCAGAACAACGCCCTCGGCGTCGATCAGGATCCATTTCTTGTCGATGTCTGCAGGTGTTGCAGAAAAGGTTTTCATGGCAGGATAGTCCTGTTTGATGTGAAAGACCGCCCCCGTGTGGAGCGGCCCGAATTCGATGGAGCGTATTTAGAGGGGAGCGTTGCGCAGGTCAACTGCAGTAATCTCTTTTAAGTGTTGTAAAAACAGTAACTTATAAAATAGGTATTATTTTACCCCAATTTAAACGCTGATTTGCTCGGGCGGGTTGTCCAACAGATTGCGCAGGCGCTGCATTGCATCTTCGAACCGTTCCAGCGAGACATGCCCGTTCATCGCAATGCGCACTGCATTCGGCGCGCGCCCATCGCGCAAAGCGAACTCATCGGCGGATCGCAGTTGGATCCCTTCCCGCTCAGCCGCCCGGCTAAATGCAGCAGCACGCCAGCCCGCGGGCAAGTTAAGCCAGACAAACGGCACATCGGGCGCCCAGTTCAGGTCAAACCCACCCAAGGAATTTACAGCCACGCGCACATATTCCCCCATCTTCTCACGTACATCGCGGGCAATTCGCCGGGTGCGCGGGTCGGACAGCATGAGCCGGGTCAATTCCGCCAGTGGCTGGGCTAAGCCGAAATAACCGTATTCCGCCGACCTCCGCAGATCGACACTGCGCTCACGCGGGGCAATCGCAAAGCCCACCCGCAGCGCAGGCGTCAAAGTTTTGGAAATGGACGACACGTGCCATCCACGCTCGGGGGCCAGGGCGCGGTAGCTGGGCTCGCGTGCGTCGCCCATTCGGTAGCAATCATCTTCTATGATTTGCAGGTCAAAGCGACGGGCGACCTCGACAACTTCTTTGCGTCGTTCGAGGGGGGTATGCGCGCCGGTCGGGTTCTGCACTTCGGGTGAGACACAGACGGCCTGCGCTGGGTTTTGACGTAGGACATGCTCCATCGCGTCGGGGTCAATGCCCCATTTGTCCATCTTCACACCGACCACCTCGGCCCGCATCAGCTCTCCGGCGCGGCGGAACCCGGCGTAAGACAGGTCCTCGACCAGGACCAAAGGTTTAGGGCCACGCAGAATCGTTTGAAACACAAGGCACAATCCGTTCTGGCCGCCATGTGTCAGTACAATATCGTCATGCGACAACGGCCCCAATGGCAGATCGGATAGCCAGTCAACTACGGCCTGGCGCATCGGTATATACGCATCGCGGGTCGGATAATTCAGAAACAACCCCGGATCGGATTGCGACACCTTTTGCAAGCACTCCCGGATCAGAGCCACCTGCCCTACATCCGCCAGTCGCGGGCTGAACAGACTGACGCTGGCATTGTACTTGTCGTCGCGCAGATGCAACTGACGCGCCCAGACATCATCCAGAATCGGCGATTTCGGCGGGGCCACGAATGTACCGCGCCCCACCTCGGCTTGTAACAATCCCTCATCCGTCAGAATCGTATACGCACGCGCAACGGTGCCCGGCGTAATTTGTAACCGATACGCCAGTTCTCGTACCGGAGGCAGCTTAGTTCCGACCTCCAATAATTTGTTATCAATAGCTTTTCGAATTGTATCGGCCACAAGTGTATACTTAGGTCCCTTGGATTTCGGTAGAGACTCTGGCCAAATTGTATCCATTACAATTCTTCCTTTGATTTTGACACAATGTCGAATGTATCAATCAGACATACCGAACATATTACGTTTGTGTCAATACAATTTGAAAGGATACCCAAGATGACACGCGCAATGCACACCCCCGCCCTTTTGCTGCTGAACGACAGCCCTCGGCTGCCGCTGATCGCATCGCTGGCCGTGCGGTTTGCGGCGACTGTCACAAAGTGGGAGCGACAGCGCCGCAGCAGAGTCAATTTGTCGAAACTGGATGATCGGTTGCTGCGTGATGTCGGGTTGACCCGAGATCAGGCCAACCGCGAAATCGAACGCCCGTTCTGGCACGGGTAAGATATCCCCATTCCCTTTATTGGGACCTCTTCCTTGGCCGGGCTCGTCCCGGCCATTTTTTATCCGAATGCCGCGGCGGCAGACCCCTCGGGCGGCAGCGAATAGGTCATCGTGGCACGTGCAACGGGTTTGTCAGAGCCTTCCGAATACATCAGCACATCGCCTACGGCTAAAGCCTTTCCCAGCTTCAACAGGGTGCAGCGTGCGATCATGTCCCGGTCCCCATCGGGTTTGCGCATGAAATCCATCGAACAACCCGTTGTAACGGCCAGAGATTGACGACCTTTGCGCGCAAGAATGATCGCGTAGACACAGACATCGGCCAGACCGAACATGGACGGCCCTGAGACCGTTCCGCCCGGCCGCAAGTGCCGGTCTTCGACCACCAACCGCATGGTGATCGTGTCCTCGGTCAGGTCCTCAACCACAAAGTCCCGATGCACCTGCGGAAAGACCTGTTTCATATAGGCAGTCAATTCTTCCCGGTCTAAGGCCAATGACATGCTTCCCCTCCTCGATTTGCCGACCTAGAGTTGGCCTCACATCAGATCGGAGGGCAAGATGGGAATTCTGGAACGCAGCGACACCGGAGCGGTCGCAAGGTTGACGATGAATGCGCCGGAACGCCTGAATGCCCTCAGCGACGAAATGCTGGCGGCACTGCAAACCGAGTTCGATGCCCTGCGCGACGACCGGTCTATCCGCGCGGTGGTCCTGTCGGGTGCGGGCAAAGCCTTTTGCGCGGGCCACGATCTGAAGCAGATGACAGCGGGGCGTCAAAGCGAAGATGGGGGCAAGGCCTATTTCCAGGACTTGTTCAGCAGATGCGCACAGATGATGCTGACAATTCAGTCCTTGCCTCAACCTGTCATCGCTCAGGTTCATGGCATCGCGACGGCCGCTGGATGCCAGCTGGTTGCCACTTGCGATCTGGCCGTGGCGGCAGAGACGACGCGGTTCGGCGTCAATGGCGTGAATATCGGCCTGTTTTGTTCGACACCCATGGTTGCGCTCAGCCGCAATATTCCCCGAAAACAAGCGTTTGAAATGCTGACCACAGGCGATTTCATAACGGCTGAACGTGCGGCAGAACTGGGGCTGATCAACCGGGCCGTGCCGGAAATGCTGCTGGAGCATGAGGCACAATCCCTTGCGGAACAACTGGCGGAAAAGTTGGGATCGGCAGTGAAAATCGGCAAGGAAGCGTTCTATCAGCAGCTCGATATGCCCATTGAACAAGCCTACGCACATACCGGCGAAGTGATGGCGCAGAACATGATGCACCGGGATACCGAGGAAGGAATCTCTGCATTTATCGAAAAAAGAACGCCAAATTGGGAACAATAACGCAATTGTTTCTTGGGAATTCTGCCCGATTCCGCATTTTGGGACTTTTCAAAACGGCGACACTGTGGCAATGCTGAGACAAGGCTATGGCCTGAAAACCGATTTTGGGTCGCCGTAGGCGGAAGGTCCCTCCAGCTGGTCTCTCTCACCGGCGTTGACATTCCCGCAGCGGCGACCCCAAAATTTCCCTTCTTCAGACAATCTGACCCAACAGGTGTTTGCGTTGACGCGTGCTCTGCCCTATGTGGCTGCGCATGACACAGAAACTGCATATCGTGGGCGGCGGCATGGCCGGGTCCGAGGCTGCCTGGCAGGCGGCGGAAATGGGCGTGGATGTTATGATCCACGAAATGCGGCCCAAAGTGGGCACCTTTGCGCACCAGACCGGCAACCTGGCCGAGATGGTTTGCTCGAACTCCTTCCGTTCGGATGATGATGAACAGAACGCCGTTGGCTTGCTGCATTGGGAGATGCGCGCCGCGAACGGGTTGATTATGACAACCGCTGATGCCCATCGGCTGCCGGCAGGCGGCGCCCTGGCGGTGGATCGTGATCCCTTTGCCGAATCCGTGACAGCCAAGCTACGGGCCCATCCACGAGTCGAGGTGTCCGAGGAGGAAGTAACCACCCTGCCCGATGACGGCCAATGGATTTTTGCAACCGGGCCACTGACTTCGGCTGCGCTGGGTGAGGCGATCCGGGCGGAAACCGGCACCGACTCGCTCGCCTTTTTTGATGCAATTGCACCCATCGTCTATGCCGACAGCATCGACATGAGCCAGGCCTGGATGCAGTCGCGCTATGACAAGGGCGAGACCGAGGAAGAGCGCACCGCTTATTTGAACTGCCCGATGGACCGCGACCAGTACGAGGCATTCATTGATGCCTTGTTGGCTGCTGACAAGACCGAGTTCCACGAAGGCGAAACCGCCGGGTATTTCGATGGCTGCCTCCCGATCGAGGTGATGTCGGAACGCGGTCGTGAAACCCTGCGCCATGGTCCGATGAAACCCGTTGGCCTCACCAATCCGCACCAGCCCGATGTGAAGCCTCATGCCGTTGTGCAACTGCGCCGCGACAATGCATTGGGCACGCTATTCAATATCGTGGGCTTTCAGACCAAGATGAAATACGGCGCGCAAACGGATGTTTTCCGTATGATTCCGGGGCTGGAGAAAGCAAGTTTCGCGCGGCTGGGCGGGATTCACCGCAATACGTTCATTAACTCTCCAACCCTTCTGGACGCACAGATGCGGTTGAAGTCCAGACCCAACATTCGTTTTGCCGGGCAAATCACCGGGGTCGAGGGCTATGTCGAAAGCGCCGCGATGGGCCTGCTGGCCGGGCGGCTGGCTGCGGCGCAGATTCTGGGACGAGAGCTGCCAAATGTGCCGCAAGACAGCGCCATGGGCGCTCTGATCCATCACATCACAGGCGGTGCCGAGGCCAAGACCTTTCAGCCGATGAATGTGAATTTTGGCCTGTTCCGCCCGGTCGATGGGCTGAAAGGCGGCAGACGCGGCCGCAAGGACCGCTACAAGGCCTATACAGATCGGGCCAAGGCGGCATGGTCAGACTGGCTGGCGCATTGCTGACTGGACGCAACGCGCTCTACCGGCCTAACATAGGGGCATGAGCGACGAATATATGAAAGACGTCTACGGGCTGGACACTCCCGAGGCGACCCGCGACCACTATCAGAAATGGGCATCCTCATACGATAGCGAGGTCGCGTCGCACGGCTATATTACCCCAACCCGTGTGGCCGAGGCGCTGCGGTCGAAACTCCCCGAACCTCAGACGCCGATCCTGGACTATGGCTGCGGCACCGGGCTGTCTGGTCAGGCGCTGCGGACCGCCGGGTTCGAGGTTATCGACGGCATAGATCCCACACCCAGAATGCTGGAAGAGGCCGAATCCAAAGGCGTTTACCGGCAGTTGTCCTCATTCGAGATTTCCAATCCCAATCCGGTGAACGCAGGGGCCTATAAGGCGATTGCAGCCATCGGTGTTATCAGCGTCGGAGCGGCCCCTCCTGAGACTTTCGACATGCTGATGAAGGCGCTACCCAAGGGTGGATTGTTGGCGTTTTCATTTAATGATCATACCCTTAAGGATTACAGCTATACCTGTCGATTGAACGATTGGCTTGATATGGGAGCCGCCCGGTTGCTTTTTCGGGAATACGGTCCGCACCTGCCGGGTATGGACCTGAAATCTGACGTCTACATTGTTGAAAAAGCGTGACATTCACCACTCGGTTTGCGCCATCACCAACCGGCCCGCTTCATCTTGGTCATGCTTATTCGGCTTTGCTGGCCAGTGATTTGGCGCGGCAGCACGAAGGTCAGTTCTTGCTGAGGATCGAAGACATCGACCGCACCCGCGCTCGTTCACATTGGGAAGAGCGGATTTGCGACGACCTCTCATGGTTGGGTTTGACATGGCCCGAACCCGTCCTTCGGCAGTCGACGCGGATGGAGGTTTATGAAATCGCGTTACAGCAATTGTGGTCGCGCGGCCTTCTGTATCCCTGCACCTGCAACCGGCGCGATATTGCAGCAGCAGCCAACGCACCACAAGAAGGTGCACCCTTGCTGGGACCAGACGGTATCGTCTATCCCGGCACGTGCCGCGAGAAAGCAGATCGCTCAGGTCCGGTGCCACGCGATATTCCGCTGCGTCTGGACATGCAGAAAGCCGCGCAAACTGTTAAGGTTAAAAGTGAATTTCAGTTCTTGGAAGCCGGTTGCGGACCTTGTGGAAGCACGGGCTATGTCTCTTTCTCGGATCAGGAACTGACCGACACCATCGGAGATGTCGTGCTGTCCCGGCGAGATATGGGCACGTCGTACCACCTGTCGGTAGTGCTGGACGATGCCGCGCAGAATGTGACGCATGTGGTCCGTGGGCAGGATTTGTTCGACGCCACCCGCATTCATGTGGTTCTGCAGGCGCTTCTGGATCTTCCCCAGCCCATCTACCACCACCACAAACTGATCCGCGATGATGCTGGCAAGAGATTGGCTAAACGCGACGATGCGCGCGCCATCTCGAAATACCGCGACGAGGGCGTTTCGCCCGCCGATATCCGCGCTATGATCGGGTTAGACCATCGGTGACATCAGTTCTGTTTCGTCACCGTCGCGCACAGCGGTGTAGAAACAGCTACGCCGGTTCGTATGGCAGGCCGGTCCTGTTTGCCGAACAATCACCAACAGGCAATCTCGGTCGCAATCCACGCGGAAGTCGACCAACTCTTGTACGTGGCCCGAGCTTTCGCCCTTTGTCCAAAAGGATTGTCGGGACCGGGACCAATACGTCACCCGACCGGTCTGCAACGTTTTACGGATGGCATCTGCGTTCATCCACGCCATCATCAGCACTTCGTTGCTGTCTGCGTCCTGTGCGATGGCCGGGATCAGCCCAGCCTCGTTGAACGTCAGGGTCAATGGGTCAAAAGTCGCAGGGGTCGTCATCGTAAAAACCTTTTGCATCCGGGTGGATGCTTACTATGTATGGGGAACACGAACCGAGGGAAAGCCATGTCCGGCGACAATGATCTGATCAAGCTGTATTCCGGCCGTATTCTGGCGCTGGCGGCGGATATTCCGCATCTGGACCGCCTGAGCGATCCCGACGCGACGGTGAAGAAACGCTCGCCCTTGTGTGGGTCGACGGTGACTGTGGATGTCAAGCTGACGGACGGTCGGATTTCAGAGTTTGGGCAGGATGTGAAAGCCTGTGCTTTGGGTCAGGCCTCGGCCGCTGTTGTTGGCGGAGCGGTGATCGGTGCCACCCGTGCTCAGGTCGAAGCCGCGCGGGATCAACTGGCGGCCATGCTTAAGAAGGACGGCCCTGCCCCCGATGCACCGTTTGACGGGCTTGAGGTGCTGATGCCTGCGCGTGACTACAAAAACCGGCACGCGTCGATCCTGTTGGCTTTGGATGCGACCGCCGAAGCAATGGAACAGGCCGAGCAAGCCAACTGCGCCTGAACATGGCGTTTTTCGCGCATCCGGTCTAACCTTTTGGAAATGCAGGGGGCGCGGTGAACAATCTGCTTGAACATTTTGTAACGCTGTGGGTCGTCATTGATCCCATCGGCACCATTCCGGTCTTCATAGCAGTGACAGCTGGACTGGGCGCTGCAGCACGACGAAAAATGGCGCTGTTAGCCTCGGTGATCAGTGCCGGAGTTTTGTTGTTCTTCCTCGTCTTCGGTCAATTGTTGATCGAGGCGTTGGATATCGGTCTCAATTCCTTTCAGGTCGCAGGTGGGATCATCCTGTTTCTTTTTGCGCTGACCATGATCTTTGGCGAAAGCAAACAGGATGTGGAACAACGCGCCGCTGAAGATGACGAGAAAGATACGTCGCACCAGCACAATCCGGCGATCTTCCCACTGGCGGTGCCGTCTCTGGCCTCGCCCGGCGCCATGCTGGCCATCGTGATTCTGACCGACAACAACCGATATAGCATTGCGGATCAAGGGATTACGGCCCTGGTTATGATCTCGGTCATCGCCATTGCGTTTGTATTGATGCTGCTGGCTGAGCCGATCATTCGCCTAATTGGCCACTCGGGCGCTGCGATTATCAGCCGGGTCATGGGGATGATCTTGGCTTCGGTCGCTGTGAACTCAGTCTTGTCGGCAGTGCTCGAGATTATTCGCACCGGACAGCTCTAAGAAAAAAACCGCCGCACCTTCCGGGCGGAAAGGGCGGCGGCAGGTTGTGCGTGTCTCATGTGGGGTCCGGTATACCGCACGGGGCCGAGGCATGGCCCCTTCAAGGGAATTGGGACAGGCAGGTCACCCTTGACTGAGATGGGGATGACAGCGCGGCGTTGTCGGCATGAGATCGCAGGCAGAAAGGGTCAGAACGTTCCGGGCACGTGCAGGGCAACCATCAGGATAACCACCAAAGACACAGCACCGGCAGCATCTTGCAGCAAAGTGGCGTGCGAGCGGCTGATAGCGGTTTTGATCTGGGTCAGCATGAGGTCACCTCCGGTCAGAGCTTTAATCCTTTGTTGACCTTTTGTTCTCATATTTTACCGAGTCGGTAAAGAACTTTTTAAGAACATTTGTGAACTTGCGCGAACTTTCCGACTAACCCACTGAAATTAAACGGATCGCCTGATCCTGCCGCATCATCCACAAAAGAACACGAACTGCCCGGCCCCGATCCGAGGTCAGCTTGGGGTCTTTGGCCAGCAGCGCGCGCGCATCCGTCTGGGCCGTTGCCATCAACCCGGCTTGTCGCTCGATATCCGCAATTCTGAATTTTGGCAGGCCTGATTGGGCGGTCCCGATCAAATCGCCCGCACCGCGCATCTCAAGATCGGTTTCCGAGATGCGAAATCCGTCTTCGGTTTCGCGTAGAATCTCCAGCCGTTTCCGACCGCCGTCCGTTAGCGGAGGTTGATACATCAGCAGACAAGTCGAATCCGCTTCACCCCGCCCGACCCGACCGCGCAGCTGATGCAACTGCGCCAGCCCAAAAATCTCGGCGCGTTCGATCACCATGATCGACGCGTTAGGTACGTTTACACCAACCTCGATCACCGTGGTCGCGACCAAAACCTTTGTCTGACCTTCCTGAAAGGCTTTCATCGCGGCGTCCTTGTCGGCTGGCGGCATCTGGCCATGGACCAGCCCCACGACTCCTTCCCCCAGAACCGCGCGCAACCGTTTGAACCGTTCTTCCGCGGCGGTCAGATCCGACACTTCGGATTCGTCGACCAGCGGGCAAACCCAATAGCACTGCCGTCCCTCGTCGATGGCCCGCTGCAGATGGGCGATGACCTCTTGCATCCGTTCCGTGCTGATCACCGCCGTTTTCACAGGCTTTCGCCCCGGTGGTTTTTCGTCCAGAACCGAAACGTCCATGTCTCCATACTGCGCCAGCGCGAGACTGCGTGGGATCGGTGTCGCCGTCATCACCAACACATCCGCGCCCTGCCCCTTTTCCGACAACTCCATCCGTTGCCGCACACCGAACCGGTGTTGTTCATCCACGATGGCAAGGCGCAAATCGCGGAAGGCGACATCAGATTGGAACACCGCATGAGTGCCGACGAGGATATGGATATTGCCCTGTTGCAGCGCTTCAAGCTTTGCGCGCCGCTCTGCGCCTTTGTCGCGCCCGGTCAGGATCTCCAGCACGATCCCCGCGCTTTCCGCCAAGGGGCGCAACCCTTCCAGGTGCTGGCGCGCCAGAATCTCGGTTGGGGCCATCATGACACCCTGCCCGCCCGCCTCGACCGCGACCAACAGTGCCATGAAAGCCACCAGCGTTTTACCAGCGCCGACATCGCCCTGAAGCAAGCGGTTCATCCGCGCGTCCGAGGCCATATCCTCGGTGATCTGATCAATCGCCCGCATCTGCGCGCCGGTGGGTTTGTAGGGCAAATCTGCCAGAACCCTGGATTGCAACCGCCCGGTCGCTACACTGACAATCCCCCGCGCCTTGCGTTCCCGTTGACGCGCGAGGGCCAAAGTCACCTGATGCGCAAAGAACTCATCATAAGCCAATCGCGCTCGCGCCGCGGCATGAGGTGACACGTCATCTGCCCCCAAGGGGTTGTGCGCCGCAGTAACCGCATCGAACCAGTTAGGCCACTGCTCTCTGCCGATCTGTGACGGATCTATCCACTCTGCCAGTTTCGGTGCCCGTGCAAGCGCACTGCGCGCAGCCTTATAGGCCGTTTTCTGGGTCACGCCTTGCGTCAGATGATAAACGGGTTCGAATTCTGGGATATCCCCTGCGCTCTCGATCGGGAGAATGTGGTCGGGGTGTACCATCTGCGCCATTCCGTCGAACAGCTCCAACTTTCCCGAAACCACACGCCGATCGCCCTGCGGCAACACCTTTTTCAGGTAGTCCCCGCGGGCATGGAAAAACACAAGCTGAAATTCTGTCTGCGCATCTTCGACATGAACGCGATAGGCCCCACCCTTGTTTCGT
Source organism: Ruegeria sp. AB6 (assembly GCF_056542685.1). Taxonomy (NCBI): domain Bacteria; kingdom Pseudomonadati; phylum Pseudomonadota; class Alphaproteobacteria; order Rhodobacterales; family Roseobacteraceae; genus Ruegeria; species Ruegeria sp. AB6. Next base: position 98,713 of record NZ_JBQGAD010000008.1, on the reverse strand, counting down.
GCGGGCCGATGCGCACCGACCGTGACCTCTACCGTCAGGGTCGAGGGTAAATCCGCCCCTTGGATCGTGTCCCGCCGTCGCCGGTCGATCACGGCGTAAGGCAGACCGAACAGGACATCACGCGGCGCTTCGGTCCCGCTTTGGGTCAAAAGCTGCGCCGTCTTGGGACCAACCCCATCAAGCGTTTCCAACCCGGCAAACAGGGGAAACAGGATTTCTGGTCGTCCAGTCATGCCGCGCCTATCAGGTGTAGCCAGCCATCCTCGTCCAACGTTTCGATGCCAAGCTCGGCGGCCTTTTTGGCCTTCGACCCCGCGCCGGGGCCCGCCACCAACAAGTCGGTCTTTTTGCTGACCGAACCTGACACCTTGGCCCCAAGCGCCTCGGCCCGTGCTTTCGCCTCGGCCCGCGTCATTTTTTCAAGCGTGCCGGTGAATACCACGGTCTTTCCGGCCACCGGGCTGCCATCGGTGTCGGGCCGTTTGGCTGGTTGAACTTCAAGCTGCGCGACCAGAGCGTCGATGCTCGCCCGCTCGGCCTCTTGTGCGAAGGCGGACACAAGCGCGCGCGCCATCACCTCGCCGATGCCGTCAATGCTCAGCAATTCATCCCATTCCGGCCCTTCGAACCCGGAGGCGGCCGTCACCGCCCGCTCAAATTCAGACCATTCTCCGTAATGGGTCGCCACCAGGTTTGAGGCCGCCTCGCCCATGTGGCGAATCCCAAGGGCAAACAGCAGCCGCGCAAACGGTATAAGGCGTTTTTCGTCAATCGCAGCCCAAAGGTTGCCCGCGCTTTGCGCACCCCATCCCTTGCGATTGGCCAGCTTATTCAGATTTGCCGCGTCACGCGTTTGCAGCGTAAAGATATCGACGGGCGTTTTGACGGACAGATCAGGGTCGTCATAGAACATCTCGATCTGCTTAGCCCCCAAGCCTTCAATGTCGAAGGCCTTGCGTGAGACGAAATGTTTCAGTTTTTCAGTGGCCTGTGCGGGGCAAATGATGCCGCCCGTGCACCGCCGAACGGCATCACCTTCCTCGCGGATTGCCTGGCTTTGGCATTCCGGACAGGTTTTCGGAAAGGTGAATTCGACCGCATCATCAGGGCGTTTTGAGATATCAACATCTGCAATTTTTGGGATCACATCCCCTGCGCGATAGACCTGCACCCAGTCGCCGACGCGAATATCTTTGCCGTCCCGGATTGTCCCGCCTTTGGCGTCGCGCCCGGCAATGTAGTCTTCATTGTGCAGGGTCGCGTTCGAGACGACCACACCGCCAACCGTCACCGGGTGTAGCCGAGCCACAGGACTGAGCGCTCCGGTACGACCGACCTGGATGTCGATGGCCTCCAACCGGGTCCAGGCCAGTTCAGCGGGGAATTTATGAGCGATCGCCCAACGTGGCGTGGTCGACCGGAACCCCAATCGCGCTTGCAACGCAAGATCATTGACCTTGTAGACGACACCATCAATGTCATAGCCAAGCGTTGCCCTCTGCGCTTCGATCCCACGATAGTGGTCCAGCATATGATGCGTCGTCTCACACAGGGCCGTCAGGGGGTTGGTCGAAAAGCCGTACTGCTTAAGCCGTTCAATGGCGCCCATTTGCGTCTCAGCCAAGGGCGCGGACAGCTCTCCCCAAGCATAAGCGAAAAAGCGCAATGGTCGCGCCCGAGTAATCGCCGAATCCAGTTGCCGTAGCGATCCTGCAGCCGCGTTTCGGGGGTTGGCGAATGTCTTCTCGCCTGCCTCCGCTTGCCGCGCGTTCAACTGATCGAAATCCGCGTGCGACATGTAAACCTCGCCCCGCACTTCAAGCACCGCCGGAGCATTCTCCAATCGGTGCGGAATGTCCGAGATTGTGCGTGCATTGGCTGTGACGTTTTCGCCAACCTCGCCATCTCCACGCGTTGCGGCTTGCACCAAGTGACCGTCTTCATACCGCAAGGACAGGGACAGGCCGTCAATCTTGGGTTCAGCCGTAAACGCTAGCGGAGCATCGTCGCCAAGGCCCAGATATTTTCGGATTGAACGGGTGAAGTCGCCGACATCTTCATCATCGAACGCATTGCCCAGCGACATCATGCGTACGGCGTGGGTCACTTTTGAAAACCCATCACCCGGCTTGGCGCCGACCTGGTCGGATGGGCTGTCTGCGCGTTTCAGATGGGGAAAGCGCTTCTCGATCTCGGTATTGCGACGTTTGAGATCATCATATTCCGCGTCCGAAATCTCGGGCGCGTCCTGCGTGTGATACTGCGTATTGGCCCGCGCCAGCAGTTCGGCCAACCGCGCAAGTTCTGCGCGCGCGCTGTCTACTGTCAGCTCTGAAACCGGAAGTGAATCGCCCATAGCCCCGCCCTGTCACGTCTTCTTGGACCTCAGTGATAGGGCTAGGCCATGGTCAGGTCCAGATGTGCTGTTCAGTGAGTGAGGGAGCCGCCCCGGACCAAAGCGGCAGATCTGTTTTAGGCCCCGACGGCCATGCGACGTTCATCGACGCTGTTGCTTTGCGGGTCGCGCAGCACATAGCCCCGGCCCCAGACGGTTTCGATGTAGTTGTCACCACCCGTTGCATTGCTGAGTTTCTTACGCAGTTTGCAGATGAATACGTCGATAATCTTCAATTCGGGCTCATCCATTCCACCATAGAGGTGGTTCAGGAACATCTCTTTGGTCAGCGTTGTGCCTTTTCGCAGGCTCAGAAGTTCCAGCATCTGGTATTCCTTGCCGGTCAAATGCACGGTCTTTCCTTCGACCTCGACGGTCTTGGCATCAAGGTTCACAGCGACTTGACCGGTGTGAATGACCGATTGCGAATGCCCCTTGGAGCGTCGGATGATTGCGTGAATGCGGGCCACCAGCTCTTCGCGGTGGAAAGGCTTGGTCATATAGTCATCTGCGCCAAAGCCGAAGCCCTTGATCTTGCTTTCGGTATCATCTGCGCCCGACAATATCAGAATCGGCGTTTCAACGCGCGCAACGCGCAATTGGCGCAAAACCTCATGGCCGTTCATGTCCGGCAGGTTCAGGTCCAGCAAAATCAGGTCGTAGTCATAGAGTTTTGCCAGATCGATCCCTTCCTCACCCAGATCCGTCGCATAGACGTTCAGGTTGGCGTGCGTCAGCATCAGCTCGATGCTTTTCGACGTGGTGGGGTCATCCTCGACAAGAAGTATACGCATTTACTGCTCCAATTCGGTTCAATTTACCAATTCAAACTGAGCCTGATCAAAAATGGTTAATCTGACGTTACCGTTGAATCATTTATTCACGTTCTACTTTAAGTTGTCGATATTTTTTTAATGAAGTGGCCTTCAGAGCGTCTGTTCCATGCTCTGCCACGGCTGAAACCCACGAGTTGAACTCCTCATCGCTTAGCCCATAGCGTTTCTTGGCATCCGACAGTGCGATCAAGCCATATAGTACCCCGCGCACTACTATTGCCTTGCGGGACGCCACCCAGCGTGTCGTGTCGTCCGGTGGCAGGTCTGCACGCGATAAAACCGTTCCATCCGGCAGGGTTACGGACCGTGGCCCTTCAACTTTGTGCAAATACATCTTTCCAACCTTTTCTGCTGCGACAAAGCTGACACCAGCCTACTTAATGTGCGGTGAAACCGCCTCTTGAGAGTGTGTAGAATTTTCCTATATTCTGCCGGTCTTTCTTAACCCGCATTGGAATCGTCATGGCCCTCGATACCGAGACCCCGCTGAACTCGCTTGGCTTTGCCAAACCGCCCTCGGAAACGCGGGTGGTTGTCGCTATGTCAGGTGGCGTGGACAGTTCCGTTGTGGCAGCGCATCTGGCCGATCAGGGCTATGACGTGGTCGGCGTGACCTTGCAGCTCTATGACCATGGCGCGGCCTTGGCCAAGAAAGGCGCCTGCTGTGCGGGTATCGACATCCACGATGCGCGGCGTGTGGCGGAAGAACGTGGCTTTCCCCACTACGTCCTGGACTATGAGAACATCTTCAAGGACGCGGTGATTGACGAATTCGCCGACAGTTATTTGGCCGGTGCCACCCCGGTGCCCTGCATCCGTTGCAATGAGCGGGTGAAGTTCAAGGACCTGCTGGAAACCGCCAAGGACCTTGAAGCCGACTGCATGGCCACCGGTCACTATATTCAGCGCAAGATGGGCCCCAACGGTCCCGAGTTGCACAGCGCCGAGGATGCGAACCGCGATCAGTCCTATTTCCTGTTCTCCACCACGCCTGAACAGTTGAACTACCTGCGCTTTCCTCTGGGCCACCTGCCCTCGAAGGATGCGACGCGCGAGATGGCAGCACAGTATGGCCTGGCTGTGGCCGACAAGCCGGACAGTCAGGACATCTGCTTTGTGCCCAATGGCAACTATGCCAGCGTTATCGAGAAACTGCGCCCCGGCGCAGCTGAACCGGGTGAGATCGTGCATGCCGATGGCCGTGTATTGGCGCAGCATGACGGAGTGATCCACTACACAATCGGTCAACGCCGCGGCTTGGGCATCGGCGGGCTGACCGAGCCGCTTTATGTGGTCAAGTTGGATGTGGACAAGAAACAGGTCGTCGTCGGCCCCAAGGACATGTTGGCCACACGCACGATCCCGGTACGCGAGATCAACTGGTTGGGTGATGAACCATTTACGTCTCGTGATGAATGGCATCTAAAGGTCAAAGTCCGCTCGACCCGCCCCCCGCGCGAGGCAATCATTCGCCCCCTGTCCGATACCACCGCCGAGGTCGAACTGCTGACGCCCGAGGAAGGCGTCTCACCCGGTCAGGCCTGCGTGTTCTATGCATCTGAGGGCAGCCGTATCTTTGGTGGCGGTTGGATCTGGCGCGGCTACTAGGCCGAAACGGGCGCGACCTCGGTCTCGATCTCGACTTGCAGCGCATCGTTGAAGCGGTTGAACGCGCCAGTCAGGGCAATGCGCCATGTCAGTTCCACGATCTGAGAATCGTTGAACCATGCGCGCAAGTCCGAGACTTCGGCATCGCGCATCCGGCCTGACCGCGTCGTGACCGCCTCGGCATAGCGAACGACCGCTTTGTCGCAATCGTCCAGTTCGGGGTGATTTTCGACATCCGGCAGACGCGCCGCGCCATCAGGGCTTAACCCTGTCACGGTCAGTTGGGGAGTGTGATGCGATACGCAATAGTCGCAGGCGTTCAATTTGGACACCGTAACCATCGCCAGTTCCAACGCACGGCGCGGCAGGTTTTCCTGCGCCTTGAATGCCGTCAGCATCTCAGCTACGTGTTCCAACACCGCAGGGCTATGGGCAGCAATGCGCGCCCAATTGTCGAATGGCCCATACGCCCCAAGCAGGGCCCGAGACGCGCGCGCGGCCTCGGTCATGTCGTCGTCGACGAGGGGCGGAATTCGGGACATCAAATTTCTCCTTCACCGGACATGGCTGGTCTTGGCGGTGGGCCATAAAGACCTGATAGGGCCGATTTGGTCAACGCATCACAACAGATCGGTGGGCGAGTTGAACAGGATATAGAGCCCGACGCACACCATGACATAGGGCGCGATCCGGTCCAGGCGCGCCACTTGCGGCCCGAGGCTTTTGGCCCGAGGCGCTCCCCAAGCCGCCACCGCGACCAATAGGAACGCGGCCACTGCAGCACCCAGCAGGGCGGCCAGTCGGAAAGAAGGTGTGGAATCGGCCAGCAGCGGGGTCATGACGGCAAAGCTGTCGACCGACAGGCTGAGAAACAGGGTTACAACCGAACTGACAGCACCTTTCGCGCTTATGTCCTCGCCCGCGTCCCCGCGATATTGCTGCCAGATGCCGCGCAAGCCGAACACCAAGGGGATGACACCCAGATATCCAATCCACTCGGGGATGCCGCTTTGATCAAGCCCGATTGCCACGATCATGGCAAGGGACAAGACCATAGCCTGTGCGACCGCAAATCCTGCGATGGCGCGGCGTTGCTCGATAATCAGGATCAAGCCCAGCAGCACCGCCAGATTGTCCAGATTGGTCGAGATCATGGCCAATCCGGCCGAGGCCGCAAAAAGAACGTGGTCGAGCATCAGCCTGCCATCCGCTCCAGCACGGCGCGGGCAGCGCGTAGACCCGGCGCTTCGCCACCCCGGCCCAGCCGCTGCATTGTCTCGGCCATCGCCTGCTGTTGAAGATTGGGCGTTGCCGCCACCTGCCCCAACGCCTCGGCGATCTTGTTTGGCTGGCAGTCATCAAGCAGGCATTCGGGCACGGTGCGGGTCTCGGACACCAGATTGACCAGTGTGACGGTATCGAGTTTGACCATCCGCTCGGCCATCTTTTGCGTCAGCCAGCTCAAACGATAGGCGATGACCATCGGCGTCGCCTGCGCTGCCAGTTCCAGTGACACGGTTCCAGAGGCAGCCAGAGCCAGATCGGCGGCTGCAAAGGCCGCGCGTTTTTGTGCGGTTGCCTCATCCGCGGGCAAGTTGCGGGGATCTACAACAACTGGATTACCGGGCCAGTTTTCCAGATGCGCCTGAACCGTCTCGACCATATGAGCTACGGCAGGTACCACTATGCGCGTATCGAGGTGATCGCGCAGATAAAGGTCAAGTGCCTGGCCAAAGACCGGGGCCAAGCGATCAACCTCGCCCCGGCGCGAACCAGGCAAGGCCAAGAGGATCGGCGCATCCCCCAGATCATAAGCGTTGCGGAACGCGGCAATATCGTCCTCGGTTGCAACGGGTTCGCTTGCGACGGGATGGCCGACGAAATCACATTCCATCCCCGCGCGTTCCATATAGGGCGGCTCGAACGGCAATAGCGCCAGAACGTGGTCGATGACCTTAGCCATCTTGTCTGCCCGCCCCGGTCGCCACGCCCAGACGCTGGGGGCCACGTAATGCACCGTACGAATGTTGCTTTGCGCTTTTATCAGCTTGGCGACGCGCAGCGAGAAATCGGGGCTGTCGATGGTGATCAGAACATCAGGTTGCATGTCCAGAACCGCCTGAGCAGTCTCGGCTATGCGACGTTTGAGATGAAAGAACTTGGGCAGGACCTCGACCAGCCCCATCACCGAAAGCTCGGACATGGGAAAGCGGCTGTTCAATCCTTGCGCCTGCATCAGAGGGCCGCCGACCCCGTCGAACTGTACATCGGGTTGAAGACTGCGCAGCCCTTCCATCAGTGCGCCACCCAAGCGGTCGCCTGACGGTTCACCGGCGACCACGAAAACGCGCATCAGTTCGTCCGCTCGCGCACGTAAAGAAACAGTCCCAGCCGGTCACATTCGGCAATGACCTGCGGCCGTTGCAGCACCATCACCCCACCCTTTTCAATGACGATGCCCGACAGCCCGGCGGCCACTGCATCCGCGACGGTATCCGGGCCAATCGCAGGCAAATCGACACGTCGATCCTGATCGGGTTTGGGGGCCTTGAACAGGACGCCTCCGCCCGCATCGGGCCTTTGTGTCAGCGATTTCAGCATCCAGGCGGTCCCGAAAATCCCCTCGACCGCCAGCGCTTGCCCCTTCGAGACGACGCAAGCTTGCCCGATATCCGCAGCACCCATGGCGCGAACGATCCCAGCTGCTCGATTGGCGTCAGACAGGTCCGCGTCCGATGGCTGAGCCTCGGTCAGCGGTCCAAGAGCTGGCAAAAGGGCTGGCACGATTTCATGGGCGGCACGGACCTGTAGGCCCGCATCTTCAAAAATCCCGATCACCGCTCGCAAGGCCCCATCGTCGCCGGACATGATGGCCTGTTGCAAGATGGGCACCAAAGGCATGGTCGCGGCATCAATCCGGCTTGGATCAATTGCAGGGCGCCGCACCGCGCCTGCCATGCAAATCTGCGTTACGCCGCGTGCTTTCAAATCCGCGATGAATGTCCCCAACTGCTCAAGCGGGAAGGTCATATCCACGTCCAGAGTGTCGGGCGCGAACCCTTCCATCGCGCAGATCACCGGGCGGTCAGCCAGTTGGTCGACCACCTCGGCAGGCAAAGCGCCGGTTCCCGCGATAACAGCCAGCATGGGCTTACTTCCTCGGTGTCAGGAAAGAACGGTCGGTCTGCCCGGTTACGAAGTCCACGATCCGCTGGACATATTCGCTTTCATTCTTGGCTCCGACGCGATGGGCGCGCTCCATGAATGTACCGTCGCCGGTCGAAAGTTCCTTGAACGCCGCCCGCAGGGCCGAGATGTCTTCGCGCGACACACCTTTGCGTTTCAAGCCGACCAGATTCAGCCCGTCCAGTTCCCCGCGCGGAGCCTGAACAAGGCCATAAGGGATCACATCATTGGGGACCATGGTCAAAGCACCGATGATTGCGCCACGACCGACGCGCACCCATTGGTGCAGACCCGAGATACCGCCAACGATCACGTCATCCTCGATGATGCAATGCCCAGCGGCACCCGCATGGTTCACCATGATCACACGATTACCGATCTGAACGTCATGAGCCACATGGACGCCTGCCATCAGAAGACAGTCATCGCCGATCCGGGTCACGCCACCACCACCCTCGGTGCCGGTGTTTACCGTTACATGCTCGCGAATGCGGTTGCGTTTGCCGATCTCCAGCCGTGTGTTTTCGCCACCGAATTTCAGGTCCTGTGGGATTTCACCGATGACCGAGAAATTGAAAACGACGGTTTCATCGCCGATCACCGTATCGCCGGTGACCACAACATGCGACTTCAACTCGACCCGGTCGCCCAGCTTGACCTGAGAACCGACATAGCAAAACGGCCCGATGACACAGCCTTCACCGACTTGCGCACCGTCTTCGATGATCGCGCTTGGGTGAATGCCGCTCATGTCGTTTTTTCCATGTCCCAGTCCACATAGGCAGAGAATTCGGCCTCGGCCGCAACTTCGCCATCAACGGTCGCGCGGCCGGCGAATTTGAAGATCTTGCCGCCCTTCTTACCGCGCACGGTTTCCACATGCATTTCCAGCACATCACCGGGTACGACCTTGCGGCGGAATTTGCACTTGTCGATATTCATGAAGTAGATCAACAGCTCGCTGTCGATCACGTCCATGCCGACACCAAGCATCACACCTGCGGTTTGCGCCATCGCTTCGACGATGGTGACACCGGGCATGATTGGGGTGCCGGGAAAGTGGCCCTGAAAATGGGGCTCGTTCATGGTGACATTCTTGATGCCAACGGCGGATTGATAGCCTGAGATATCGACAACTTTATCAACCAGCAAAAACGGATAGCGGTGTGGCAAGATCCGCTGGATCAGCTGAATATCTGCGCTTTTTGTTTCCGAGGTCATCTTTTGGTCGTCCCGTTATGGATTTCTCTTGGACGCGTGGTTAGCAACACAGCGCCGCAAGGGCAAGCGAACCTATTGGTCGCCAATCTTTTCAAGGGCGCTACCATCGCCAATGGCCGCGTTGATCCGTCCAATCGCGATCTCGGTCACATCCGTCCTGTCCGAGCTTAGAAAGACGCTGGAGCGTTCAATAATCACGGTCGCGCCAGAGTCGCGCAACAGTTCAATGAGAACCGGCTGGATCATTTCAAAAAACAACTGTTGCGCCTCATCACTGCGACGCGCCAAGGCATCCAACTTGGCCCGTTGGCCATCTCTGTGGGACTGAACTTTGCTGTCGAATGCCTCGGCCAAGGGACGGAACTCATCTGCTGGCATTTCAGCCCGCTTTTCGGTCAATTCTTTTTCTTCGCGGCTTAACTCAGCCACGATGCGCTCGTTTTCATCTGCCAGCAAAGTTCCTTCAGCCTCAATCTCGCGCAATATGCGCTGACCGAAGGCAGAATCCGAATACAAACGGTCGCTGGAAATCGTCAGCACGGTCGTTTCCGGCACACCCAGTTGCTGTGCCTCAAGCGGCAGCGCTAAGGCATGGATTAAAATAAAATACAGGGCCCAGATAGGGCCCTGTAGATACGACTTCCAGAAGCTCATCATGAACGGATCAGAACCGTGCCTGAATAGTCAGGTCAAAGTTCTGTTCCTGGTCAAAATCTTCTTTCACGATCGCTTTCGAGAAGTTGAAGCGCAGCGGACCAAAGGGTGTCGTCCAAAGCACGGAAACACCAACAACGTGCCGGACCGACCCGTCCTCGCCCACGATATCCGCTCCTGCTGTGTTCACATCATCCAAGTTGTAGAGGTTGCCTACATCATAGAACACCCCGCCCCGCAGGCCCAGTTCTTCGGGCAGGCCCAAAGGAAAGTCCGATTCGAACCGAGCGACCCAGTAATAGTTGCCACCAATGGCGTCATCCTGACCATTCGACAGGTCACGCGGACCCAGACCGGCAGGTTCAAAACCGCGGAATGTGCTGGGGCCAAGAACAAAACGGTCGACTGTGCGGCTGAAATCATCCCCCGTCCAGTGCAATGCGCCCAGTTCGAAAGAGGCACGCAGAACCACCTCTTCGCTCAGGACGCGAGTTTGGGCGATCGCGCGGGCCGTCGTCTGGAAGAACTCATTGTCACCACCCAGACCTGCGGCATCAACGCCAACCTCAAACAGCACTCCGGCATTGGGGTTCAGGCCACCACGACGGCTGTCATACACATACGAGACACCAAGAGCGCTCGTTGTCCGTTCGCCCTGCGCAATCTCGGACGCGACGACAACACCGTTCACTTCGTTGTCCTGCTGCGTCATCTCACTGCGATCCCACTCATAGCGCAGACGCAGAGAAGACAGTTCACCGATGGCGTAGCTCAGCTGGGGACGGAAGAACAGGCTGTCGGTGTCAAAGCTGGCAAAGCTCGAGTTTGTAGTCGCCAGGCCCAGACCCACATCGAATTGCAGTCGGCGTCCCAGCAGGAAAGGTTCAGTGAAATTCAACGTATACTGTTCCGAATCCTGCGCCGTCGACAGGTTCAGCCCTAGGGTTTGTCCGCGACCCAGAAAGTTCGTCTCGGTCAGGCCAACCGCGATACCGAAACCATCCGAGGCGGAGAAGCTACCGCCGAGGCTCAACGAGCCAGTAGGCTGTTCCTCGACATCCACATCGACGATGACTTGACTGGGGGTTGAGCCTTCGCGCGGTTCGACTTCAGCGTTGGCAAAGAAACCCAGAGCCCGAATTCGCTCAGCGGCCTGACGGATCTCGCGTGGATTGAACGGATCACCCTCGACCGTATCGAATTGGCGGCGAATGACACGGTCAAGCGTGGTGGTGTTGCCCTCGATATCGATCCGTTCAACAAAGATGCGCGGACCACGGGTCAGGACAAACTCGACGTCCAGGGTCAATTCGCGCGCATTGCGCGTCACCCGTGGCTCAACCCGCAGGAAATCGACGCCTTGTTTAAGGCCCAACCGCTCTTGCCGGGCGATCGAATTTTCCACCAAAGACGGGGTGTAGGTCACCCCAGGTTTGATTTTGAGCGCCGCTTGGTACTCCGCCGCGTTCACCCCTGGGATTTCACTGACTGTTGTGATGTTCCCGAACGAGAATTTCTGCCCCTCGGTAATGTTCATAACCAGGAAAAAGGCGTCCCGCTCCTGAGTGAATTCAACATTAGTGCTGTTGACGCGGAAATCGACATAGCCACGGGATAGGTAGAAATCCCGAATGACCTGTTTGTCGAACTCAATCCGGTCGGCGATGAACGTATCGCTGCGAATGAAAGTCCGAAGTATGTTTGCCTGCTTAGACTCCAGCACGCGACGCAAGCGACGGTCGGTGAAGGCGCGGTTACCCACAAAGCTGACACGCTCCACCTCGATCGTAGTGCCTTCGGACACTTCAAACACAAGGTCGACGCGGTTGTCACTGCGTCGGATAATGCGCGGAATAACCGTCGCTGACACCCGGCCCTGCGCCGAATAGATCTGCGCGATCAAATCTGCATCGGCTTCGGCAACCTGAGGCGTAAAGACACGACGGGGTTCGGACGAAATCGCCTCGAGCAAGACATCATCCTTGACCCGGCGATTCCCTTCGACGCTGATCTGGTTGATCGTTGGATATTCCTGAACCTCGATCACCAATGTATTGCCGCGCGGCGTCAGTTCGACTGTTTCAAAAACACCACTGTCAAGCAAACGCTGAAACGCGTCATTCAGTTCACCCGCGGTGACAGTCTGCCCCGGTTCGATCCCTGTTCGAGCGATAATCGTGGACGTTTCGATCCGCCGGTTACCCTCAACCTCGAAGGAGTTGATGATGAAACTTTGCGCCTTTGCCGATTGTGGCAGGGCAACTAAACCCACCAGAACAATAAAGGAAAAAACGGATAGCGCCCGCCACAAAATCTTGTTTGCCAGCGTCTGCCCTCCGCAGGATGTGCCTGCGCCTCGCCGATCAGTCATATTTTTCTCTACCCAAAATTATAGGACTTAGAAGCTGAGTAACGGGATTAATTATTCTTGTCAAAAGCCCAAAACAGAAAGCGGCCCAATGGGCCGCCAAACACTTTTCAATTTCGGTGCTTACAGAATCACATGCTGATCAAATAGGCCCAGCCTGCCATCGCAATTGCCGTCGCCGCAAAGAACAGGATCGAGTCCCAGTTCAGCATGAACAGGAAGCTGAAGCTTCGATAGGATTTTTTCAGCGCCTTTGCCATTGTAGCCTCTGACTCAGTTTGGATTTGGTCACAAACCTACAGATTGAATGCGGCGGAATTACGGCTTTTCTGGGCGGCTAAGGCCACATTCAACAGAAGAGATCGTTTGTTACAGAAAATACCATAAGACCAAGGATCAACGAGACCCCGATCCCCATCAATATCCGCAACGCGCCGTCGCTGGGCGGCTTGCCTGTCACGGCTTCATAAGCGTAAAACACCAAATGCCCACCATCCAGTGCAGGGATCGGGAACAGGTTCAGCAACCCGACTGCTGTGGACAAGACGGCAATAAAGAAGATGAAACTTTGCGCGCCCTGACTGGCCATAGCGCCTGACGTTTCCGCAATTCCGATGGGGCCTGAGATGTTGCACGTGCTAATTGCACCCGTCACCATGTGCCACATGCCCGACAGGGACGCGTCGATTATACGCAGGGTCTGACGCGTGCCCCCTGTAACAGAGGCCCACAGGCCGGCCGGTTCAGTCGCCGGTTCCAGCATCATGCCGCCCACAATGCCGATCCGCCAATGTGTGACGTACCCGCCATCAGGCTGCGGCTCATCCGTCCGACGCGGGGCTAGTGCAAAATCCAGCTCGGCCCCTTCACGCCACACGTTCAGCAACAGGACTTTTCCATTCGAGCCTTCGACATGCTCTTTAAGTTGTTCAAACGCAAAGATCGGATCGCCATCGACTGCAGTGATTACGTCACCCGGCTTCAGATCGATGTCATAGGCTGCGCTGCGTGGGGCAAGTTGTTGGATCAGAGGCGGGAACAACCAAGGGCCGGTTACGTCCTGCGTCTGGCCGTCCCGCAGGACAGTATAGTCCAAAACGGGCTGCACGGGTAGCGCATCGGTGAACTGCGTCCAGGCGTCCTGTTCGTCGAATTCGGGCACCTGAATACCGGCGATCGACAAGATCTCATCGCCTTCCCGCAATTGCTGTTCGGTGCCCGGTAGCGGGTGCAGGCTGCCGACGGTTAAAGGTTCCTTGGTCACGCCTTGCGATAGGAAAATTGTGCCAAAAACGATGATCGACATGACGAAATTGAACACCGGTCCAGCCGCAACTGTTGCCGAGCGTGCCCACAAAGGCGCGCCATGCATGGTGCGGCGTAGTTCTTCGGGGCTTTTCTGGGTGATTTCGTCCATCGCCGCCTCATCCTTGCCGGATGCCGCATTAGAATCGCCCAGAAACCGCACGTAGCCGCCAAAAGGCAGCGCAGCGATTTGCCACCGCGTTCCGCGCTTGTCCACGCGGCTCAGCAGCACGGGTCCGAACCCAATCGAGAAAACCTCGGCATGGATGCCTGACCAGCGGCCGACGATGTAGTGTCCATACTCATGCACCGCGACGATCACCGACAAGGCGATGACAAAAGCCACAATCGTATACAGCAAGTTTCCAAACTGAGGGATCAGCGAGAGTATGTCCAAAATTCTATCCTGCTCTTTGGCCTATGGCTTCATCGACCCACTTACGTGCCAGATGGTCCGTTTGCAGCACGTTATCAAGGGTCAAAGGGGCATCAATAAGGCTGCTTTGGGCATCAAATCGGTCCAAAACAGCGGCAACGCAATCGGCCATCGACAAAAATCCGATCCTACGCGCGATGAAGTGATCAAGCGCGCGTTCCTTGGCGGCGTTGAACACGGCACCAGACAAGCCGCCACGTTGCATCACGTGCCGGGCCAGTTTCAGCGCAGGATAGCGTGCATCGTCGGGCTCGCTGAACCGCAACTGACCAAGCTTGGCCAGATTGAGCCGTTCGACCGGCAAGTCCTGCCGCGCGGGCCAATGCAGCGCGTATCCGATGGCGTGGCGCATGTCGGGCGCACCCATATGTGCCATCAACGCCCCGTCGTTGAACCCGACTAGCGCGTGGACGATGGACTCGGGGTGAACCAGAACCTCAACCTGCTCAGGTGAAACCCCGAAATATTCCTTGGTTTCAATTACCTCCAACGCCTTGTTGAACATCGAGGCGCTGTCGATAGTAATTCGTTGACCCATGTTCCAGTTCGGATGGTTGGACGCCTGCTCGACCGTTGCGTTGGCCAGATCATCTAACGGCCAATCGCGGAATGCCCCACCACTGGCTGTGATGATGATCCGCTCGACGGCGCTCATATCCTCTCCGGCCAGGGCCTGAAACACAGCGGAGTGCTCGCTGTCAACCGGCAAAAGGGTAGCATTGTGTTTCCGCGCCGTATCAAGGACCAGGGGACCAGCGCAGACCAAAGTCTCTTTATTTGCCAGGGCAAGCGTCGCGCCCTGCTTCAAAGCTTCTAGCCCCGGTGGAAGTCCGGCAGCCCCAACTATGGCCGACATCACCCAATCCGCTGGCCGCGCGGCCGCTTCGGTCAGGGCCATAGAGCCAGCCGCTGCCTGCACGTCGGAACCCGCCAAAGCAGCCCGCAGATCCTCCAGCCGGTCCTGATGGGCGGTTACAGCCACACTGGCGCGCAGGCGTTTGGCATCCTCCGCCAGTTTGTGGATATTCGCCCCACCCGTCAGTGCCACGACGTCATACGCATCAGGGTTCCGGTCGATCAGGTCGATCGTGTTCTGCCCAATCGACCCGGTGGCGCCAAAAATCGAAACCCTGCGCATCACATCGGTCCCGGTGCGTATAGCAGCCCAGCAATCAGAACGAACAAAGCCGCACCCATCATCCCGTCAAACCGGTCCAGAAAGCCGCCATGGCCCGGGATCAGGTTCGAGCTGTCCTTGACGCCAAACTTCCGTTTTGTCGCGCTTTCCACTATGTCGCCGGCTTGACTGGCCATCGAGGCTGCGACGGACACCAACACGAACAAAAATCCGAACCCTGCGAAAGCCGCAAAAACCGCGCCGACGATCGCCGCCGCGAACCACCCGCCGGCAGTGCCCGACCATGTTTTCTTGGGGCTCACGCGCGGCCAGAATTTCGGCCCACCCAGCGCCTTGCCCACGAAATATCCCGCAACATCCGTCGCCACAACTACCGAGATCAGCCAGACCATCCAGCCAAACCCCATGTTTTCACGTATAGAGATAAACCCGAGCCCCGCCGCCGCAATCCACGCTGCAAACAGCAGATAAGTACCCTTGGCCCGACTTACCTGCCCCGCCCCAACCAGTGCCGGAGCCAGCAGGAACGGCAATTTATAAAGCGGCGGAAGATGATAACTGAGGACAACAGCAACCCCGGTCAACACTGCAAGCTGGATAGCGACCCCAGTCCGGTCCGGGTCGATCATCCGAACCAACTCCCAGGTCATCAGGCCGCAGGCGATAGCGATGAAGGCTTCGAACCACAGCCCGCCCAGCCAAACCTCAACCGAGCCGACGGCCACAAGCACCGCAGCCGACAGAACCCGCGCTGTCAGATCAGACCATCGGCTGTCGCTCATGCTGGGACAGCCCCAAACCGACGTTCGCGAGACCCGAAATTCTGGCACAACCTGGCAAGTTCCTCTGCGGTGAAATCAGGCCATAGAGTATCGATGAATTCATATTCCGAATAGGCCGATTGCCACAAAAGAAAGTTCGAGATCCGCGCTTCACCGCTGGTGCGGATGACCAGATCAGGATCGGGAAGAACGTGCGTATCCAGATACTTGGGCAGCGTTTCTTCATCCACATCCTCAGGTCGCAACCGACCTTCGGCCACGTCACGCGCCAACCGCTTGGTGGCACGCGCAACCTCGTCCCGACCGCCATAGTTGATAGCAATGGTCAGATGCACCAGATCGTTATCCTTGGTGGCATTTTCCAGCGTGTCCATCAGGTCGATCAGCTTAGCGTCCAGACGCACCCGATCTCCAATGAACCGAACCCGAACCCCGTTTTTTGTCAGGTTCGCTGTTTCCTTAATGATGTAGCGCCGGAACAAGCTCATCAGCCCGGCCACTTCGGCCTGTGTCCGCTTCCAGTTCTCGGTCGAGAAGGCAAAGACAGTCAGATACTTGATGCCAAGCCCCGGGCAGGCCTCGACCACATCCCGCACGCGCCGCGCACCGGCCTGATGGCCAAACAGGCGCGGCCGTCCACGCGCCTGAGCCCAGCGACCGTTGCCATCCATGATGATCGCAACATGCCGAGGCCCATCCTGAGGCGCCGTCTGTGGGGTGTCAGGCATATCCGGTCTCAGACCTGCATGATCTCGGCCTGCTTGGTCTCAAGCGCGGCATCCACGGTTTTGATCATCTGATCGGTCAGGTCCTGAACTTCGCTTTCCCAGAACTTCTGATCGTCCTCGGACATCCCGTCTGCCTTGGCCTTTTTGATCTGGTCCATCCCATCCCGACGCACGTTACGAATCGAGACGCGCGCATGTTCAGCATACTGACCGGCGACTTTGCCCAGCTCGCGACGACGTTCTTCGTTCAGCTCCGGGATCGGCAGCATGATGATCGTCCCGTTTAGTTGCGGATTGATCCCCAACCCACTTTCGCGAATGGCTTTTTCGACCTTGCCGACCAGACCTTTGTCCCAGACATTGACCGTCACCATACGCGGCTCGGGTACATTGACCGTGCCAACCTGATTGATGGGCGTCATGGAACCATAGGCATCAACCATCACCGGCTCCAGCATCGAGGCCGAAGCCCGCCCGGTCCGCAACGATGCGAATTCGGTTCTGAGGTTGGACATCGCGCCTTCCATGCGGCGCTTCAGATCATCGGTATCCAGTTCGAAATCGTCAGCCATTCTGCTCACTCCCCGTCTTCAGGTGCTGTTGGGATGGCTCATAAGCCATCACAATTGGGATGTATAGCGATGATGATCTGGAATTGCGCCAATGACCAGAGCTGTTTGCGGCATTTTCACGGTCGTTCAAGGGCGCAGGAACCGGTCCGGGCAGCGCCGGACCGGTGCGGTGTTCTGACATGGGTTCAGGCGTTTACGTCCACAACCACCCGGCCTTTGACCTGCCCCTTAAGGATATCAGCGCCCAATTGTGGCAGATCACTCAGTGTGGCCGGGTGAACCATGGCCTCCAACTTGTCCATGGGCAGATCGGTCCCAACGCGTTTCCACGCCCGAACGCGGTTCTCGTAGGGCTGCATCACGCTATCGATCCCCAACAGGTTTACACCACGCAGCAGGAACGGAATGACGGTTGCCGGAAGTCCGGCGCCACCTGCCAAACCAACAGCCGAGATCGACGCACCGTATTTCATCTGCCCCAGAACACGGGCCAGCATGTCACCACCAACGGCATCGATACAGCCTGCCCATGTCTCGCTTTCCAGCGGACGCTTGGTCGTCTCGTTCAACTCATCACGAGGAACAATGGTCGTAGCCCCCAAAGACTTGAGGTAATCGCCCGCTTCGGCCCGGCCCGTCACTGCTGCGACCTCGTAGCCCAAGTTTGCCAGAATCGCTGTCGCAACCGAACCAACACCGCCCGCAGCACCGGTTACAAGCACCGGCCCGTTGCCAGGCTTGAGGCCGTGATCCTCAAGCGCCATGACGGCCAGCATGGCGGTAAACCCAGCGGTTCCTACAGCCATCGCCTGACGCGTGTCCAACCCATCGGGCAGCGGTACCAGCCAGTCGGCTCTTGCGTTGGCCTTCTGACTATAACCACCCCAATGGGCCTCACCAACACGCCAGCCAGTTAGCACAACCTTGTCGCCGGGCTTGTAACGATCATCCGCGGACGCCTCGACCGTACCAGCATAATCAATGCCCGGCACATGCGGGTAGCTGCGCACCAGACCGCCACCTTTGGGCGACATGCAAAGACCATCTTTGTAATTGACCGTCGAATACTCGACCGCAACTGTAACCTCACCCGTAGGCAGGTCATCGGTTGACAGCTGTTTGACCACGGGGCTGGCCAGACCGCTCTCGTCGTCTCTCTCCATTACCAACGCATTAAACATCTGAACGTTCCTTTCATCTCATGGTGCCAGGCCCCGTCCTTCACCTGGCAAAAAATATCCCGGGGGAGTCGCGCAGCGACGGGGGCAGAGCCCCCAACCACGACTAAGTCCAAAAATGCGCCTGTACGATTGCGCTACGCATCCCATCAGGTGTTTCAACCTCTACCTGAGTGCCGGCATCCCAATGGCTCAACCGCAACATCCCGATGGAAACATTGGTGCCAAAATCCGGAGACCAAGCAGCAGACGTCACCTGCCCCACCCGTCTCCCGTCAACATAGACTGGCCAAGGCCGATCGCAGGGCGGTACCGCCGCGCCGTCAATCGCAATCGGCCGGATTTGCTGCACCGGTCCTTCCTTGGCCACGCGCAACAGCGCATCCCGACCGATACACCCAATTGCCGTGTGCGTGTTGCAGAACTTGCCCAATCCACATTCATGTGGCGTGTTGTCGTCGGTCATATCGTTGCCATAGGACAGCAATCCACCTTCGATCCGCTCGATCAGGTTCGGACACCCCGCCCGCACATTCAAATCCTCCCCCGCCGCAAACAGCGCGTTCCACAGCGGCATGCCGATATCCGAGCCCTCGACATAGATCTCAAACCCGCCCTGTTTGGAATAGCCCGAGCGTGCAACGGCCAAGTCGCGGCCTTCGAACGCGAACATGTCGAACTTGAAAAACCGGATATCGCGCACGCGGTCGCCGAATACACGCGACATCAGCTCATCGGCTTTGGGACCTTGCACTGCCAGAGGGGACACGTCCGGTTCATCCACCAGAACATCCAACCGATAGCCATTGGCGATACCCTTTACCCACAACAATAGGTCACTATCGGCAATCGAAATCCACCAGCGGTCCTCGGAAAGCTTCACGGCCACCGGGTCGTTCAGCATCCCGCCGGTTTCGTCCACGATGGGCACATAGAAACACTGACCTGGCAACATGCCGCGCAGATCACGTGGGGTCAGCATCTGCATCAAACGCGCTGCATCCGGGCCGCGCAACTCGACCTGACGTTCGCACGATACATCCCATACCTGCACATGTTCCTTGAGGTGTCGGTAGTCGGCCTCTACCGACTCGAAAACGGTGGGTAGCAACATCCGGTTATAGACTGTGTAGGCCTTGACCCCCGCCGCCTCGACACCCTCAGAGAAAGGGGTCCGGCGCAACCGACGTGAAAACGAAACCTGAGCCATTCATCCCTCCTGTGGTAAGAAGACCAGATCGCTGACCGGCGCTGCCGATCCGGTCTCGGTCAACATCTTATGAATTTGACCCCGGTGATGTGTCTGATGGTTGAAGAAATGCATCACACATTGCGCGTAGGGCTTTGTGACATCGGCTTGTTTTGCCGCTGAAAACCATGTGAAGGGCCCTGACAACGCCTCATCCTTCAGGCTGGTGACCCAACCCTCGATCCGGGCATCGACAACGTCACGCAACGCCACCCACTCATCGACATCAGCACAGATCGCCGTGCTTTCCGGAATGCCACCGTCGGGTCCTTCGCCTCCGTCGAAACGTGACATCCAAATCCAGTCACCCCAAAGCAGATGATTGGCCGTCCCAAGAATCGACCCAAAAAACGCTCCGCGCTCACGGTTCAATTCCTCGGTGGTGAGTGCGCTAAAGAACTCTTTCAACTGACTGTTCTGCCAGCGATTATAGCGCGCCATCTCCTGCACATAGGCCGCGGTGATCATCACTTGGGTCCATGCCAGTCGATTGGGCAAATCTCGGCCGATTTACCACCAAAATCCCACACCCGGCCATAGTCCCGCACCTTGGATTTGGTGCCACGTGCCACGATGATATCCGGACCCATCCAGTATTTCGAGTTCGAGACCATCACAGGGTGATCCGGATCCTTGCCCGCCATCATTTCAATTTCGCCCTGAATTTTTCGGCCGATCACGATACGCCGCTTGGTGCCATCGCGTTCAATGACGACCGGAGCGCGCTCTGCCCCGATGATCTCGCTGACCAGCATGGTGAACAGGCCTGTGGTGCCTCCCGCCTGCCCGCTGAAGATTTGCAGCAAACCGTTATAGGCCTTGCCACTGGCGCGTTCATCCACATAAGCCGCAACCTTCCACTGCCCTTCGCCCATACGGCCCGGAATATCGACCAGCAGACCCACATTCAGTCCCGACAAGTCCTCGCCCTCGAAATGACCTTCGTCGATGATCACACCCATCCAGGCATGGCAGTGCCCCTCAGTCGGAGGATGCGCGCCCAGCGAGACCACACAGGGGCAGAACACGTCACAGGAACAATTCAGGATCAGTTCACCTTTGATGGCCCAGTTGGTCGGGCTCATCTCGCGCCGTTTGGGGTTGGGCATACGGCTGTCGATCCGTTGACTGATCGGCAAGCGGTCCGAATCTGTTTTTCTGTTTTTAGCCATCAGCTTATCCTCCGTAAGCAAAGGGATAGATGAGCAGCAGAGCGCCGCCCGCAATCAAAGCAAACCCCAGCGGACGCGTGATCGCGTGCCCGATCTGAGGCAGTTTTTCGAGAACCATGAAGAAAGTCGCAAGACCCATCCACAACAAGCTCATGACGCCACCAACAAAACCAAGCGCCATGAACCCCCAGCAACAGCCGACGCAGAATGCGCCAAGTCCAAGCCCCATCCGCAGTCCGCCAGTAAATCCGGTTTTCCAATGGCCCAGAAAATAACTCATTGGCGCATGGCAGACGCCGTGGCAGACCTCTTTAGCTCGGGTGAATTGAAATGCGCCCACTGCGATCATCAAAGCGCCGGATAAGAACGTCGATTTGGGGATGCCCAGCATGTCAACCACGCCACCGAACAACAGCGCCAGTTGGACAGCCGTGATAAGTGCTGCAAACCCGACCCAAACAGCGAAGTAACCGGACAGCACGCCCAGCCACCCTGCCCGCGTGCCATTGGCGCTGCGGATCAGGTCGTCATAGCTGCGAAGGGTCGGAACCAATGTCGGCAGCATCATCGCAGCCATCATGATTGCCCACATCCAGAACAAGGGCCCGAACTCGGCCATCGGCATATACATGTCCATCCGCGGATCCATCGCGGCCATGGCCTGTCCCATCGGACCCGGACGGCCGATCCAGTCCAGGTCCATTGCGCGGCTCATGGTGAACATCATCCACCACGCCCACAGGATCAGAGCGTAAAACCCCAGCCAAAATCCGTTGCGGAGAACTGCGCGACTCACTTGTCCCTCCCGACTCAGTCCTTGCAATTCAAATGTCAGACTTTTAAATGTCAGACAAATAAAAACGTACCAGCAGGTGCCGGAATATGAAAATCGATCCTCAGAAGCCTGCCGACCTGTCCGCGCAGATTGCGCAGGCGATCCGCGATGCCATCGTTTCGGGCCAGTTGATCGTTGATGAGCGTTTGCCGTCCGAGGCAGAGTTGGCCGACCAATTTCAGGTGTCGCGCCCGACGGTGCGCGAGGCCTTGAAGCGGCTAGCTGCGCAGTCTCTGATCCGCACGCAACGGGGCGCGACCGGCGGTGCTTTTGTCAATCGGCTAAGCTTTGAAGACGCCTATTCCCAGCAAATAACCACGTCGACGCTGTTGTTGTCCATGAACACGGTCAGTTTCGACACCGCCTGCGAGGCCCGCTATGCCTTGGAACGCGCCTGCGCGCGTTTGTCGGCCCAACGACGCACGGCCGATCAACTGGCCACAATGCGAGCCGAGATCTTTCGCCAAGCGCAGCCGGGCCTGACGGATGAAGCTTTTTGCGCGTCAGATGTGGCCTTCCACCGTGCCCTGGTCGACGGCGCAGGAAACCCTGTGTTGTCCTATCAGTTGGCGGGTGCGGTCGAAGCGATGCAGCCGCTGATGAACATGATCACCTTCACCGCCCGCTCGCGAGAGGAAATCATTTCGCTGCACAGCCAGATTGCCGACGGCCTGGAAAACGCCGACGCCGACGCGGTTGATGAGAGTCTCACAAAACTCGAAAAGTACACACGAAAACTGGCCCATGATGTCGCGGAACAGCGACGCAAACCTGCTTAGAGAGGATCTGATGGTATCCGTCCTGAATATCATTGCGGCCGTGGTGACAATCGGCTTTGGATTGTTCGGCTTTCTGGCTCCGGCTTATACCGCCAACGCGCTGGATCTGGCCCCGACCGACAGCACCATGGGGCTGAGCGAAATGCGTGCCTCGGTTGGCGGATTGTTTGTTGTGACGGGTATTGTGGTCCTATGGCTGAATGCGCCAATGGCCTACGCAATGTTGGGCGTGGTCTATGCGGGAGCAGCACTTGGTCGCTTCTTGTCGGTCATTCTGGACAATCCGCCTTTGGTCAAGGCCCTGACTTTTGGCGGAATCGAAGCGGTACTTGCGATTTGGTTGATATTGGCAAACTTGAATAAAGCGCCGTAAGCAACTGTAATTATGTAATACACGCTCTGAAACTGAACAATTGCATCCCCGACGTCCCTCACCTATATAAGATGTGTCCCTCGGGACTATGGACATAAACGCGCTCGTAATAAGCGGATCGGACCCGGGGGCGGTACCCGGCGGCTCCACCAAGCATCCTTCGTTTGAGGATTTCGGGGCCGAAATAGGATCGACGAACGTCTAAAGGGGTTAGCTTTGTCTCGGCTGTCTGCCACCGTTATCGGCGAAACTAGTACAATTGCAAACGACAATCGTGCTCCGGTTGCAGTTGCTGCGTAAGCAGTAACAAGACCGAAACTTAAGCCCTTGCGCCTAGCCGCGTAAGGCGGGGTTCGCAGGTACCTGGCAACAGAAACCTGCATTTCTCCACCTCATTTTATCTTCAGTGTTCAGAGTTTGTTCACTCCTTTTGTTCATCTTTGTTCCAGCAAGACAGGAGAGCTGAGATGTCACATGCAGAGATCCTACGTGAGTGGTATTCCGAGGTTTGGGAAAACGGCAACACCGATGCGATTGATCGGTATTTCACGCCTGATACAGCGGCTGAGGGGTTGATCCCCGAGATGCAGGTCGGTGCCGACGACTTTCGTGATTTAGTCATGGCTTTTCGCCATATCTTGGGAGAAATCTCAATTGATGTACGTAAGACCATCGAGAACGGCGATTGGGTGTCCAGTATTTTGCACGTTCAAACCTCTCGGGCTGACAATGGTGCCCCGGTTGAGGTCACGGGTCAGGTCGTGGCGCGCTTTCGCGGCGACAAAATGGTTGAGGCATATAACCAATTCGACTTCATCTCGCTTTTCGAGCAATTAGGACAGTTCCCAAAGGATACATTGCCTGTTTGTATGACCGGGCAGCGGTTGGATTGGGTATAGTTTTGCAGGGCGCTTGACCCGTTTGTCTGATGCGCGTTAGCAACAGGCAGAGGGTCAGGTCGCGAACACCCGTGATGGGGCAACCCCAAGCTTCGCGTGGTCGTGCCTGAGGCAAGTGACATGCCGTGCCCTATTCAACCTATTCTGAATGTACTCCAAAGACAAAAACGCAATATTCCCGCCGTAACTCTTTGTTGCTTAGACCTAACTTCGCGCACTGAAAGTGGAATTGCTCGCTGCAGCTGTCGTTTGACGTCAGCGCAATACCTAGCCGTTTTCATGGACAGAACCAGATGACGCCCCCTTCGGTCCCCGAGTTGATCCGTGTTTTTGGACGTATTGGCCTGCTATCTTTTGGCGGACCCGCGGCGCAAATCTCATTGATGCACGAAGAACTTGTCGAAAAACGCCCTTGGTTGGATGAACACACCTATCTGCGGGCGCTGTCACTTTGCATGCTGCTTCCCGGCCCCGAGGCAATGCAGTTGGCCACCTATGCCGGCTGGCGTTTGCGCGGCGTGCCCGGCGGTTTGATTGCCGGCACCCTATTTGTACTGCCGGGTGCCATAGTGATTGGCGCTTTGGTTTGGCTTTATGCTCGGTTTGGTGACCTTCCTTTCGTCCAAGCGGGCTTTCTAGGAGTGAAGGCAACAGTCATCGTCATTGTCATTCAAGCATTGCGCAATCTGTCACGCCGCGCGTTGACCAGTGGCGAAAGCAAACTTATCGCCCTGTTCGGTTTTCTGACCATCTTCGCACTGCAACTGCCCTTTCCTGTCATTATTCTGAGTGCCGCGGTTTGGGGGTATCTACGGCTTGATGGGGGCCAGTCTTCCGTATCGGGCATTTACTCGCCCCAAACCAACCCTGTGCGCACCTGTCTGATTTGGATCACTCTGTGGCTGACACCTTTGTTTCTCCTCAGCATTGCGGGCGCTAAACTGTTAAGCGATCTGGGTTGGTTTTTCGCCCGTTTGGCAGTAGTCACATTTGGTGGCGCATATGCCGTTCTTGCGTATATGACGCAAACCGTCGTCCAAAGATACGAGTGGATCACAACCAACCAGATGATCGACGCATTGGGTTTGGCTGAAACGACCCCGGGCCCGCTTATCCTTGTTACCCAATTCGTTGCCATGCTGACCGGACAAACAACGGCAGGTTTGCCGTTGGCGTTGGCTGCGGGAATCGTTGCGCTTTGGGCTACATTCGTGCCGTGTTTCCTGTGGATATTCCTGACCGCACCATACTTGGACCAGCTGGCCGCCAGACCCCGCCTTTCAGCCGCATTGCATGGCATAACGGCGGCAGTTGTGGGTGTGATTCTCAACCTTTCTCTTTGGTTTGCCTTGCATGTTTTTTTCACGGACGTGACAGAGATAGCGTGGGGGCTTGTTCGTTTGCCCTGGCCCGCTGCAAATACGCTCAATATATCCGCCCTGATATTAACTGTGATCGCTGGAGTGTTGATATTTCGATTCAAATTCGGCATGGGAAAGACATTGGCCCTGATGGCCATAGCCGGTGTCGGAACGTATTTTCTTTGAACAATCCCGCGACTCTCGGTCTTTCGTTTCCAATGGAATCCCTTATGCTGAAGGGCACCATATTTGAGGATGACACATGTCGCAGGACATTGATTACGGGAACCTGATGCACACCGCCATGCGCGGGCTGATCAAAACGGTTCTGACCAGCGTTTCTGAAAACGGTCTTCCCGGAGCGCATCATTTCTTTATTACTTTCGACACGCGCCAGAACGGCGTTGAAATGGCCGATTGGCTGCGCGAGCGATATCCAGAAGAGATGACGATCGTCATGCAGCACTGGTTCGAAAATCTCGAAGTCGGAGACTCGGGTTTTGCAATTACGCTGAACTTCGGTGATGCTCCGGAACCGCTGTATATTCCGTATGTTGCGATCAAAACTTTCGTCGATCCTTCTGTCGAATTCGGACTGCGTTTTGAAAGCGCCGAAGATGAGGACGATGAGGTACCGATAGCAGAGGCGCCGATTGAAATCGAGGCCGAGCAGGACGAGCATCATGACGCTGATGTCGTGTCGCTAGACAGTTTCCGGAAGTAACCCTGTCGGGATTATTGTTTTTTCAGGAAGGTCTCGACCGAGCGAGACTTGATCCCGTTGCGAAACCGGGAAAAGGATAGATCAAGCCCACCCTCCGCCAGGGTGCGGTCGAACTGCTGCAGCTCGTATCCACCGTTTTCATCAATAAACAACGAAAACACGGTCAGGGTGTCGTCCATGATGCGGCCCCAGACGAATGGCTCGCCTTGCATCGGGTCCAACGGCACTTCGTGCCCGAAAACGTTTCGGCGCATCGCGGCCGAGAAAACATCAGATCGCTCAGAGGGGTTGAAGTCGATCGAGAAGGCCTGCTCTTTCACGCGCCCGTCATGCTTGTAGGTCGTCGTTTTCCAACTGACATTGAATCCGTTTTTGTTCTCTTGGATCGAAACGCTCATGTCCCTTGGGGTTTCGGTGCCATCCTGATCAACCATATTGGCCGAACCTACATAGTCACCGACAAAGGGCGTGATCTCAGCAGCATGCGATGGCAATGCGACGACCGAAAAAAACGCCACCCAACCTGCAATAAGGCCAATAAGTCTAAAGGAATGAACCGGAACTTGTAGGAGCACGTGAGCCTCCAAAATGATGATGTACTATTCTAGCTCACCTACCGGCGCGTACAATGGTCCGTTTGAAGTTTAACAGAAGAAAATGACACCCGGCACGATCTATACCTTTGCCCACCTTAAGTTTATGGTGCGCGCAACTGGCCGATTGCATGATGCTAAAGTTGTGCGTAAACGGCATGCAACGGCATACAAGACGGAGTGACCGATGTCCCAGACCCGCACCGAATCCGACAGCTTTGGCCCGTTGGAGGTTCCCTCAGACAAGTATTGGGGCGCGCAGACGCAACGCTCGATCATGAATTTTCCCATCGGCTGGGAAAAACAGCCCGTCGCCATCGTGCGCGCGCTAGGGGTGATCAAGAAAGCCTGCGCCATGCAGAACAAGGCAACCGGCAAACTGGACGCAACGATTGCGGATGCGGTAATTCAGGCGGCTGGTGAGGTGTTTGAAGGGAAGTTCGACGACAACTTCCCGCTAGTAGTGTGGCAAACCGGCTCCGGCACCCAATCGAACATGAACTCGAACGAGGTGATTGCAAACCGCGCCATCGAGATTCTCGGCGGCGTAATCGGATCGAAGGACCCGGTGCATCCCAATGATCACTGCAATATGGGGCAATCGTCAAACGACACCTTCCCAACCGCCATGCATATCGCAACCGCGATGAGCGTTCGGGATGTCCTCTTGCCCGGCCTGGAAAAGCTGGCCAGTGGACTGGAACAGAAAGCGGATGAGTTCAAAGATATCATCAAGATCGGCCGTACCCATACGCAAGACGCGACCCCGCTGACGCTTGGCCAGGAATTTGGCGGCTATGCCCATCAAATCCGACAGGGAATCGCACGTGTAAACGCTGCAATGCCCGGCATTTATGAGTTGGCCCAAGGCGGTACAGCTGTAGGTACCGGTTTGAACACGCAGCACGGATGGGGCGAGGCTGTGGCAGCCAATATGG
Organism: Ruegeria sp. AB6; assembly: GCF_056542685.1. Classification (NCBI taxonomy): domain Bacteria; kingdom Pseudomonadati; phylum Pseudomonadota; class Alphaproteobacteria; order Rhodobacterales; family Roseobacteraceae; genus Ruegeria; species Ruegeria sp. AB6. The sequence goes on along the minus strand of NZ_JBQGAD010000008.1, from coordinate 71,383 downwards.
CAGAAATCACTGGCCTGCCCTTTGTCACCGCGCCAAACAAGTTCGAGGCGCTGGCCGCACATGATGCCATGGTATTCCTGTCTGGCGCGTTGGCGACAATTGCCGGTAGCTGCTACAAGATCGCCAATGATATCAGGCTTTTGGGGTCCGGCCCTCGCTCCGGCCTTGGCGAACTGATCCTACCCGAGAATGAGCCCGGTTCGTCCATCATGCCCGGCAAAGTGAACCCAACACAGGCCGAAGCGCTGACCCAGGTGGCAGCGCATGTGATGGGCAATGACGCCGCGATCAAATTCGCAGGTAGTCAGGGTCATTTTGAACTGAACGTCTACAACCCGATGATGTCCTACAACCTGCTGCAATCCATCCAGTTGCTGGGCGATGCTGCGGACAGCTTTACGGAACGGATGCTGCTGGGCATTCAGGCCAACGAACCGCGCATCGACAAGCTGATGAAGGAATCGCTGATGCTGGTGACAGCACTGGCCCCCACCATTGGTTATGACAACGCCACTAAGGTTGCCAAAACGGCGCACAAGAATGGCACGACTTTGAAAGAAGAAGCCATCGCGCTGGGTTTCGTGGATGAGGCGACCTTTGACGCGGTTGTCCGCCCCGAACAGATGATTGGCCCAAAGGACTGATGGGCAAACCGGTCAATCTGAACCGGTACCGCAAGGAAAAAGCGCGGGCCAACAAAAAGGCCCGCGCTGACCAGAACGCCGTCGCTTTCGGGCGCAGTAAAGTTCAGAAAGAGGCGGACCGGCTGGATCGAGAAAAACAGACACGCGATCTGGACAATCACGAGTTAGATGAATGAGCGGGCGCCCTGTCAAACGCTCTGTGACCCTCAAAGGGCACCGAACTTCGGTCTCGCTTGAGGATGAATTTTGGTCCGCATTTCGGGATATTGCAAAGCAAAAACAGATGCCTATCAATGCGTTGGCTGCGCAGATTGATGTGGAGCGTGACCCTGATATCGGGTTAGCGTCGGCAATTCGGGTCTATGTGCTGAACTGGTACCGCAACCGTCCGTGAGCGATTGCTTTTTGGCCTGAGGCGCAGTAGCGTCAATGGAACAAAAAGGGCACAAACATGTTGAAGACCGTACAAGGCCCGGACGGCCAACCCAGATGCGCCTGGTGTCAGGCCGCACCTGAGTTCTTTGCGTATCATGATGCTGAATGGGGATATCCAGTCGCGGATGATCAACGGTTATTCGAAAAGCTCTGCCTCGAAAGTTTTCAATCCGGCTTAAGCTGGCGCACAATCCTGTCCAAACGCGAAAATTTCCGTAAAGCGTTTAGACATTTCAATATCAAAGAGGTGGCGCAATTTGATGACGCGGATGTGGAACGGTTGTTGCAGGATGCAGGTATCATCCGGCATCGCGGCAAGATCGAGGCCGTGATCAACAACGCCCAACGGGCGCAGGAATTGATTGCGGCCGAGGGGTCGCTGGCAGCTTATGTGTGGCGGTATGAGACGACAATGCCCCCGGTTCCGCAAACGGCCTCAACCTCGGCCGAGTCCATTGCGATGTCGAAGGATTTGAAGAAACGGGGCTGGAAATTCGTGGGCCCCACCACGGTTTTTGCCTTCATGCAGGCGATGGGGCTTGTGAATGATCACGCGGAAGGGTGCGTGATGCGTGAAAAAGCGGCGCGTTTGCGCCGCGAATTCACAAAACCGGTTTAGGTCAGATCAGACCGAAGCCTGGAAGATCTTGTCGATATTGCCACCCAGCGCCGCGTTGAACTCGGCATCTGATTGCTGTTTCGACAAACCCTCGGTCAGCGCCCGCGAGAAAGATGCGATCATCTTGCCGTTCTCGGACAGCAGCGCACAGGCCTGATCAGTCGAATACCCACCCGAAAGCGCCACAACGCGCAGAACACGCGGGTGATCGGCCACAGCATCGTAAAGATTGGCGGTGCTGGGGATGGTCAGCTTCAGCATTACATCCTGCCCGTCCTCCAACTGGTCGAGATTCTTCAGGATTTCCGCTTTCAGGATGTCCTCGGCCTCGGCCTTGGTGGAGGAGTTGATGTTTACCTCAGGCTCGACAATCGGCACCATACCAGCTGCAACAACCTCGCGTGCGACGTCGAACTGTTGGGCGACCACAGCGGCGATGCCCTCTGCATTCGCCTCATGGATGACAGAACGCTCCTTGGTGCCGAAAACACCGTCGGCCTTGGCCAACGTATCCGCCAAGCCAGGGATCGGCTTCATCATCTGTACGCCGTTCGCTTCATCCTCTAGCCCCTTGTCGATCTTGAGGAACGGCACGATCCCTTTTTGCGACCACAGGTAATCGGCAACTTTCCTGCCGTCGATCTCTTCGCTCAGGGTACGTTCGAACAGGATGGCGCCGATCACTTTATCCTTAGTGAAGTCATCGGCCAGAATGATGCGCGCGCGCATCTTCTGGATTTCGCCGAACATCTCAGCATCCGAGCTGTAATCCGATGCCTCAACACCATAAAGCGCCAGCGCCTTGGGGGTCGAACCACCGCTTTGATCCAGAGCGGCGATAAACCCCGCCCCATTGGCCATTTGCGCGCGCTGTTCTGATTTGGACATAAGGTTTTCCCGTTCGAAATGATTCCGCTGTTTTCAACCGCATACAGCAACGTGATTGGTGATGGTAGTTTGTTAGCGCTCAACCACACGCAACCGAATGCCATCTTTTGAGCGAACGGTCAGATGAGCCACGGGAACCGGTGTTTGGCCTTCGACCAGTTCGAAGCGATATCGGCGCAGCAGCGTAGACAGGATCAAAGGCCCTTCGACCATCGCGAACCCTGCCCCGCTACAGACCCGTGCGCCTGCCGAAAACGGAATAAACGCGGTGCGCTGGCAGGTTTTGCCATTCTCAGTGTGCCATCTGCCGGGGTCGAACCCGTCGGGATTGTCCCACAGGCGTTCATGACGATGCAGGTGCCAGGGGCTGATAACCATCTGAGCACCGGGTTGTATCTGCCGGTTCCGAAAGACTTCGGGGCATGTGGCCTGCCGCACCATCATCGGGACCGGCGGGTATAGGCGCAGGGTTTCGCGGAACACATCGCGGCTGATCTTCAAGCCAGCAACGGCGGTCATGCCGGGGGTGTCCAGCGCTGCGGCCTCTTCAGCCACCTTGTCCTGCCAGTCCGGATACAGTGCCAGTAGGTACAGGGCCCACGCTAATGCGGATGCGCTGGTCTCGTGGCCAGCCAGAAAGAAGATGGCCACCTGATCCACCATCTCGTCTGTGTCGAAACACTTGCCAGTCTGGGGGTCCGGGGTCGTCATGATCTTGGTCGCCAGATCGTTTGGCGCCATACCTTGGGCGATCAGCGCGGCGCGCGCTGAGATAAGATGTTCGATCAGCTCTCTGATTTCTCGGGCATTTTGTTTTGTTTGGCGTGAATGGAACCGAGGCATCCATCTAGGCAGCGGTAGGAACGCGGCTAGGTTCAACAAGGGCTGTCTGCGTTGATAGGCGCGAAATTTAGTGAACACCTGTGCGGCAACTTCATGCTCGATGGGCACGGAAAACAGGGTGCGAAAGATCACATCCGCCGCAGCGTGGCTGGTGAATTCCTCGCATTCGAGGATTTGGTTCAGGCTTTGCTGCAACCGATCGCTGGCGGCTTGCGCGGCATCCTGCATCGCCGGAAAGGTATCTTTCAGGCGGCCACCTTCAAAGGCAGGATCAATGATCCGCCGCTGGCGTTTCCAGGTGTCGCCATTGGTCAGAAACACTGAATTGCCCAGCAAAGGGCGCAGGCCTTCGGCGATGCGGTTGGACTTGGGGAAGTCGTCGGGCCCCTTTTTCAATACAATTTCAACTAGCTCCGGCTGGTTGATCATGTAGGAGCGAAAGAAAACAGTCCGAAACTCAGCCATCCATGCCCGGTAGAGCCGTTGTGGCTGGGCCGACAAAAGATCCTGCCGAAACAATTTGAGATACCGCCAAAGCGAGACCTTGTCTGGCCGCGGGGTCGGCTTGGGCGGTTTCATCCAACCACCGAGCGGTATTTCGACACAGGCGTATCAATGCGCGATTTGGACGGTGCGCGATCCCCAAAACGTGCACCCAACGTCAAAGGTCCAGCGGTCACACGGAAATAATCATAGGCTCCCGCCCGGTCGAAAGCGCAAAGATATTGAAAATGCAGCCGAAAGAACCGCCAGCGCAACTGCCCCCACCGCTCAGGTGAAAGTGTCTGCGTAAAGGCGGCCGATAGCACCAAAGGCCACTTTTTCGTATCGGTTCCAACGCCTGTCACAGACACAGGATCACAAAGCGCAAAGGCGCATCCGTCGCCGGGGGCGGAGACATCGACCCACGTCACCCCCTCTTGCTGCGAGAGGAACTGCAGATCAGCGCGTAGGTTGGTCGCGTCCGGCAGAAAAGAGACCATCGGAACCACTTGACCAAGCGACAGAAAAGACAGTGTTGGACCGTCTCTGTCTGGGAGTGCAGACCGGATAAGTTCGGCCAGGACGGCGACACCAAGATGCGCGCCCGAACTGTGGCCTACGACTAGAACTTCATCCACGTCGTCCTTTAGAGCGGCGTTGACCAACGACGCGAATTCAGCAAGGCGTTGCTGCAAAGCTAGAGGCGTTCGCCCCCGACATGCGGCGGAATGGGCATAGTCATGCATCAGGTAATAGGCGAACAGGTGGTTGTCGATTTTGCGGAACCATCGCAGCACGGCATAGCCCAATGCGGTGGCAGGAAGGCAGGCCACCCAGCCCAGTATCGACGACAGAAGCGCCCATATTCCCAACGCGGCGCCGACAGCGACACCCAATTGGATCAGCAACATCGCAACCGGATAAATTGCGGCGATTACAGGACCTTTGCGGAGCTTCATCAACCGCCACAAAGCCCCAGTCGAGATATAGACCCACGCAGTTCTGATCAGTTGCCCATAGGTTGCCGGTATCGAGTTCGACATGCTGTCGCGCACGATATCCGACCACACGAGCACCTGAAACTCGGCCTCTACCGCCGCCCCGTCCTGGACGGAAAGCACGTGCCAGCCATAAGGCCCATCGCCGGTTCTGGGCGAAAGCGTGATTTCATACCCTGATAGGGCCGCCTGCGCCGCGCTTTCGGTCCGGTAAAGCTCTCGGTACCGGCGGGGATGAATGGGGTCATAGCCGGGAATATAGAACACCCGGCGCCGTTTGACCTGCCTGTGATTGTCGTGACTGCGCATGCTCTTACCTTCTGCGGCGCAGGTTAGCGCAGCGTTACCGGCAAGGTAAGAGGGGTCCGGTTTTTAACCGAAATTTGCCAACGCAGGGAAGGTTTCCAGCAGCCACCAGCTGAACTGAGTGAACAGGCCGGTGATCAGCATGATACCTACGAACAGCAGCAGGCCACCCATGACTTTCTCGATCGTCGCCATGTGCGGTTTGATCTTGTTCATCACAGTCATCGAGCGGTTCAGGAACATCGCTGCCAGCAGGAACGGAATACCCAGCCCGGCCGCATAAACGCCCAGCAACAAAGTTCCCCGAGCGACCGAGGCCTCGGACGCGGCCAGAGACAGAATCGCCCCCAGTTGCGGCCCGATGCAGGGCGTCCAGCCGAAGGCGAATGCAAGGCCCAGAATATAGGCTCCAAACACGGAACCACCCGAGTCGCCCGTTTCAATCCGCGCTTCCCGGTCCAGGAAAGGAATGCGGAACACGTTCAGAAAGTGCAGGCCGAACACGATAACAACCGCGCCCGACAGCTTTGCGAACAGCACTTGATTTTGCAGCACAAAGGCCCCGAAGGCCGATGCGGTAAAGCCCAGCAACAGGAAGACAGTCGACAGGCCAAGCACAAAGAACAGCGCCGTCAGAGTTGCCTTGCGTCTAGCGGCCGCCTGATCCTGCATTTCGTTGATCGACACGCCGCTCATATACGCCAGATAAGGCGGAACGATGGGCAAAACGCAAGGCGACAGAAAGCTGATCAGCCCGCCCAGCATTGCGATGAACATGGCAGGCAGCAGGCCCGCGTCTATGATATCAATTCCGAACATGTTTCAGCACATATGGTATGAGGCCGTGAACGTCACGGGGCCATTCGGTCACATCCTCGTGGTTGCACGCTGGACACCCAGCCAAGTTGGAAATATCTCAGACCTATGTCAAACCCATCTGATACACTTGATGCGTTGGGGCTGCTATGCCCCCTACCCGTCCTCAAGGCACGTAAGCGCCTGAAATCTATGCCGGAAGGCGCATTATTGCGTGTCTTGGCCGACGATCCGGCAGCCGTTGTCGACGTTCCGCATTTTTGCGCGGAAAGCGGTCATCGCCTCGTTTCACAGGACGAGGCAGACGGGCATCAGATCTATATCATCCAGAAAATAGGCTAGAATTGTTTCAATACTGAACAAAAAAGGCGGGCCATTGGCCCGCCCTTTGGTCACTGTCCCAATGACCACCACCCACGCCTTTTCGGCTTAGCGGGCTTTTCAGGTTCGTCCGACACAACCTCAAGAACCGGTTCTTCGACCAAAGGCTCTTGCGGAGCCTCAGCGATGGGTTCCGCTGCAGGTTCTTCCGTGGCTTCGGCAACGGGTTCAGCGGTTGGCTCGGCGCTAAGCTCTTCAACAGGTTCTGCTGCAGCCCCTTCTTCGGAAACTTCTTCGGCTTCGGGTTCTGCCACAGGTTCATCCGCTGCGACTGCAGGCTCCGCTTCTTGGGAATCCTCTGACGTCTCGGCCGCAGGTTCTTCGGCAGCTTCGACACGCGGTTCTTCAACCGCTGCCGCTTCAAGGGGTTCCGAAGGTGTCTCGGCCTCATCAGACGCCTCGGCGCTGACTTCATCTTCAACCGGTGCTTCTTCTTTCTTTTTGCGGCGCGGTGCACGACGACGCTTTGGTTTGACCTCTGCTTCCTCGTCGCTTTTCTCGGCTGCATCCGCTTCGGCAGGCGCATCTTCCGCAGAGGGTTCGTCCTGGCTTTCAGCCTCGTCCGCCGTCCCTTCGGCCTGATCGCCATTCCCATTGCCTTTCTTGCGACGCCGACGACGACGTTTGCGTTTGGGTTTGACCTCTTCGTCGGTCACAGGCGTTTCTTCCTCGACCTTTTCCTCTTCATCTGCATCCACGAGATCCATTAGGGACGCGTCCACCGACACAACAGGCGCGGAGGCTTCGGGCACAATTCGGCTGGCAGTCTTGAACTTCTCCATCGAGAAATCGGGGCTGACCAGATGAATATCGCCTTCGATCCGAACCGACAGGCCATAGCGTGCCTCGATCTGCGCGATATGCTCGCGCTTCTGGTTCATCAGGAAGTTCGCAATGCTGACAGGGCAGCGTACCAACACCTCGCGTGAGCGGCGGCGGGTACCCTCTTCTTCGATCTGGCGCAGAATGGTCAGCGCCATATTATCATCCGAGCGGATCAGCCCTGTGCCATGGCACGATGGACAAGGCTGTGTCGTCGCCTCAAGCATGCCGGGGCGCAGACGTTGACGGCTCATCTCGAGCAGGCCAAAGCCGGAAATCCGACCCACCTGAATGCGGGCACGGTCGGTTTTCAACTTGTCCTTCAGGCGCTTTTCGACAGCCGAGTTGTTCTTACGCTCGTCCATATCGATAAAGTCGATGACGATCAGACCGGCCAGATCGCGCAGGCGCAGCTGGCGCGCGACTTCCTCGGCCGCCTCAAGGTTGGTCTTGAGCGCGGTTTCCTCGATCGAGCCTTCCTTGGTCGCCCGCCCCGAGTTCACGTCGATCGCCACAAGCGCCTCAGTCACGCCGATCACGATATAGCCGCCGGATTTCAGCTGTACGGTCGGGTTGAACATCCCAGCCAGATAGCTTTCCACCTGATAACGCGCAAACAGAGGCAACGAATCCTCATACCGCTTCACGTTCTTGGCGTGTGACGGCATTATCATTTTCATGAAGTCCTTGGCGATGCGATAGCCGCCCTCGCCTTCGACCAGAACCTCGTCGATCTCGCGATTGTAAAGGTCGCGGATCGACCGTTTGATCAGGTCGCCTTCCTCATAGATCTTCGCGGGCGCGATGGATTTCAGCGTCAGTTCACGGATCTGTTCCCACATGCGCTGCAGGTATTCGTAGTCGCGCTTGATCTCGGACTTGGTACGCTTGGCGCCAGCGGTCCGAATAATCAGACCTGCGCCCGTAGGCACGTCAATCTCGGCAGCGATTTCCTTCAGTTTCTTACGATCCGGTGCGTTGGTGATCTTGCGGCTGATCCCACCGCCACGCGCGGTATTCGGCATCAACACGCAATAACGCCCTGCAAGCGAGAGATAGGTGGTCAGTGCGGCACCTTTATTGCCCCGCTCTTCCTTGACGACCTGCACCAGCAGGACCTGGCGGACCTTGATGACCTCTTGAATCTTGTACCGACGCGGGCGCGGTTTGCGCGGAGGACGAATATCCTCGCTGTCATCCTCATCCGCCACTGATTCAATCGTGTCATCCTTGGCCGTCGCGTCTGCACGCGCCTCGCCCTCGTCTTCCGGTTTTCCTTCTGCCTCTTCGGTCTCCGCAGCTTCTTCTGCCACCGCGTCATCCGTAATAGCAGCATCAGGCTCAGATTCCTCTGCGAGCTCTGGCTCAGCGGCAACATCCGGCTGGTCATCTTCCGATGCAACCTCAGTATCCGCTTCTTCAGTCTCAGCCGGAGTATCCTCGGAAGCCGCATCCTCTTCGGGTTCCTCAACCGGCGTTTCCGCAACGCGATCGACCGGAGACGAGCCTTCGGGAACGGCCATGTCGGCGTTCTCATCCCCGTCATCCAGGTCAATGGTTTCCATGCCCGACGGTTCCGACGACACCTCCAGCGTTTCCACTGCATCATCGGTTTTCACATCCGCTGCCTTGCTCCGCGACCGCGACCGACGCTTCTTGGGCTTCGCTTCCTCAGCCTCGTCGCGCGCTTTCATCGCCTCGGCATAGGCGCGCTCTTCCTCCATCAGCGCCTCGCGGTCGGCGACGGGGATCTGGTAATAGTCCGGATGAATCTCGGAAAACGCAAGGAACCCATGCCGGTTCCCGCCATAGTCCACAAAAGCCGCCTGCAGCGACGGCTCGACCCGTGTTACTTTTGCAAGATAGATGTTACCAGCGAGCTGGCGTTTGTTTTCGGATTCAAAATCGAATTCCTCGACCTTGTTTCCATCGACCACCACAACCCGAGTTTCCTCGGCGTGGGTGGCATCGATAAGCATTTTCTTAGCCATTTGTCCTTGGTGCACCGCGCCAAACGCGTTGTCCTGACCCGTCCAGGCGGACAGGCACTTTTGGGGAGGTGTCTTGTACGGGCGATTTCGGACGGCGCGCGGCAGGGTCTGGCGCTGTGGCCCCCTGCCCGTATAGTCAATCGTTGCGCGCGCGTCATCGCGGTTCTTCTCCGACAGACGCGCCTTGACGCTGTCTGCCCATTATATTCCTTTCACCCGCATCCACGGGTTCAGGCGTTCAACTGCCCCTTGATCGGGGCACAATCGGCCTGCTCAGCCAGTGTGGGAAGATGTCACCACCTGCGACCTCGCAGCGAAACTCAAAGATTCGGGACTTCAGGGCACAAAAATGGCCCGGCCCGTTCGGGTACAATAAAAGCAGTCCTGTGGAAAAGACAATGGGCAAACTGCATGCCGCCTCAATCCAGCACGCTCCCAAACCTTCTTCTGTTTAAAAATACCTCGGGGGTGAATTGAGCCACAGGCTCAAGAGGGGGCTGGCCCCCTCCCAACCGTCACAAATAGTCCGAGCGTTGCAACCCGTATTTCGCCATCTTTTCGTTCAACGTCCGACGCGGCAGACACAGCTCATCCATCACCGAAGCGATCGAGCCTTTGTGTCGGCGCATGGTATTGTCGATTAGCATCCGCTCGAACGCCTCAACATATTCTTTCAGCGGCTTGCCCTCTGTGGTCATAACCGGTTGCATCTCTTCATGATCCGACATCAACAACGATGCGATCGTTCCAGACCCGCGCCGTGATTGCAGAACCGCACGTTCCGCAATGTTAATAAGCTGCCGCACATTACCCGGCCACGGTGCCTGCAACAGCTGCGCGGCCTCCTGCGCACTGACCTGCGGTGCATCACAGCCATATTCCTCGGCAAATTGCTCGCTAAGGCGCGTGAATAGCGTCAGGATATCTTCGCCGCGCTGGCGCAGCGGCGGCATGGTGATGCGCAGCGCAGCCAACCGATAGAACAAGTCCGGTCGCAGAACATCTTCCGAGGTCTTTCCCGCTTCCTGCAAATTCGAAATTGCGATAATGCGGGTCTCGGCAGGTGTGCCCTGATCATTCATCACGCTCAGCAATCGCGCCTGCAACGTGTCGCTCAACGCTTCGACATCTTCCAGCACCAGCGTGCCGCCACGGGCCTCTTCAATGGCAGGCAATTGCGCATCCTCGGGCATCATAGGCCCGAACAACCGTTTGGACAGCGCCTCTTCCTCCAAGGCTGCGCATGAGATCAGGACGAATTTCTTACCTGCCCGACTGCCTACGGCGTGCAGAGCGTGCGCCACCAATGTCTTGCCAGTTCCGGTTTCACCGTCGATCAGAACATGCCCATCGGCCTGTCCCAGATCCAGAATATCTTCGCGCAGGCGCTCCATGACCGGACTGGCACCGATCAGTTTGCTCATGATCTGGGTGCCATCGGACAACTCACGCCGCAAAGCCCGGTTGTCGAGCGTCAGACGACGGGCGTTGCTGGCGCGTTTGGCCAGTTCGGACATCCGGTCGGGGTTGAAGGGCTTTTCCAGAAAGTCGAACGCGCCCACGCGCATCGCCTCAACCGCCATAGGCACGTCCCCATGCCCGGTGATCATAATCACCGGCAGTGTACTGTCCGCGCCCATGAGTTTCTTCAGCAACTGAATGCCGTCCATACCGGGCATCTTGATGTCCGAGATCACGATTCCGGGGTAATCCGGCCCTAATACCTTGAGCGCATCCTCGGCGCTGGCAAAGGTTTCGGTGTCATATCCCGACAGTGCCAGCCATTGACTGATCGACTGGCGCATATCCTGTTCGTCGTCCACAATGGCTATCTTCATGGCTTGTGCCATTTTCTTACCCCGTTATTCCGCGGCCTCTAGGCCATCGCTTCCAAGTATTGGCAACTGCATCTCGAACACCGCGCCCCCGTTGGGACTGTTGCGGGCGGTCAGCCGTCCCCCATGGTCGTTCACGATCCCAGAGGAGATGGCAAGCCCCAGTCCAACCCCGTCGCCCGGCTGCTTTGTGGTGTAGAACGGCTCGAAAAGGTTTTCGATATCTTCGATACCATGCCCGTTATCGCGCACCGTCAACACCGCCATATCGCCTGCTGCCAAAATTATTTCGACGTCGGGTTCTGATACCGATTTGGTGGCGTCCAGCGCGTTGCGCAAGAGGTTTACCATAACCTGCTCGATCCGCATCCGATCGCCCATGGCCAATACCGGTTCTTCGGGCAGAATCTGAGTAATCTTAACGTGGCGTTGCCGCAACTGCGGTTCCATCATCGACAAGGCCGAGGCCAGCGCTTCGCCAAGATTTACAGGGGAAAACGCGTCCGCCCCCTTTCTTGCGTAAGACTTGAGCTGGCGGGTGATCGCCCCCATCCGCTCAATTAGCCCGTCTATGCGACCAAAGCTGGCCAATGCCTCTTCGGGACGGTTGCGGCGTAGCAAAAGGCGTGCCCCGGCCAGATAGGTTTTCATTGCAGCCAGAGGTTGATTAAGCTCATGGCTGACGGCCGCCGACATCTCGCCCAACGCCGCCAGTTTCGAGCTTTGTGCCAGCGTCTGCTCAGCCACTTCCAACGTCTTTTCTACCCGTTCACGTTCAGCAATTTCCCGCTGCAAGCGGGCGTTCAATGCGCGAAGCTCTGCCGACTCGCGCTGAAACAGCGCCATGCGGAACGTCGCCCGACGGCTGAGCGCATAGAAGGCCAACGCCAGAAGAATCGCAAAGCCCATGATCTCCAACGCGATGACGCTGTTCACTTTTTCCCGGATAGATGAATAGGTCGTAAACGACGTCATCTTCCATCCACGGAACGGAATGCGGGTCTCCATGCGCATAACGGCCTCTCCCTGGACATAGGCGTCGGCTGGCAGGGCTGTCCAATCTGCGGTGGCACGTATGGCGCGTTCGATGGCAGAATCCGGCGATTGGCGTTGAATGGCAGTGTTTTCGTCCAGTCCGCGCCATTTGGGTTCGGTCGAAAGGATCACGGTCCCGGTGCTGTCCGCCACCATAACGGCATCCGAGATTCCGGCCCAAGCGCGTTCGAACTTTTGCAAATCGACCTCGACCACGATGACACCGAGGACTTCGGCATTTGCCTCAATCCGGCGCGAATAGACAAAGCTGTATCCACCGGACTCTGTCTGTATCACTGTGAAGATCGTCGCGTTGGAGCGAACCGCATCAATGAAATAAGGCGAGTTTCTGTGCCCTTCGCCAAGACGGTTCCTGTCCGTCGCCGCCCGTGTCAGACCATCACCGTCCAATAGCATCAGTGAGGCTGCACCGATTTCCTCGACAAATGAAATCAAGCGTTGGCTGGAGAGCGTATAGTCACTGGACTGCAAGGCCGAGATCAGGCTGGGATCGCGCGCCAAAAGCTGCGGAACAATAGCATTGCGGCGTAGTTCGCTCAGCAAATTTCCGGAGTACAAAGCCAGCCGCAGTTCAGCGCGGTTGCGTGTGGATTCGGTAAAGCGGTCGGTCAGCAACCGGTTCGTGACCCAAATCGTCGCCACAGTTGCCAGAAGAAGAACGGTGACCGCAACGCGCAATCGCCACCCCAAAGGGGCGCCTTGAAACGGGGTCTTGAAAGAAGACCAGCCTGAACGATTGTCGGAACTCATGCCCCGGAAACTACGCGGGCTGAATCGGTTCCTCAAGTCACGCCGGAGCAAGAACGCCTGATAATGCGCGGAACAATGCCGTTCCGTCCGTGCCGCCATGGCCCTGATCCGCCGCCCGTTCAGGGTGCGGCATCATCCCGAGAACCCTGCGGTTTTCCGACAAGATGCCTGCGATGTCCCCGACCGAGCCATTCGGATTCTCGGTATAGGTGAATGCGATGCGATCTTGATCACGAAGTGTGGACAATGTTGCGTCGTCAGCAAAATAGTTTCCATCATGATGGGCAATCGGCACGCCGATCTCGTCACCTGCGTTGTAGCCCTGCGTAAAAGCGCTGTCGCTGGTTTGAACTTTCAGGCCGACGGTCTTGCAGATGTACTTCAGGCCCGCATTGCGCAGCAGCGCCCCCGGCAAGATCCCGGTCTCGGTCAATATCTGAAAACCGTTGCAAATCCCTACGGCATAGCCACCACGGTCGGTATGGTCGACAACCGCTTTGCAGATAGGAGACTGCGCGGCAATCGCACCGCAACGCAGGTAGTCACCGTACGAGAACCCGCCGGGCACGCCCACGATATCCACGCCCTCGGGCAGAGCGGCATCCTTGTGCCAGACCATGTCGACCTGAAAACCGGCCTGTTCAAAGGCCACGGCCAGGTCCCGGTCACAGTTGGAGCCGGGAAATACGATGACTGCTGCGCGCATGGCGGGGCCTCCTAATGCATGAAATCGGTGACAACGGCAACGCCGGGCGGCGTCGGGTGGTCAAAGGCGGCAAGTTCTTCACTTACCTGGGACAAAGAAATATGCCGCGTCACCAGTGGGCTCAGGTCAACACTGCCCCCTGCGATCAACGACAAAAGCGAGGGGTAGCGCCAGCTGGGCATACCGCGGGTTCCGAATACGGCAAGCTGACCGGAATAAAGCGCATCCATCGGCAAGGTCATGTTGCTATGCGGTCCGGCGGGCATTCCTATTTGCACCATGCGGCCCAGCTTTCGCAGGGATTTCATGGCGGCGACTGTCGTGGTTTCGATCCCCAGAGCTTCGATCGCGACATGGGCACCACCGCCGGTGATGTCCTTGATAGACTCTGGCGCCTTGCTGGTCGCGGCATTGACCACTGCATCCGCACCCAGAGTTTTGGCGTAGCTCAACTTGTCGTCGGCAATATCCACAACGATCACGCGGGCTCCCAAAGCTTTACCCAGCAGCAGGGTCGAGATCCCCACTCCGCCGCCGCCGAAAACCGCCAGCCATTCGCCCCCTTGCAACCGAGCACGTCCGACCAGCGCCTGCCATGCAGTCGTGACACGGCAGCCTAAAGCCGCAGCGATTTCAGGGGACATCGTTTCAGGCAACACCGACAGATTGGCATCCGCATGCGCCACCGAGACATATTCAGCAAACGCGCCATCGCAGGTAAAGCCAGGCACCAACTGATCGGCGCAGATTGTTTGATGACCTTGCGCGCAATCCGGACAATGGCCGCAGGCCAGAATGAAGGGCGCGATCACCCTGTCTCCGACCTTCCAACGGCCAACACGCTTTCCAACCGCAACCACCTCGCCGCAGAATTCGTGTCCGGGGATCATGGGAAGGACAACATCAGGGTCCGCGCCGGACCATGCGTGCCAGTCGGACCGACACACGCCGCAGGCCAGCACGCGCAGAACCACACCGTCCTCTCCCGGTTCCGGATCGGAAACCGAGGCCAGCTCGAGCGGCTGGCGATAGGTGATTAGACGCGCCGCCCGCATCCGCTTAGACCAGTTCGATCTCGTAGCGTTCGATGACCGTGTTGGCCAACAGTTTTTCGCACATCTGGGTCACGTCGGCTTCGGTCGCGCCGTCGGTCAGCTCAAGGTCGATCACCTTGCCCTGACGCACGCCTTCGACCTGATCAAAACCCATGGCACCCAATGCGTGGCGCACGGCCTCGCCCTGCGGGTCGAGAACCCCATTCTTGAGCATCACATGCACACGTGCTTTCATTCCTGCAACTCCAGCTAAGGGCCAAAAGTCGCGGCCCGTTCCGTTGCGCGGGGGATAGCGTGCCTTTTGTCATTCGACAACCCTTGTCCGCACGCAGTTTGCCGCAGGCAACAGGCGCAAATGCAAAAACGCCGCGCAAGGGCACGGCGTTTCCGGTATTCCACGCAAGCGAGGCAGATTAGTTGATCAGCGTAGGCTTGGTCACATTGCTTTTGGGAAGAACGCCCAGACGTCTTGCGACCTCGGAATAGGCATCCGTCAAGCTGCCCAGATCGCGACGGAACACGTCCTTGTCCAGCTTCTGGCCGCTTTCGATATCCCACAGACGGCAACTGTCGGGGCTGATCTCATCGGCGATAATCAAGCGCTGGAAATCGCCTTCGTACACGCGCCCGATCTCGATCTTGAAATCGACCAGACGAATGCCTACCGCCAGCATCATGCCGCTGAGGAAATCATTCACCCGCAGCGCAAGGCTGAGAATATCATCCATGTCCTGCTGGCTGGCCCAGCCAAAGGCGGCGATATGTTCCTCGGTCACCAGTGGATCGCCCAGAGCGTCATCCTTGTAGCAATACTCGACGATCGGACGCGGCAATTGCGTGCCTTCGGCAATGCCCAGACGTTTGGACATCGACCCGGCAGCATAGTTACGCACGATCACTTCCAACGGCACAATCTCGCAGCTACGAACCAGTTGTTCACGCATGTTCAGGCGGCGGATGAAGTGTGTCGGAACGCCAATCTGGTTCAGACCGGTCATGAAAAACTCGCTCAGGCGGTTGTTCAGAACGCCCTTGCCGTCGATCACGTCTTTCTTTTCCGCGTTAAAGGCAGTGGCATCATCCTTGAAGTACTGGACGATCGTACCCGGCTCGGGGCCTTCATACAGAATTTTTGCCTTGCCTTCGTAGATTTTCTTGCGACGCGCCATAAGCGACCCTTCCAGACTGACGAGCGGGAATATTCCCGCTTCTTGGCGCTCTCATAGTCCAACCCCCCTTTTCCCGCAAGCGCAGTAAACCGAGAGGCTTTGACGCAGCGCGAATCCCTTGCGTCCGGGCGCGGCTATCGTCATATCATCAATCAAGAAGATATAACCGAAGAGGTCCCCAACCCATGACCACGTTTGACGAACGCGAAAACGCATTTGAAGCCAAATTCGCCCATGATGAGGAAATGCAGTTCAAGGCGCAGGCGCGTTGCAACAAGCTGCTGGGCCTGTGGGCCGCGGAAAAGCTGGGCAAGTCCGGTGCCGACGCTGAGGAATACGCCAAAACTGTTGTGATCGCCGATTTCGAGGAGGCCGGACACGAAGATGTCGTGCGCAAGGTCTCTGGCGATCTGGGCTCGCTGTCGTCGGATGACGAAATTCGTGCCAAGATGGCCGAGCTGCTGCCCCAAGCCAAGGCGCAGGTTCTCAGCGAAACCGACTGAGGGAATTCGCCCCGCCTCATGATCTTCATGAGATTTATGAATTTGCTTTGAAGTCCCGGTCATGAGACACGGGACTTCTTAGTTTTATCGGCTTCGCCGACTTTTTGGGATAGCCCAATGACAAACGCACTGACGAAACTTCTGGAAACCAAAGATGCGATTCTGGCCGATGGGGCCACCGGAACAAACCTGTTCAACATGGGCTTGCAATCCGGTGACGCGCCTGAGCTGTGGAATTTAGACGCGCCTGACAAGATCAAGGCTTTGTATCAGGGCTCGGTCGATGCGGGCAGCGATCTGTTCCTGACCAACACCTTTGGCGGTACATCCGCCCGTTTGAAACTCCACGACGCGCAGAACCGCGTGGCTGAGTTGAACCGCATCGGGGCCGAGCTGGGCCGTGAGGTGGCCGACAAGGCCGGCCGCACCGTGATCGTCGCGGGCTCGGTCGGGCCGACCGGAGAGATTATGGAGCCCGTGGGCAGCCTTTCTCATGAAGGTGCCGTCGAGATGTTCCACGAGCAGGCCGAAGCGTTGAAAGCAGGCGGTGCCGATGTGCTGTGGCTTGAAACCATCAGCGCACCTGAGGAATTCCGCGCTGCCGCCGAAGCCTTTGCGCTGGCCGACATGCCCTGGTGCGGGACTATGAGCTTCGACACCGCAGGGCGCACCATGATGGGTGTGACTTCGGCCGACCTGGCGCAACTGGTTGAAACGCTACCGAACCCGCCCGTGGCCTTTGGCGCTAATTGCGGCACCGGAGCATCGGACATTTTGCGTACAGTTCTGGGCTTTGCGGCACAGGGCACCGAACGTCCTGTGATCTCGAAAGGCAATGCGGGTATCCCCAAATATGTGAACGGCCATATCCACTATGACGGCACGCCCGAGTTGATGGGCCTGTATGCGGCCATGGCCCGCGATGCCGGCGCAACAATCATCGGTGGCTGCTGCGGCACGATGCCCGATCACCTGCGCAAGATGCGCGAAGCGCTGGACAGCGCGCCGCGTGGTGTGCGCCCTACTCTGGATCAGATCACGGATGCGCTGGGGCCGTTCTCATCGGCCTCGGACGGCACGGGTGAGGATGCCGTGCCCGAGCGACGGACACGCCGCCGCCGCCGCGCCTGACGATCAGCGCCCCTCGAATTTCGGGGGGCGTTTTTCCATGAAGGCCACGACACCTTCGGCAAAATCACGCGAACGTCCGCATTCGCCCTGCAAATGGGCCTCGATCGTCAGTTGTTCGTCCAGCGTTTTTTCGTAAGTACCACGGATCGCTTTCTTGATCGCGCTGAACCCTGCGGTCGGACCATTTGCCAGATAAGTCGCCCGTTTGCGCCAATGTGCGTCGAATTCCGTGTCTGGGACGGCCTCCCAAATCATGCCCCACTCATCTGCTTGCCGGGCGCTGATCTTGTCCGCGAAAAGTGCGGCGCCCATCGCCTTGGCAAACCCCATCTGGCGCGGCGTGAACCAAGTGCCGCCCGCATCCGGCAACAGCCCGATCCGCGCGAAGGCTTGCAGGAAATAGGCGCTTTCCGTGGCAATCACTACATCGGCACATAGCGCCATATTGCACCCTGCCCCCGCCGCTGGACCGTTCACCGCGGCGATGGTCGGCACGGGGCAGTTGTAGATCGTTTCCAGCATCGGTTCGTATTCATCGCGCAAGGTCCGCTCAAGGTCGATCTTGCCGGTGCTGGACGCATCCCCCAGATCCTGCCCGGAACAAAACGCTGCACCAGCGCCGGTCAGAACCACCGCACGCGCATTCGCGGCCGCCTGTTTCATCGCATAGGCGACCTCGGCCCGCATCTGCGCTGTCATCGCGTTCATCTTGTCGGGCCGGTTCAATGTCAGCACCGCCAGATTGTCCGAGATGTCGAGCAACACGGTTTCGTAATTCATCAGGATCCCCCCAAACAACAGTCTTGGGCAAACCCTGACGCAATTACATCACAAGGGAAAGACCGACCAAGGGTTAGTCCTTGAGAATTTGTTCCAATCGCTTCTTTTCCGCCTCGCTGAGCGTATCCGAGCCCGCGGCCTGAACGTCCGAACGTTTTCTCAGGAAATTCCACCCCATCGCAGCGGCGATCAATAGCATGATCGGACCGGCCAGCCACAACATCAGGTTCGACCCCGTAACTGTTGGCTTCAGCAAGACATACTCGCCGTAACGATCTACAATGAACCGGATCGCCTCGTCATCCGTGTCCCCGGCAACCAGACGCTCGCGCAACAATAGGCGCAGGTCACGGGCCAGATCAGCGTTGCTTTCGTCGATACTTTCGTTGCGGCAAACAAGGCACCGCAGCCCGGTGCTCAGATCGCGGGCGCGTTGTTCAAGAACCGGATCGTCCAGCACTTCATCAGGCTGCACCGCAAACAGGGGCGAGGCGATTAGGGCGAAGATCAGCACAAGACGCTTCATTCCGCGGGTACTCCGCCACTTGGGGCCTTGCGCGCGCCCGCTGCGACCCGGAACCGTCGGTCCGACAGACTGAGGAAACCACCCAGAGCCATCAGGATACACCCACCCCAGATCCAGTTCGCCAGCGGTTTGATATAGGTCCGCATGACCCAGCCGCCATCGGCCTGCTGATCGCCGATCACAACATACAGATCGCCCAACAAGCGATAGTCGATCGCCGCCTCTGTTGTGGGCATTCGTGCGACCGGGTAGTCGCGCTTTTCGGGATGCAGGCTGCCCATCGGACGGCCATACTTTTCGACCCGAACATCAGCGGTTGTCGAGAAATAGTTGGGCCCTTCAACCCGCCGCACATCTTCCAGTGTCAGCGTAAATTGCCCAACCTCGAAAGGTTGGCCGGGTTGTGCGACGCGGATATCCTCGACTTCCCAAGCGGTCAGCCCTGCGATGGCGAAGATGGTGACGCCAAGCCCCGTATGAGCGACTGCCTTGCCCCAATCCGCACCGGGCAGTCGGAACAGGCGTTGGATACTGCCTTTACGGCCCGTGCGACTCCACAGGTCCACCGCGGCCCCGAAGGTGATCCATGCGCCAAGAAACAGCCCAACCGGGCCCATGGCGCTGCGGCCGGTCTGCATCGCCCAAACCAGAATGGCCAATGCAACAGCCAGCACAAACGCATAGCGTAGCGAATATGCCGCTTTGCCGATCTTACCCCGCTTCCACGGCAGGATCGCCCCAATGGGCAGCACAAGGCCCAAAGCAATCATGAAGGGCGTGAAGGCGGCATTGAAGAACGGAGGCCCAACGGACAGTTTCCGATCAAACGCCATCTCGGCCACCATGGGCCACATGGTTCCGAAAAAGACCACGAAACAGCTAACGGCCAGCAAGATATTGTTCAGCACCAGCGCGCTTTCTCGGCTGACCATTCCAAAGACACCCTTGGCCTCCATCGCCTGCGCGCGTGCGGCAAACAACGTCAGCGCGCCGCCAATGAAGATCACAAGAATGAACAGGATGAACACGCCGCGTTCCGGGTCGTTTGCGAAGGCATGGACCGAGGTCAGCAACCCCGAGCGCACGATGAACGTGCCGATCAGCGAGAACCCAAATGCGATGATCGCTAGCAGGATGGTCCAGCTTTTCAGCGCCTCGCGTTTCTCGACCACAATGGCCGAGTGCAGCAGCGCCGCCGCCAAAAGCCATGGCATGAACGAGGCATTCTCAACCGGATCCCAGAACCAGAATCCACCCCAGCCGAGCTCGTAGTAAGCCCACCACGATCCCAGCGCGATACCGATGGTCAGAAACACCCATGCGGCCAATGTCCAGGGGCGTACCCACCGTCCCCAAGCCGCGTCTACGCGGCCCTCGATCAGGGCGGCGACGGCAAAGCTGAAGGCCATGCTCAGACCCACATAGCCCAGATACAGGAAGGGCGGATGAAAGGCCAATCCGGGGTCTTGCAGCAGAGGATTCAAGTCCCGCCCATCAAACGGAGCGACGATCAGGCGATCAAACGGGTTCGATGTAAACAGGATAAAGGCATAGAACGCGACACCAATTGCCGCCTGCACCGCCAAGACGCGTGCTTTCAGCGTTGGCGGCAACCCCGCGCCGAATATCGCTGCCATACCGCCGAAAATCGCCACGATGAAGACCCACAGCAACATAGACCCTTCGTGATTTCCCCATGTGCCGCTGATCTTATAAAGCATCGGCTTTGCGGAATGGCTGTTCTCAACCACGATGCGCAGCGAGAAGTCCGAAGTCGTGAAGGCCCAGACCAATGCACAGAAAGAGAACCCAACCAAAACGAACTGAGCGATGGCCGCCGTCTCGCCGAATGTCATCCACCCGGTCCACCTTTTGGCCGCGCCGATCAAGGGAACGACTGTTTGCACAATTGCAACGAGGAAGGCGAGGATGAGCGCGTAGTGACCGAGTTCTGTAATCATGGCCCCGGATATAGTCCTGTTGCGCCGCAAGCACCAATAACTTTCGCTTAAACAGCACGCACATAGTGTCGCGGGTCAGGCTGTTTTCGCGCGGCGCCACTCTTCAAGTGCCGGGTTCTGGTCCGGGGTCAAGATCGTCTCGGACAGTTCTGCGTCAGAGCCAGTATCCGCCCGACCCATGCTGGTGTGACGCAGCGCATTCAGGGTCTCGATGTTTTCGGCAACCTGGGGTGCGCGCAGGACTGTGGCCGAGATTTCCCGCTGCAAATCCTGTGCCTTGGCCTGATGTCGCGCACCGAAATAAAACGACACGATGACCCCCAAAAGCCACCAAAGCGGCTCGGGCACCAAGGCGATTCCCTGCATTCGGGCGGCAAACCACAGCGGGTCGATCATGGCAGCCACAAACAACCCCATCGTTCCCAGCGCCAGCGCAGGCCGCGGCAGGCGGTTTAACCCGTCGATGAACCGGTCATAGGCGCCTTTCTGCGGCATCAGAAACTCGGCCCCAAACTGCGCAAGCGTTTGGCTTTGAACCGTCGCATCCCGGACAGCGCGGTTCTCGGCATTCTCGCGGAAGACCTCAGCGGTTTCACGCACCACGTTGCGCCCTCCTCCGAACAGAAACGTCAAGACATCCGAGATCAATCCCATTGCGCAACCCTTTGCTGAAATTCGCGTTCGTTCAGGTGATAGCGGGCCGAGATGAACTCTTCCGCCCGGCGTATCCACCCGCCCTTCCCCCCGGCCCGCGTTCGCGCGTATTTTCGGGACGCAGGGCGACGGTCGGCCAGTCGAAAGTAATAGTTCCGGCGCGCAATCCCGTATGCATCAGCCAAGGCTGTTGGGCTCCTTTCGGCCGCCTTGTGGCTGGCCTGCGCGGTTTGCGGCCCGATGGCCCCATCAACCACCACCGCAAACCCCATATCGCGCAGCAGGTGTTGCAGGAGTTTCACGGCCTGCGCGCCGGCATTCACATACATGTCGAAAACTGGGGCCTGAAGACCCTCGGGCAGCAAGGCCAGACGGGGGCGGTCGAAATAATGCGTGACGAAAATCTCGACGGCTCGCGATAGGCTGAGCAGTCTAACATCCTCTGTCGTCACTTGACCGTCCGCGTTCAGATCCAGCCCCAAACGCCGCATCGTATGGATTGTGACGCCGTATTTGGTCGCGCCGCCGGGGTCGTCCGGGTCGTTCACGAACCCACCCTCGCGCGCCACGATCTGCGTGGCGATATCCCGAACCGTATGCATGGCATCCTCCGCATCTGATTGCCGAGAACGCTGGCAGATAACAATTAATTCAAGACAATGACAAAGGGCGCTGCAAGGTTCATCCCCGCAACGCCCGTTTACTCAGTTCCGAGCAGAGTTCAGCTATCGCTGCCTTCTTTGTAGACGCCTTGTTCCTTGAGCGCATCCACCACCTCTTTTGGCATGTATGTCTCATCATGCTTTGCAAGTATTTCAGTGGCTTCGAACACGCCATTCACGTAGCTGCCTGTGCCCACCATTCCCTGATTTTCGGTAAACAGATCAGGCAGGACACCGGTAAAGGCCACCGGTACACTTTCGCCGCCATCTGTGACGACAAAGGTTACAGTCTCACCCTGCCCCCGCACGATCGAGCCTTCTTCGACCAACCCGCCGATGCGAAACACCTCCGTCGGTTTGGGTGGCTCGGCGATTACTTCACTGGGGGACCGGAAAAAGTTGATTCCATCCTGCAAAGCCCACCCAATCAACGCCGTCGATGACACCAAGGCCACCACAGCCAGCAGAATGATTTGTACGCGACGACGTTTCTTGAGAGACTTCATGATATCCTCACGGGAATAGAGGGGCCATCATCAGGCCAACGGTTTCAGTTTCACCTAACATCAGGTTCGCATTCTGCAAGGCTTGGCCACTGCTTCCTTTTGTCAGATTATCCAGCGCGCCGATCACAATGGCGCGACGTTCGATCCGGTCGCCCACCACGCCGATATGGCAAAAATTCGAGCCCCGCACATGATGGGTCGACGGGGTCTCGCCAAAGGGCAGCATCTGGATGAAAGGTTCGTGTTCGTAGGTTTTGGCCAGCGTTTCATACACGCTTTCCGGATCACCCTTCACATAAGTGGTCGCCAGGATGCCCCGGTTAGCTGGAACCAGATGCGGCGTGAACTGCACATGGACCGGACGTCCTGCTAGGGCCGAGAATTCCTGATCGAACTCACCCAGATGCCGGTGCGTGCCACCCACGGCATAGGCGTTGTACCCTTCGCTGAGTTCGGCATGCAGCAGATTTTCCTTGAGCGACCGCCCCGCGCCGGACACCGCGCATTTGAGGTCCAGAATGATGTCATCCAGATCAATCACCCCGGCCGAGATCAGCGGACGCAGCACATATTGCCCTGTGGCCGCGTTG
The DNA here is from genome assembly GCF_056542685.1 of Ruegeria sp. AB6. NCBI lineage: Bacteria > Pseudomonadati > Pseudomonadota > Alphaproteobacteria > Rhodobacterales > Roseobacteraceae > Ruegeria > Ruegeria sp. AB6. The sequence goes on along the minus strand of NZ_JBQGAD010000008.1, from coordinate 48,273 downwards.
CAGCCGGTACCGGCTACCAGACGTGCATTTCGGATATCAACGCGGTAGAACTCGGTCAGGCCATAGACGGATTCGTCCTGCTGCGCCAAAGCGGCATGCGGGTTGCCGTACCATTTCTCATACTCTTCCGGGTCGCGCAGGCGGAAATCGGCGGAAAGGTCAATGATTTTCAGATCTTTGGGCAGATCGCGGATGACCTCTTGGCTGGTTTTGTGCGGCAAGGCGCAGAAACACAGGTCGATCTGCGAAAAGTCAATCTCGGCTATCTTGCACAGGTCCGGCAGATCCATATGGCGCAGATGCGGAAAGACCTGCGCCATGGACTGGCCCGCCTTACGCTCGGCGGCCAGCGCGGTGATCTCCATATTCGGATGCTCGGCGATCAGGCGCACGAGTTCGGCACCGGTGTAGCCGGAAGCGCCCAGAATTGCGATTTTATGGGTCATGTCAGACCTCTTCTATTCATATGTCACATATCACGACCGCCGATGCGACGGCCTTGGTTTACGGATTCGTCCGCTTGGCGTCCTTGACCTAAGTCAGACAGCCTCGAAGGAGATTTGTCGTCGCAGGAACTGCGTTGCCCGGTCACTGACGAATGCGGGCTTGCCGGTGGTCAGAAACCCAGCCTCGCCCTTGCCCAGCATGTTTGGATGCCGTTCCAGATAGTCCGCAAGGCTTTCGGCGACCAGAGCGCCCTGGCTGAACACCTGAACATCCTCACCCAGCGCCGCCTGAAACTCATCGGCCATCAGCGGGTAATGGGTGCAGCCCAAAATCGCGGCCTGCGGATCAGGCATCTTGCGTTTGAGCGCATCGACATGGCTGCGTACCAGGGCTTCGGCCAGAATCATGTCGCCGTCCTCAATGGCGTCGACCACGCCGCCACAGGCCTGGGCCTCAACATCCACGCCAATGGCGCGAAAGGCCAGTTCGCGCTGAAATGCACGGCTAGAGACAGTCGCGGGCGTCGCAAACAGCGCCACATGTTTTACGGTAACCTCACGCGGAGGGCTGTTGTCGCCCCATTGCCGCTCGGTCAAAGCCTCGATCAGCGGTACAAAGACACCCAGCACGCGCTTGCCCTCGGGCACGCCTTCTTCTTGCATCCGGCGCAGCGCAGCGGCGCTGGCGGTGTTGCAGGCCAGGATCACCAGATCACAGCCGCGGTCCCACAACGCGTTCACCGCCCCGCGGGTCAGGTCATAAATGTTTTCCGCATCCCGCACGCCATAAGGCGCGTGCGCACTGTCTGCGTAATACAGGAAATCCACCTCCGGCAGACGTTTCTGCGCGGCGTCTAGAACGGTCAACCCGCCCAAACCAGAATCAAAAATACCTACTGCCATTTGCCCCTTCAGGCGCGATGCCGTTCCTCAAACTCATAGCCGTAGTCATAAGACTTCAACGGCTTCGGGGACAGCTCATACGTGGCTTTGCGCAGGAAATCCATCATCTTGCGTGTGTCACTGGCCAGAGGGTCTAGAACGTCGCGGCTGATCGGCTCCCCGATCGCCACTTTGACCGGAGTGTCGACGCGTTTTTTGAACTCTTTGATCAGCAAACCCATGCGCAAAGTGCTGTGCAGATGGCTGGCGATCTGAAACAGACGCGAGGTGTGGCCGTCAAAGAAGACCGGCACCACTGTTGCGTTCGATTTAGCGACCATACGTGCGGTAAAGCCGCGCCAGCCCGGATCCATCGGGTATGAGAACGGCTTAACCCCGGTGCTGACCGTACCGCCGGGGAAAATCCCAATCGCGCCACCGTCACCCAGATAGTTCAGGGCCGTTTTGCGAGTTTGCAAGTTCAGCTTCATCGCTTCTTTGGTATCGTCAAACGACACAGGCAAAACGACCCGGTTCAAGTCCTCGGCCTTGCGGAACACGCTGTTGGCCAGAATGCGGAAATCGCCGCGCGTTTGTGACAGAATATGTCCCATCATCATCCCATCAAGAATGCCATAGGGGTGGTTGGCAATCAGGATCAGTGGGCCGGTATTGGGGATATTCGCGAGCGATCCGCCCACCACATCCAGAGAAAGGCCATAACGGTCCACCATGACCGTCCAAAAATCGCGGCCCTGCGCGACCTCTTGCTCATAGCCGTCCGCGCGTTTGATCAGGCGCATCCGACCCGTCGTGTTTTCCATCAACTTGATGACCATGCGACCGCCTTTGGTTTCGGCGGAATAAGCATAAGAAATGTCACGAGCGACATGGCGGGGCGAAGGCATTGCGGTCTCCGAGGTTCTGTGGCCTGCAACTTAGGTGCAGCCCACAGGTTTGCCTAGAGATCGTGACAGGGATGTGACGATCTATTCCGCCGCTGCGCGCAAATCGGGCCCACCGCTGCGAATGACAGACAACAGTTCTTCGCGCCGTTTGGCGGCCTTGGCTTCGCTTTCCTTCAAGACCGGACCAAAGCCACGAATGTCCAGCGGCAGACGCGCCAGTGCGATCACCGCGTCCCGTGTCTGAGCGTTGATCAGCGGAGTGATCTCTTTGAGATCACGCTCATATTGTTTAATCAGGGCGCGCTCCATCCGGCGTTCGGAGCTGTAGCTAAAAATGTCCAGAGGCGTCGCTCGCAATACTTTCAACTTGGACAAGAGCTTGAGCGGACCCAGCATCCATTCGCCATAGGTTCGTTTTTTCGGGCGACCATTCGGCCCCTTGCTGCCAAGAATGGGCGGGGCCAGATGCAGGGTCATTTGAAAATCGCCATCAAACTCGGCTGTGGCTTTTTCGCGACTGGTCAGCAGCAGACGCGCGACCTCGTATTCATCCTTGTAGGACAGAAGTTTGTGATAGCCCCGCGCCACGGCCTCGCGGATATCGGTATCCTCGAAGGCATCTACCATTTTGCGATACTTTTTGGCCAGACGCGCGCTTTGGTAATCGGTCAGGTGGTTAGCACGGAAATCAATGATCTGATCCAGCGTTTTGGGCAGTTCAGCGACGTTCGGTTTCAGGATATCGGCGACCTGCTGCGGGTGCAAAACAGCCCAGCGGCCGATATCAAAGGCGCGCTTATTTCGTTCCACTGCAGTGCCGTTCAATTCGATAGCTTGTTCTATGGCCGAATGGCTGACCGGCAGCAATCCACGCTGCCACGCAGCCCCAAAGACCATCATGTTGGAATAGATCGAATCCCCCATCACGGCGCGCGCCAATGCAGTCGCGTCGAACAGAGAGACATCCTCTTTCAGCCGTGCCTCCAGTGCCAGTTCCAACCGTTCGCCGGGGATACGGAAGGCGGTGTCACGCGTAAAATCACCCGTTACCGTTTCATGGTTGTTGACCACGGCACCGGTGTGGCCCGCACGGGTCAGGCCCAAGGTCTTTGCCCCAGCCGACACCACGAGGTCGCCACCAATGAGCGCGTGCGCCTCACCAGTGGCCACGCGGATGGCGCTGATATCTTCGGGGCGGTTGGCCAGACGGCAATGGATATGCACCGCGCCGCCCTTTTGCGCCAGGCCGGCCATTTCCATCATGCCCGCACCTTTGCCGTCGACCTGCGCCGCCTGCGCCAATACCGCTCCCAGCGTCACCACACCGGTCCCGCCGATACCGGTGATCACCACGTTATGCGTGCCATTGATCTCAGGCAGATCGGGCATTGGCAAATCCGGCAGGTCAATCTCGGTGGTGGCTTCCTTGCGGATCTTTGCACCTTCCAACGTGATGAAAGACGGGCAGAACCCGTTCACACAGGAAAAATCCTTGTTGCAACTGGACTGATCAATCGCGCGCTTCCGACCCAGCTCGGTCTCCTTCGGAACGATCGAGACGCAGTTGGATTGAACCCCACAATCGCCGCAGCCTTCACAGATGTCAGTGTTGATGAAGACACGTTTATCCGGGTCCGGGAACGTGCCGCGCTTGCGACGGCGGCGTTTTTCCGCAGCGCAGGTCTGCACGTAAACAATGACCGAAACCCCTTCGATCTCGCGGAAATTTTCCTGAACCTGCATCAGTTCGGCGCGTTCGAACGTATCTACCCCTGATGGCAGCGCCTTGAAGTTCACATCTTCCTTTTCGTCATAGACCAGCGCCACATGCTGCACGCCCATCGCCTTGACTTCGGCCACGATGCGTTCTGCGGTCAAATCGCCCTCGTTGCCCTGTCCACCTGTCATGGCAACGGCATCATTGAACAGGATCTTGAAGGTAATGTTCGTCCCTGCCGACAGCGCCGCCCGGATTGCCTGCACGCCTGAGTGGTTATAGGTCCCGTCGCCGAGGTTCTGAAAGACGTGCGGTGTGGTAGAGAATGGAGCCTCGCCAATCCAGTTCGCGCCTTCACCCCCCATCTGGGTAAAGCCCGAGGTATTTCGGTCCATCCATTGAACCATGTAGTGACACCCTATGCCCGCATAGGCACGGCTGCCATCGGGCACCTTGGTCGAACTGTTATGCGGACAACCCGAGCAGAAATAGGGCAAACGCGTCGCGATCTCTTCGGCGTTGTCGGCACGGCGCGACTCGGCCAGTTTGGTAAGCCCCGCACGCACACCGTCGGTTTCACGTCCCTCTTCGATCAGGATATCGCCTAGCTTTTCCGCGATCATAATCGGATCAAGGGCACCGCGGGTCGGGAACAGCTCTTCCCGATGTAGGGTCCCTGCACCGCCTTTGTACCAGCCATACACGCGCCGCCCGCGCCGGTCGTCGAAGATGGCTTCCTTGACCTGAACCTCGATCAGTTTGCGCTTTTCTTCGACGATGACGATCAGGTCCAGCCCTTCGGCCCAATCATGAAAACCCGCCATATCCAGCGGGAAGGTCTGGCCCACTTTGTAGGTTGTGATCCCCAGCCGTTCGGCCTCAGCCTCGTCGATATTGAGCAGCGACAGAGCATGGACCAGATCCAGCCAGTTCTTGCCCGCCGCGACGAAACCGATCTTGGCACCGGGTTTGCCCCAGACGCGCTTGTCCATCTTGTTGGCGTGCGAGAACGTCTCGGCCGCGAAACGTTTGACATCGATGATCCGGGCCTCTTGCAGGTGCGGTGTGTCGCCAAGACGGATGTTCAACCCGCCATCAGGCATGTTAAATTGCGGCGTGACGACTTTGATCCGATCCGGGCTGCCATCGACGACCGAGGTCACTTCGATCGTGTCCTTCATCGTCTTCAACCCGACCCACACGCCCGCAAACCGGCTGAGCGCATATCCGTAGATGCCGTAATCGAGGATTTCCTGAACACCCGCCGGGCTGACAATAGGCATATACATGTCCACCAACGCCCACTCAGACTGGTGCAAAACGGTGGAGCTTTCGCCGGTGTGATCGTCGCCCATCGCAACAAGGACACCGCCATGTTCCGCCGTTCCCGCCATGTTGGCGTGGCGCATCACGTCGCCCGAACGGTCAACGCCGGGGCCTTTGCCGTACCACAAGCCGAACACGCCATCGAACTTGCCGTCGCCCCGCAGACCCGCCTGCTGACTGCCCCAGAGCGCGGTGGCAGCAAGATCTTCATTCAGGCCGAATTGGAAGGTGACATCGCTTTCAGCAAGATGCTTTTGCGCCCGCATCATCTGCTGATCGACCGCACCCAACGGAGAGCCCCGATACCCTGTGACCAAACCTGCAGTATTCAAACCTGCCTGTCGGTCACGTTCCTTCTGCAACAGCATCAACCGTACAAGCGCCTGCGTGCCGTTCAAAAGGACGGGGTTCTTCTCAATATCAAACCGGTCGTTCAGCGATATCTGTGGCTGGCTCATCAGACGTCTCCCCTCGTCAGATCAGTGTGCGTATTTCCCTCGCATTTTAGGTCACAATTTCTGACCTGTATAGGGTTTACCCTCTGTAATCCTGCCAAAATCACAGTTTGAATGTAGAACTTGTTACCTATTTCATATAGGGCTTCCAAAAGATAACGAAAGTTGCGGCGATGGATTGGGACAAGCTTAGGATATTTCACGCGGTGGCCGATGCAGGCAGCCTGACTCATGCGGGCGACAAGCTGAATTTGTCGCAATCCGCCGTCAGCCGCCAAATTCGGGCGCTGGAGGAATCGCTTGATTCGACCCTTTTCCACCGCCACGCACGCGGACTGATCCTGACCGAACAGGGCGAGTTGCTGTTCGACGCCACCTCGGCCATGTCTAAACGTCTGGATGCCGCCGCCGCGCGTATCCGTGACAGTGAAGAAGAAGTGTTCGGCGTTCTGCGCGTCACCACAACGTTCGGCTTTGGCACGCTCTGGCTCGCACCGCGCCTTCCGAAGCTTTACGAACAATACCCGGACCTTAACATTGACCTGATGCTAGAGGAGCGGGTTCTGGACTTGCCCATGCGTGAAGCAGACGTCGCCATCCGCATGAAAGAGCCCAGCCAGGCTGATCTAGTACGCAAACGCCTGATGACCGTTCAGATGCAACTTTACGCCACGCAAGAATATCTAGAGGAAAACGGCGCCCCTGAGGAGTTGGAGGAAATCGCGAACCACCGGCTGATCAGCCAGACGCCATCGGCACCGCAAGTTGGGGCAAGTGCCGCCATGGTACGGCACCTGATGACCTATAACCCCAGGTCCCTGTTGTCAGTGAACAACTATTTCGGCGTGCTGCAAGGCGTGCTTCACAACCTTGGCATCGGCGTCTTGCCGGACTACGTAACCCAGGATTTTCCGCATCTGGTACCCCTGCTCACCGATATCGAAACTGCAGATGTCCCCGTTTATCTGGCCTACCCTGAAGAACTGCGCCATTCCAAGCGTGTCGCCGCTTTCCGCGACTTCGTGCAGGACGAAATCATCGCGCAGCGCAAACAGTTGAAGCAGATGGGAAAACTCTAGCTATGCACCAAGGTCATAGCGGACATGACATTTGATCAGTCTGAAACATCTTGATCGTTCATAAAGTGATCCCTAAATGAGCACATGAAGGCGATGATGCTGCAACGCTCATCATCTTCATACCTCCCTGTTGGACTATGGCCGAGCTTAGTGCTCGGCCTTTTTTTTGGCTTCCACCCTTGTCGCCCCCGCAAAACTACTGGGAAAAATTCCTCCAACCGCATATGATCCCGAAAAAGCTAAATAATTCGTGTTCGAGGGCTCATTCATGCTTCACCCACTTCGCCTGGCGCTGGCGATGGTCGCCGCGCTTTCTCTGGCGGTTCCCGTTTTTGCGCAGGATACCAGCGCGTCATCGGTCACAATTCCCGAGGATCTGACACCTGAACAGGTCGACGATCTTGTTGCGCGTATGTCTGACGATCAGGTGCGCGCGATTCTTCTGGAGCGGCTGGATGCCGTGGCCGAACAAAAAGCCGCCGAAAAAGCCAATGTCGAAGACCCACTGACCGAAATCAACGAAATCTGGGCCGAGATGGTTTCGTCCTGGACACATGTTCTTACAACACTTCCCAGGATTGTAACGGCGCAGATCACAGCGTTCGGCAATTTCGCTGATACGTTCGGCACGACCGGGGTTTTCACTCTATTGGGGCTCGTCTTGTCCGTCCTTCTGGTTGGCTATGTCGCCGAAAAACTGTTTATTTTCCTGACCCGTCATTGGCACGAGGCGACAGAGGTCGCGGACGAGGCCGATCTATGGGGCGCTGCCCGATACCTGTTTCGAAGGTTCTGCAGGGAAATAGCGGGGCTAATCGTATTTTATGTGGTCGTCCGTGCATTCGGTCGCGGCGTGTTGACGCCCGAGCAGATCATCTATGCCGGACCCTTTGTGTTCTACCTGATCTGGGTGCCGCGTCTTGGGGCCGCTGTCTCGCGCTTTGTTCTGGCACCGCAAAAACCGCAGTTCCGGCTCGTCAACATTGATGATCACTGGGCAAAATACCTACATCGCAATCTGATTGGCCTGCTCATCTTGATCGGCTTTACCCTGTTCATCCTGCGCTTCAATGGCTTGAATGACATAACATCAGACGATACGCGCATCGGATTCTGGCTGAACGCCGCGATCCACATCTATATCGGCCTGATCGCCTGGACTGCGCGCGAGGGCCTATCCCAGATGATGTTGGGTACAGACCCCGATCACACCAAATTCGACGAAGAAGTTTCGCACTATTACCCCTATTTCGCAATTGGGGTCTCGGTAGCGATCTGGTTGCTGGTCGAATTCCTTGTGGCGCAGCGTGACCCCGCTGTCATGCGTGTACTGGTCAACGGGGCGCATTTCACCACCATGTTCTGGCTGCTGATCGCGCCCGCACTTGATACATTGATTCGGGGCTTGGTGCGGCATCTTCAACCGCCGATGTCGGGTGAAGGGCCGCTAGCCGAACGGGCGCATCGCTCGGCCAAGCGCAGCTATATTCGCATCGGTCGCGTTATTGCGGGCCTTTTCGTTGTCTTCATGATCGCGAACGCCTGGCATCTGGACCTGCGCGATGTGGCCTCGGCCGGCGTCAGTGCCGAAGTGGGCGGCGCCGTGATCGAGTTCCTGCTGATCATCGCCATTGGCTATATCTTGAACGAGGTCGTTTCTCTTTGGATCAACCGTCGCTTGGCTAAGGAACAGACCGCAGCCGAGGCGCTGGACGAAGAAGCCGGTGGCGAAGGCGGCGGCGCGGGTGGTTCGCGTCTTGCGACTGTCCTGCCGCTGCTGCGCATCACAGCGCAAATCACCATCGCGGTAATCTTCGGCCTGCTTGCCCTTGGGGCGCTGGGCATCAACATCACGCCCTTGCTGGCTGGTGCCGGTGTTCTGGGTCTGGCCATCGGCTTTGGCGCACAGAAACTGGTGGCTGATATCGTCGGCGGTATCTTCTTCCTGATCGACGATGCCTTCCGCGTGGGTGAATATGTCGATGTGGGCGGCACCATGGGTACTGTCGAAAAGATCTCGATCCGCTCCATGCAGTTGCGCCACCACCGCGGACCCGTTCACACGATCCCTTATGGTGAGATACAAAAGCTGACCAATTTCAGCCGCGACTGGGTCATCATGAAGCTGAAATTTACCGTGCCGTTTGATACCGATCCCAACAAGGTCAAGAAAATCTTCAAGAAGATCGGGGCCGAGATGATGCAGGACGAGACCCACAAGGACGGCTTCCTGCAACCGTTCAAATCGCAAGGTGTATTCGATTTCGACGATGTCGGTATGATTATCCGGGGCAAATTCATGGCCAAACCCGGCAAACAGTTCACGCTCCGCAAAGAGATTTTCAATCGCGTGAAGGCGGAATTTAATGCCAACGGCATCGATTTTGCGCGCCGAGAAGTTCGGGTTGCCATTCCGGGATTGGAAGAGAACGAGAACCTCTCCGAAGAGCAAAAAGCAGCCGTCGGTGCCGCCGCCGCCGATGCAGTCAACAAGGGCGAAGCCCCGGCCTGAGCCTACGCTTTTTGAACCAATACGCGGGCCCTGCACCTTTGCGGGGCCCGTTTTTCTTCATCCAGACCACCCTGCGGTGACTTGACCCTTCCCACGGGCGCGCCCTTGCCCTAAAAGGCGCGCAATCTCGGCCCCTTTGGACACAGGACATAAGATGCAAGAGCCCGCCATCACCCCGGATCTGATTGCCGCACACGGGCTTAAGCCCGACGAATATGACATGATCCTCGAAATCATCGGGCGCGAGCCGACCTTTACCGAGCTGGGTATTTTCTCGGCCATGTGGAACGAGCATTGTTCCTACAAGTCCTCCAAGAAATGGCTGCGCACCCTGCCCACCTCTGGCCCGCAAGTGATTTGCGGACCCGGTGAGAACGCAGGCGTGGTCGATATTGGCGACGGTCAAGCCGTGGTGTTCAAAATGGAAAGCCACAACCACCCCTCGTATATCGAACCCTACCAAGGCGCGGCGACCGGCGTGGGCGGCATCCTGCGCGACGTCTTTACCATGGGGGCGCGTCCCATTGCGTCGATGAATGCGCTGTCCTTTGGCGAACCCGGCCACCACAAAACCCGCCAGCTTGTGAATGGTGTGGTCGAAGGCATCGGCGGGTACGGCAACTGCTTCGGTGTGCCCTGCGTGGGTGGCGAGGTGCGGTTCCACCCGGCCTATAATGGCAACTGCCTTGTGAACGCCTTTGCCGCTGGTCTGGCGGATAGCGACAAGATTTTCTACTCGGCCGCCTCGGGCGTCGGCATGCCTGTCGTCTATCTTGGTGCCAAAACCGGCCGTGATGGCGTTGGTGGTGCAACCATGGCCTCGGCCGAATTTGACGACACAATCGAAGAGAAACGCCCCACCGTTCAGGTCGGTGACCCCTTCACCGAAAAGCGCCTGATGGAGGCGACACTGGAGCTGATGCAAACCGGCGCCGTGATCTCGATCCAAGACATGGGTGCTGCGGGCCTGACCTGTTCCGCGGTTGAGATGGGCGACAAAGGCGGCCTTGGCGTGCGTCTGGATCTTGAAAACGTCCCCCAGCGCGAAGAGAACATGACCGCGTACGAGATGATGCTGTCGGAATCTCAGGAACGGATGCTGATGGTCCTCAAGCCCGAGCTTGAGGCCGAGGCCCGCGCCGTGTTCGAGAAATGGGATCTGGATTTCGCCATCGTTGGCGAAACCATTGCCGAGGACCGTTTCCTGATCGTCCACAACGGCGAGGTCAAAGCCGATCTGGTTCTGTCGAAACTGTCTTCGACCGCGCCCGAGTACGACCGCCCCTGGGTCGAAACACCTGCGGCTGAAGACCTCGCCGAAGTGCCTCAGATCGACCCGATTGACGGTCTGCGCGCCCTGCTCGCCTCGCCCAACTATGCGGGCAAGCAATGGGTCTATGAACAATACGACACCATGGTCATGGCCGACACCGCCCGCACGCCGGGTCTGGGCGCGGGCATGGTCCGCGTACATGGCACCGACAAGGCGCTGGCCTTCACCAGCGACGTGACCCCGCGCTATGTGCGCGCCAACCCGATTGAGGGCGGCAAACAGGCGGTGGCCGAAGCCTATCGCAACCTGACCTCCGTCGGGGCCACTCCGCTGGCCACCACCGACAACCTGAACTTCGGTAACCCCGAAAAGCCCGAGATCATGGGCCAGTTCGTCGGCGCGATCAAAGGCATTGGCGAGGCTGTCGCCGCACTGGATATGCCGATCGTATCGGGCAACGTCTCGCTGTACAACGAGACCGACGGTCAGGCGATCCTGCCCACCCCGACCATCGGCGCGGTTGGTCTACTGGCCCATACCGACGACATCATCGGCGACGAGGTCCGCGAAGGCCATGTCGCTCTTGTCATCGGCGAAACCAACGGCCATCTGGGGCAATCCGCCCTGCTGGCCGAGGTGTTCAACCGCGAAGATGGCGACGCGCCCCATGTCGATCTGGAGGCCGAAAAGCGCAACGGCGAATTCATCCGCGCCAACCGCGAGATGATCAAAGCCTGTACCGATCTGGGCGACGGCGGCCTTGCGCTGGCGGCGTTCGAACTGGCCGAGGCGGCTGGCGTCGGTGTGCATCTGGACGACGCCCCAACCGAGTTCCTGTTCGGTGAGGATCAGGCGCGCTATCTGATCGCCTGCAACTTTGATCAGGCCGAGGCTCTGATGATCGCCGCCGGTCAGGCCGGAGTGCCGCTGGAGTCGGTCGGCCGCTTTACCGGTGAGACGGTGAAGATCGGAGGCTCTGAGGCTGCGCTGGATGAACTGACCGCCACCTTCCGCAGCAGCTTTGCCGAAGCTGTCGCCTAATATAGCCTAAGTAAACGATACCGAAACCCGCGCTTGAACCGGCGCGGGTTTTGTCATCTCAGGACCACTTGCGCGCCCCGCTTTGGCGCTCTACATCTTGGGAAAGACCTTCAGGAGTAACCTACATGCCGATGAGCGCCCACGAAATCGAACACCTGCTGCGCGAAGCCTTTCCCGATGCGGAAATTCAAGTCGGCGGCAGTGATGGCGTGCATATGTCCGCCATGGTCGTGGACGAGAGCTTTCGCGGCAAAAACCGGGTTCAACAACAGCGCGCGGTCTATGCGGCCTTGAAAGGCAAGATGGACGGCCCAGATGGAGAGTTGCACGCGCTGGCGTTGACGACGAAAGTGCCGGAGTAAAATGGATCTTGGATTTGGCGTTATAGTTGGCATTGCAGCCGTCATAATCTTGACGACGCTGTTGGCGCGAAGCAGATCCAAAAATGACGCTCAATCAAAAAGAGGAACTCTTCCCGGATTAGGATACCGCACGATTTTCACCATCTATGATTCCGGCGGGTCCGGAGGTGGACATTCCACCCAATATCGTGTCCCGAAAGATCCTCAAGACTATGCCAAAGCGATGATGCCGAAGAGCAAAGGAAACGCGAAATGACTGACGTGAAAACCCAGATTGACGAAACCGTCAAAGCCAACGATGTGGTGCTGTATATGAAAGGCACCAAGGAAATGCCGCAATGCGGATTCTCGTCCCGCGTGGCTGGTGTGCTGAACTATATGGGCGTCGACTATGCCGACGTGAACGTTCTAGCTGATGAAGAGGTCCGTCAGGGCATCAAGGATTATTCCGACTGGCCGACCGTGCCGCAGCTTTACGTCAAAGGTGAATTCGTCGGCGGTTGCGACATCATCACCGAGATGACCCTGTCCGGCGAACTGGACACGCTGTTTGACGACAATGGCGTCGGCTACAACAAAGATGCCGCCGACAAGATCCGCGAAGCTAACGCCTGATTAGCGGCTACTACAATCGCTTAGAACAACCTGCTCGCTGGCGGCATCCCCTGCCGCCAGATAGCTGACAGTTGCGTCCCAGCCTTTCGAGCGCAGGACATAGCTGCCACCCGGACCGCTGGAGCGGTATTGGATACCCGACCCGCTGATGGTCTGCTCCAATGCAATCAACCGGTTATCCACCAACATCGCCGCAGCACTTGCACCGTCTGCAGCGTTGAAAAAGATCACCTCCAGCGGCGTGCCGTTCTCGCATGTGAAGGTCACAGGCAGGACGTCTATCTGGGCCGACGCGACGCTGCCCCACATGCCCAGCATGGAAGCTAGCGCAGTAGCAGGGAAAAATTTCATCCCGCTTTCTCTTCCACCACCGACGCCAATGCCTCGGCCCGTGCGGCCAGTTCCGCCAGCGTATCCGTGACCGAGGGCGGCACGACCGCCACTTCGACACGCTCTGGTTCAGGCTGCGGGGCGTTGCGCAGGGTCTGCACCTCGGCCTCGACCTCAGCCAGCTTGCCTTCCAGCATCTTGATACGATCATCCGTAGCGGCGGCCTTATCGGCCAGCATCAGCCCAGCCATCAGCAACATCCGCGATTCCGGCATCCGGCCAATCTGATCCGACAGCACTTGAGCCTCGTCGTCCAACATCTTGGCAGCGGCCTGCAAGAACACCTCTTCCCCCTGCTGGCACGAGACTTCAAAGCCACGACCGCCGATTTGAATGGTCACCTCGGGCATTACTCCACCTCACCTTCCGCCAGTTTCGCGCGCGACAACAACGGCTCTAGCCGGGCCAGAACTGCGTGGGCTTCGGCCGCGTCTGTGGCTTGTGCGGCGCGGGTCGCCTCAAGCTCGGCCACCGTGGCGCGGTTCAACAATTCGGCATCCGGCATTCCGTTTTGCGAGGCAGACCGCAGTTCATCTACCGTTTCGCGCAGCTGTTCATTTGCCTTGCGCATCCGTTGCAGGTCATCATCCAGACGCGACATCGCGGCCCCGTGGCTACTGCGTTCGGCGCGCAGCATCTCCAACTCGGCCGAAAGTTCAGCAACCCGCTCGCTATCAGCTAATTCGGACCGCAGACGCGCGTTTTCTTCTTCCAGAACCAGAGCTCCGTTGATCGCGGCCTTCAACTCTTCGTTTTCGGATTTCAGCGCGTCCAGTTCATCCTGATTTTCCAAAGCCGCCTTGGCTTCGGCCAACTCGGCCCGCGCCGCTTCGACAGAAGCCAGTTTCGCGGTCGCCTCTGCTAATTGCTGACGCAATTGAGGCGCCTCAGGGTCTTCGACCGGGGCTGCACGCAAGTTTTCCATGTCGGCGCGCATCGCGTCGACCTCTTGCTCGTGGCGCTGTTTCAGCGATTTCAAACGCTCTTCAAGCTGCGCGTTGGCAACTTTTTCGTCATCCAATGCAGCTTTCAGTACATCGTCTTGTCCGGAGGGATCTGCTGGTTTGGTGCCCAAGGCATCGACGCCGGCCCCAATCCGTTCCATCGCGGCGACAATGCGACGTTGTAGTTCTTCGATCTGGCTCATACCTGTGCCACCTGTTTACCAAGGTTCCTTGAAATGTGATTTGTGCGAATCAACATTGTCTTCGTCTTGGCCTAGTCTAACCGAATGGCGCGGAAAATACCCACTGTTTGCTTTCAATCACTTGGACCGCATTCTTGAACCACTGCGACCGCGTAACCCCCGGTTCTGCTTGCACTTTGAGGGCTGAGTGGTATTCAGCGCGCAATCTGCCCGTAATCCAAAGGAATAACGCCCGTGGACCTGACTGCGCTGCGCAATGCAAACCCCGAACATTGGGACAAAGCTGCGGCCATCCGCACCCTGACCCTGGACGCCGTCGCCGCCGCCAATTCCGGCCATTCTGGCATGCCGATGGGCATGGCCGATGTTGCGACCGTGCTGTTCGAAAAGCACCTGAAATTTGACGCCTCGGCCCCGAACTGGCCCGACCGCGACCGGTTCATCCTGTCGGCCGGCCATGGTTCGATGCTGATCTATTCGCTGCTGTATCTGACCGGCCACGCTGACGTCACGCTGGACGAGATCAAGAACTTCCGCCAGTTGGGCGCAAAAACCGCAGGCCATCCGGAAAACTTTCTGGTCGATGGAATTGAGACCACCACCGGCCCGCTGGGTCAGGGTATCTCGAACGCTGTGGGCTTTGCCATGGCCGAGGAAATCCAGCGCGCGCACTACGGCAAGAAGGTCGTTGATCACTATACATATGTGATCGCGGGCGACGGCTGCCTGATGGAAGGCGTCAGCCAAGAGGCGATCACCCTCGCCGGACGTCATGAGCTGAGCAAGTTGATTGTCTTCTGGGACAACAACAACATCACCATCGACGGCACCGTGGACATCGCAGACCGGACCGATCAGGTGCGCCGTTTCGCGGCTTCGGGCTGGCATGTGATCGAGATCGACGGCCATGACCCGCAAGCCATCGACACAGCCATCGTGCAAGCGAAAAAGTCGAACAAACCGACCATGATCGCGTGCGAAAGCCACATTGCTCTGGGTCACGCGGCTCAGGATACATCAAAAGGCCATGGCGCGCTGACCGATCAGGATCAACTAAAAGCCGCCAAAGAAGGCTATGGCTGGCCGCATGGCGCGTTTGAAATCCCTGCCGACGTGAAATCGGCTTGGGAAGCCATCGGTGCCCGTGGTGCCGCCGAGCGCACCGCATGGGAGGCCCGCTTTGCCGAGCTGTCCGAGCGTAAGCAGGCCGAGTTCAACCGCGCCTATGCGTTTGAAGCGCCCAAGAAACTGGCCGGCGCGATCCGCGCGTTCAAGAAACAAGCCTCGGAAGACCAACCGAAACTGGCCACCCGCGCCTCGTCGGAAAAAGTTCTGAACGTCGTTAACCCGATCATGACCGAAACCGTTGGCGGTTCGGCTGACCTGACAGGGTCGAACAACACCAAATCTGCGGATATGGGCGTGTTCCTGCCGGAAAACCGCAAGGGCCGTTACATCCACTACGGTATCCGCGAACACGGGATGGCCGCTGCGATGAACGGCATGGCGCTGCATGGTGGCATCCGCCCGTATGGCGGCACGTTCATGGCCTTCACCGACTATGCGCGTCCGTCGATGCGCCTGGCCGCGTTGATGAAAATCCCGTCGGTCTTCGTGATGACTCACGATTCTATCGGTCTGGGCGAAGACGGCCCGACCCACCAGCCGGTCGAACATCTGGCCATCAGCCGCGCGACGCCCAACACCTATGTGTTCCGCCCCGCCGACACGGTTGAAACGGCTGAGGCATGGGAACTGGCGCTGACCTTCAAGGAAAGCCCCTCGGTCCTGTCGCTGACCCGTCAGGGCGTGCCGACCGTGCGCAAGGATCACAAAACCAAGAACCTGACCGCACAAGGCGCTTATGTTCTGGCCGAGGCCGAAGGCAAACGTCAGGCCATCCTGATTGCCACCGGCTCGGAAGTGTCACTGGCGATGGAAGCCAAAGCGATGCTTGAGGCCGAAGGCATCGGCACCCGCGTCGTCTCCATGCCCTGTATGGAGCTGTTCGCCGAGCAGGACGAAGCCTATCGCAAGCGCGTGCTGCCCGCCGGTGCCGTCCGCGTCGGCATCGAGGCCGCCGTCCGCGCCGGTGGCTGGGATCGCTGGCTGCTGGGCGAGCGTGGCCGTGAAGCCAAGGCTGGGTTCATCGGCATGTCGGGTTTTGGTGCGTCGGCCCCCGCGGGTGAGCTGTATAAGCATTTCGGCATCACTGCCGAGGCCACCGTTGCAAAGGTCAAGGACCTGCTGGGCTAACCCGCAACGCATATCAAATCAAAAAAAAGGCGACCACAGTGGTCGCCTTTTTTCATACCTGTTTCCTGTCACAGGTTGGTGAGTCATTGTGACCCCGCCTGCCCTATCCTCCCCACTGAAACGCATTACCTGCGGCAAAACCAACCAGTCACAGGGAAGACCAAATATGAAACTCCACGCCGTCCTCTGCGCCGTTGTCATAGCCACCGCCGCCCCAGCCTTTGCGGCTGAATTTGCCAGCAAGGAAGAGATTCAGAAAACCATGGCGGGCCACACCTATGCCGGAGGTATGCTGTCGGGCGCGTTTACCGAATATTACGCCGCTGATGGCACCATCAAGGGCGAGGGCTACACGGGCAAGTGGGAAGCAACGGATAGTGGCATGTGCTTTCAATACGGCACAGACCCCAAGAATTGCTGGGAATTGAAAATTGACGGGGTCGCCGTGACCTTGTTCAAAGACGGCAAGATCGACGGGTCCGGAGTTGTGGTCAAAGGCAATACCAACGGTTTCTGACACGATGCCGCGCCGCTCATTGTGGCGGCGCGGATTGGCCAGATCAGTGCGATTTGAGCAGCTTTGTCGCCACCGGGATTAACGCCAGCCCCCAGGCTAATCCGAACACACCGTCCATAGTTGCCTTGGCGATCCACTCAGCCGCGTCTTCATATTGCGCTGAAACCATATGGCCCACCGCATAGGCCCAGTCGTGAATGTGGTGGCCCAGCCAGCCAAAGCCCAAAACCTCGAGCCCGTGGATGATGATCGACCCGCCGACCCACAGCATTGCGGCGGTCCCAACGATTGAAAGCAGCTTCATCACAATCGGCATGGCTTTGACCAAGCCTCGCCCGGTTCCGCGCCCGATCGGCGTTGGTGCGTTCTGCGCCAGAAACAGGCCCACATCGTCCATTTTCACGATCAACGCGACCGAGCCATAGACCGCAACCGTCACGCCGATCCCGACAACAGCCAGCGTCGCCGCCTGCATCCAGATGTTCGGCGCCTCAATGGCGGCCAGCGCGATGGTCATGATCTCGGCCGACAAGATGAAATCGGTCTTTATTGCACCTTTGACTTTCTGCTCTTCCAGATGGCCTGGATCTCGGACTTTCATATCCTCGTCGATGGCATGGCTACCATGGGGGAAGAGGACATGGAAAATCTTCTCGGCCCCCTCGAAACATAGATAAGACCCGCCCAGCATCAGCAAAGGCGTGATCAGCCAAGGCGCGAAATTAGCCAGCAACAGCGCAACGGGCAGCAGCAGCACGATCTTGTTGAAAACCGACCCGCGCGCGATGCGCCAGATGATCGGCAACTCGCGCGCCGGGGCGAAACCTTGCACGTATTTTGGCGTCACGGCTGCATCGTCAATGATTACACCCGCCGTTTTGGCCCCCGCCTTGCCAGCCGCTGCAACAACATCATCAACCGACGATGCCGCAACTTTTGCAATTCCGGCAACATCGTCCAGCAATGCCAAAAGACCGCTCATGCCTAGTTCCTTCCTGTAACCAGCCGCAGGTGGACCCTACCTGATCTTTCAGCTAGCGCAAGCGTTAGCGATACCGGCCAAGGTTTGCGCTAACACGTTAAAAATATGTCACTTTTACTCTTTTGAGAACGCGTTAGGGCCGCTATATCGCCTGCAACGCAAGCGCATTTTGGAGACGTCATATGACCATCAAGGTCGGCATCAATGGTTTTGGCCGTATCGGCCGCTGCACCCTGTCGCATATCGCGGCATCGGCCCGCAACGACATCGAAGTGATCAAGGTCAACGCAACCGGCCCGCTGGAAACCACGGCGCATCTGCTGAAATATGACAGCGTCCACGGGCGCTTCCCCCGCGACGTCTCGATCGAGGGCAACACCATGGATCTGGGCCGCGGCCCCATGGAGATGTTCTCGACCTACGACATGAACGAGCTGGACTGGGAAGGCTGCGACGTCGTTCTGGAGTGCACCGGCAAGTTCAATGACGGCCTGAAAGCCAAGACGCATCTTGAGCGTGGCGCGCAAAAGGTTCTGCTGTCTGCTCCGGGCAAGAATGTCGATAAAACCATCGTCTATGGCGTGAACCACAACAGCCTGGCTGCTGATGACAAAATGGTCTCAAACGGCTCCTGCACCACAAACTGCCTTGCTCCGCTTGCCAAGGTTCTGGACGAAGGCATCGGGATTGAGCATGGCATCATGACCACGATCCACGCCTATACCGGCGACCAGCCCACGCTGGACCGCCGCCACAGCGACCTGTACCGCGCTCGCGCTGCCGCTATGTCGATGATCCCAACCTCGACAGGTGCTGCCAAGGCGCTGGGTGAGGTTCTGCCGAACCTCAAAGGTCGTCTGGATGGCTCCGCAATCCGGGTTCCGACTCCGAATGTCTCGGCCGTGGACCTGACCTTCCGCGCCGGCCGCGAGGTGACCGTAGACGAGGTCAACGCTATCGTGCGTGAAGCTTCGCAGGGTCATATGCAGCGCGTTCTGGGCTATGAGCCCGCGCCGCTGGTTTCGACCGATTTCAACCACACCGAAGAAAGCTCGATCTTCGCACCGGATCAAACCCGCGTGGTCGGTGACCGCATGGTGCGCGTGTTGGCATGGTATGACAATGAATGGGCCTTCTCGGTCCGCATGGCGGATGTCGCAGTTGCGATGGGCCGTCTTAACTAAGACGCCATTGAATTCTTGAACATATTTGCCCGCTCAGGTTATCTGGGCGGGCATTTTCGTTCGGGGCCTCGATGACCAATCAAATAGCTATCTGGCTGGGTCTTTTGATTCTGGGGGCCGCCTGCCTAGACTATGCCCTGTTCGGGCCCGAGCATTTCGTGTTCCTTGGCAAGAAACTTTTTACCTTCCTGGATTGGGTCGCCGTCTGGCGCTGACAGAGGTTTTGCTTGACTTTTTCTTCGTTCTGGCTTTGTTAGCGCTAACTCGAACACAAGCCGAAAGACGGACGGAGCAGACCATGACACTCAAACTGGCAATCAACGGATTTGGACGCATCGGACGCAACGTATTGCGCGCTGTTATGGAGACTGGCCGAACCGATGTTGAAATCGTCGCCATCAACGACCTGGCCATGCCCGAGATGAACGCGCATCTGTTCGAGTTTGACAGTGTCCATGGCAGGTACTCCAAGCCAGTAACGCTGTCTGAAGCCGGAATGGATGTTGGCGCCGGTCCCATACGTTTGACCAGCGAGCGTGACCCGGAAAACCTGAACTGGTCCGATGTGGACGTCGTACTGGAATGCACCGGCGTGTTCCGCACGCGCGAGGCTGCTGACCGTCATCTGGAAAATGGGTCTAAGAAGGTTCTGATCTCGGCACCGGCCCGTGGGGATGGTGGCGTGAAAACGATCGTATTCGGCGTCAACGATCACGAGTTGACCGCTCAGGATACCATTGTGTCGAACGCGTCTTGCACCACGAACTGCCTATCACCCGTTGCTGCCGCCCTTGATGCGGGCCTTGGCATTGTTCATGGCAACATGACGACGGTGCACGCATATACGGCCAGCCAACCGGTGCACGATTCCGCTGGCAAAGACCCCTACCTGTCCCGCGCCGCGGCTTTGTCGATGATTCCGACAACAACCGGAGCGGCCTCTGCCGTGGGTCTTGTGCTACCGCAGCTGCAAGGCAAACTGACCGGACAGGCCATCCGCGTACCGACGCCCAACGTGTCGGTTGTCGATCTGGTCGCCGAAGTCTCGCGCCCTACTACCGAGGAAGAGGTCAACGCCCTGTTCGTAGAAGCGGCAGCCAAGATCCCCGGCGTACTTGCGGCGGAACAGCGCCCACTGATCTCGGTCGATTTTAACCACGATTCCCACAGCTCGACCGTGTCCCTGCCCGAGACGAAGGTAACCGACGGCACTCTGGTCCGGGTGCTGGCCTGGTATGATAACGAATGGGGCTTCTCGAACCGGATGCTGGATACAGCAGCGGCTATGGGCGCGTTAACCTAGACGCTCTTTCAACGCCGCATCGACACGGGGCGTGACGAATTTCGACACGTCCCCATCCAGACGGGCAATCTCTTTCACCAGTTTCGAGGCGATCGCCTGATGGCGGGCCTCGGCCATCAGAAAGACCGTCTCAATCGAATTGTCCAGCGCGCGGTTCATCCCGACCATCTGGAATTCATACTCGAAATCCGCCACGGCCCGAAGGCCCCGCACGATGATCTGAGCCCCAACATCGCGGGCACAATCAATCAGCAGGTTTTCAAAGGGATGCGCAACGATTTCCGTGCCGGTCTGCTCGGTCAGATGCGCGCATTCAGCCTCGATCATGGCGACGCGTTCTTCCAAAGTGAACAAAGGTCCCTTGTCGCGGTTGATCGCAACCCCAATCACCAGCTTGTCCACAAGTGCGGATGCGCGGCGAATGATATCGATATGACCCAAGGTGATCGGATCAAAAGTTCCGGGATATAATCCAACCCTCATCGCCGCCTCCTGCGCAACAAAATTTCTGCGCAAGCAAACACAACTCTGCCGCAGGTGCAATAGGTTGGCGTGGATATCGAGGCGATTAGTGCCCCATTATCATGGTTTCCAGCGCCTCTTTCTCCATTGCCAGTTCGGACAATTGCGCTTTGACCACATCCCCAAGTGTAACGATGCCGATCAATTTACCATCTTCGACAATAGGCATGTGACGGAACCGTCCTTCGGTCATGCGGCTCAGGACATCTTGGACCGAATCCTGACGCGTCGCCGTTACCAGATCGCTGGTCATGTAGGCGCTGACCGGTTTGCTGAGGCATCCGCTGCCGCTGGCCGCAAGTTCACGGACGATATCGCGTTCCGACAGAATGCCTGCTGCGGATTTCCCGCCATCCTCGGACACCACAACCGTACCGATCCGCTTTTCTGCCAGAATTTTCGACGCATCGGACACGGTCACGTCCGGGGCAACCGTCATGACCCCTTCGGTGGCCTTGGATTTCAGAATGGCCTGAACAAGCATAGGCGAAACCTCCGAAATAACTTGCTGTTTTCCAAAGCGTTGCCGGAATGTTTGAATGTGTCAAGATGAAGCTGCCGCTTCCAGCCGCGCCACTTCGTCACGAATTCCAGCGGTCAGCGCAGTTGCAAACCGGTTCAGGCGCTCGTTTCGCTGATCCCCTTGATGTCGGACCAGATGAAAACTCCGGGTCAGACTGACATGATCCGTCAGGATTTTCCGCAGATTTGGATGGAATGGCAGCGTGAAATCGTGGGCCACACAAACCCCAGAGCCCAAGGCAACCTGGCGCAACTGGACCGATACGGAATTCGATGCAAGTGCGACACGGTCAACCCCAAGATCGACCAGGTAGTCGAGTTCCCGGTCAAAGATCATGTCCGGGATATAGCCGATCATCCGATGCCCTTTCAGTGCTTCGGGCGTTGGGATCGCGGGCCGCGCGGAAAGATATTCGTCACTGGCAACCAGATGCAACCGGTAGTCGGTGATTTTCTGAACCAGCACCCGGCCTGCCGTCGGCGCGCTGACGGTCACAGCCATATCCGCCTCGCGTCGGGATAGGTTGATGACACGGGGCAAGGCGAGGATCTGGATATCCAGATCGGGATTGGCATCGCAGATTTGCGCGCAAACCTGTGGCAGCAGATAGTTGGCGCAACCATCGGGGGCCCCGATCCTTATCTGGCCACTTAGCGTTTTGGACGACCCCGCCATGGCCCCTGCTGCAGCGCGCATCGCCTCTTCCGCTTTCAACCCGTGACCTAGCAGACGTTCTCCGGCTGAGGTCAGAACATAGCCTTGCTGAGATTTGGTGAACAAAGGCGCGTTCAGCGAAGCCTCAAGCCGAGCAATCCGTCTGCCCACTGTCGCGGGGTCGATCTTAAGTTGCCGACCCGCGGCGGACAGGCTTTCTTCGCGCGCAACCGCCAGAAACACCCGCATATCATCCCAATTCGGCGTCACCGCATACTCTTTGCATTTTTGCAAAACATATTTGAGACATTGCCTCTGTTCACGCGATTTTTGCAAGCCTATTGTGCGCGCAAAGGTAACGGAGGAATTCGCAATGTCCGAACTGTCCCATTTCATCAACGGCGAGAACGTGTCCGGCACGTCTGGTCGCTTTGACGACGTCTTCAACCCTGCTACGGGTGAAGTTCAATACATATGCCCGATGGCCAATGCGGCCGAGACCACGGCTGCCATCGAAAGCGCCGCCGCTGCGCAACCCGCGTGGGGAGCCACCAACCCGCAGAAACGCGCGCGGGTGATGATGGCCATGGTTGGCCTGATGAACCGCGACATGGACAAGCTGGCCGAGGCGCTCAGCCGCGAGCACGGTAAGACCATCCCTGACGCCAAAGGCGACCTTCAGCGTGGTTTGGAAGTGATCGAATATTGCATCGGCGCACCACAGATGCTGAAGGGCGAATACACCGACAGCGCAGGCCCCGGCATCGACATGTATTCCATGCGCCAACCGCTGGGTGTTGTGGCGTCGATCATGCCGTTCAATTTCCCCGCCATGATGCCGCTGTGGCACGTGGGCCCGGCACTGGCCTGCGGCAATGCCGTGGTTCTGAAACCGTCCGAACGTGACCCCTCGGTCCCGCTGATGCTGGCGGAACTGTTTGTCGAGGCTGGTCTGCCCAAGGGCGTGTTCCAAGTAGTCAATGGCGATAAAGAGGCCGTGGATACCCTGCTGGACAGCGAGATCATTCAGGGCGTCTCTTTCGTGGGTTCGACCCCGATTGCGCAGTACATCTATTCCCGCGCCACGGCGAATGGCAAACGTGCACAGTGCTTTGGCGGCGCCAAGAACCACATGATCGTCATGCCCGACGCGGATTTGGATCAGGCCGCCGACGCACTGGTCGGTGCCGGGTTTGGCGCGGCTGGCGAACGCTGCATGGCAGTTTCGGTCGCCGTTCCTGTGGGTGAGGAAACCGCCGATGCGCTGATCGAAAAGCTGGTGCCGCGCATCGAAAAGCTGAAGGTCGGCCCCTATACAGCAGGCGATGACGTGGACATGGGCCCCGTCGTCACCGGAGCCGCGAAAGAGCGTATCCTTGGCCTGATCAACTCGGGCATCGAACAAGGCGCAGAACTGGTCGTCGACAACCGCGACTTCAGCCTACAGGGCTATGAGGACGGCTTCTTTGTCGGCCCACACCTGTTCGACCGCGTGACCCCGGATATGGACATCTACAAGCAAGAGATCTTTGGTCCGGTCCTGTCGACTGTCCGCGCGGGATCTTATGAAGAAGCACTGAAACTGGCGATGGACCATGAATATGGCAACGGCACCGCGATCTTCACCCGTGACGGTGACACCGCGCGTGACTTTGCCAGCCGTGTGAACATCGGTATGGTGGGCGTTAACGTTCCGATCCCGGTTCCGCTGGCCTATCACACCTTTGGCGGTTGGAAGAAATCCATGTTTGGCGATCTGAACCAGCACGGCCCGGACAGTTTCAAATTCTACACCCGGACAAAAACGGTCACGGCGCGCTGGCCATCGGGCATCAAAGAAGGCGGCGAATTTAACTTCAAAGCCATGGACTAAATGCCACGTAGTTTTTGAATCGGCCCCTTCGGGGGCCGGTTTTTTTCGGCAACGGTCTGCCGAATTCAGGCCGAAGCGCCGATTTCACGATAAATTCAGGCCAAGATGTCTGGAAATGTGCATCGATCGCCAATATTTTATCGACAAAATACAGACCGAGCAGTTCCTGAACCGGAGGCCAAATTGTCCAATTCCCGCTTGACCCGTCGCTCTGCCTTGTTGGGGGCAGCGTCCCTGTTGGCCACCCCTGCCCTTGTGCGCGCCCAAAGCTCTGACGCATTCCCGCAGAACGAAGACGCGATCAGCACGCAGCTTCCGGTGCGCCGTAACGTTTCGTCCTTCTCGCAGCAGAACTGGCAGGACCATTTTGATGAGCTGGGTGTTGGTGCTCTGTTGGCCGACATCACCAGCCGCGCGGTGCATTATTGGGGCCCGGACGGGACCTACAAACTGTATCCCAGCTCAGTCCCCATGAGTGAAGAGCTGACAAAGCGCGGCTATACCGAGGTTGTACGCAAACGCGAAAACCCAAGCTGGACACCGACCGCGTCGATGCGCGAGCGTGATCCTGATCTGCCGATCCGCATGGAAGGCGGTGAACCGGGCAATCCGCTGGGCACGCGGGCTATGTATCTTGGCTGGCCTGCCTATCTGGTGCATGGCACCCATGATACCCGCAAGATTGGACGTCAAAGCTCGTCCGGTTGTATCGGGCTCTACAATCAGCATGTCGAGGAGCTCTATCCCCTCGTCCAGGTCGGAACCCAAGTTCGACTGGTTTGAAACACAAAACCCCGGCCGCAAGGACCGGGGTTTTTTCATGACTTTACAGCGCGTTATTCCGGCAGGATGACTGCGTCGACAATGTGGATCACACCGTTGCTGGTTTCAATGTCAGCCTGAATGACTTCGGCGTCGTTGACTTTAACCCCGCGCTTGGCGTTGACGCTCAGTCGATCACCTTGGACCGTCAGTACCTTTGCACGCTTACCAGCAATGTCACCGGACATGACCTTGGCCGGGACCACGTGATAGGTCAGAATTTCGACCAGTTGATCCTTATTCTCGGGCAGCAGAAGCGTTTCTACTGTGCCTTCGGGCAAGGCGGCAAATGCCTCATCTGTGGGGGCGAATACGGTGAACGGGCCGTCACCTTTCAACGTGTCGACCAGACCAGCAGCCTGAACAGCGGCAACAAGCGTTTCGAACGACCCGGCCGAAACGGCGGTGTCCACGATGTCGGCGGCTTGCGCCTTGACCGGCAGTGTCAGGGCAAGTGCGGCTGCGGCACCCATCAGTGTTTGGCGGAACATGGCTGTATCTCCTCTCCAGCGTGTTATGGAAAGGGTTACGGGGCCTCAGCCGCAGCGGATCACTTTGAGTTCAATTTTCTTTGATCTGCACCCAGATACTTTGCGCTCGACCATCGCCCAGGAACGGCAAAGACTCGACCGCATCAGGACGATCGTGTTGCAGGTAATACCCCGGCCAAAGCATTGAAAACGCGCCAGATTGCAGCAAAGCGTGCAGCATGTACTGCTCGCCCCAACCGGGGCAGTCATAGAAGAATCGCTTGGGATATTCGTAGGGCAAAAAAACATCGTGCACATGGATCACGACACCGGGTTTCAGTGCAGGAATGATGCGACAGAACAAGTGTGCGACGTCATTGCTTATGCGTACGACGTGGCTGGAATCGATGAACAGGATGTCGCCCGCCTCTAACTGATCGAACAGCGCGGGGTCGACCTCTTCCAGCCGTTTCTGTTCGAAATGATCCACCACATGGGCGATGTCTGCACGCGGATAGGGGTCAATCGCGGTGATCTGCGTCTTGAGCCCGCCGTCGATGATCGCTTGCCGGGTCACGCGCGTTGAGTTGCCGCAGCCGACCTCAATCACCCTTCGAGGTTTGAACCGACGGATCATCAGGTACAAGGCATCGGCATCGGGGCTATCATAATAGCCATTGCCAATCCGATAGCCGGTTTGACTGCGCGCCGGGTCCTTCAACGCGGCCAGCGCATCGGCATGTTCGGCATATTCGGCCGCCAGCGGCGCGATATCGAACTCCTCCATACCCGGCGACAAGGCATAGGCGGGTCGTGTCAAGCCTCCTGCCCTCTCAAACGCTTCAAGGCGGGCGCGTTCGTCATTTTCGGGGGCTTTGTCGATCAGTTTAACCCCAAGTTCCTCAAGGGCGTCGTTGATTTTTCGGAATTTCCTGGGTTTCACGCGAACGCTCCGGGGTTTGGACTGTTGACTGAAGGGTTCTTATCGCCGGCGCCGGGGGCTTCGCAAGCCAAACACTTGGCAAGACGATCATTTCCGTATTCACTGTTTGGAATAACCTACGAGGGCGACCATGCAGCAAGAATACACGCTGGGTATCGAGGAAGAGTATCTTCTGGTCAACCGCGACACATGCGAACTTGCCGAAGCGCCCGAGGCGTTGATGGAGGCTTGCCAGACCGACTTCCAAGGCCAGGTCAGCCCCGAATTCCTGCAATGTCAGATCGAGGTTGGCACCCGCCCCCATGCCACTATCGCCGCCGCACGAGAGGACCTGAAACGCCTACGGTCCTGCGTGGCCAAACGCGCGGCAGACTACAACCTCGCACCAATTGCGGTGTCGTGCCATCCGTTTGCCGACTGGAAGAAGCAGCACCACACGCGCAAGGAACGCTATGACGCGCTGCAACATGCCTTGGGCGGCGTGGCGCGGCGAATGCTGATCTGTGGGATGCATGTCCATATCGGGGTTCAAGACCCTGCCCTGCGTGCTGATCTGATGCCGCAACTGGCCTACTTCCTGCCTCATCTGCTGGCCTTGTCCACCTCATCCCCCTATTGGAACGGTGAGGATACGGGGCTGTCCTCGTACCGTTTGACGGTCTTTGACAACCTTCCACGCACCGGGTTGCCCCCAGCCTTGGCCAGTTGGGACGAATATGAGCGCACCACCGGTATTCTGGTGGAGCTTGGCGTGATCGAGGATACGTCGAAAATCTGGTGGGATCTGCGCCCATCACACCGCTTCCCAACGCTTGAGACGCGCATAATGGACGTGCAGCCCCGGCTGGAACACGCCTTGTCTTTGGCTGCGATGGTTCAGGCTCTGACCCGGATGCTATGCCGGTTGAAAGCCAGAAATTTACGCTGGCGCAACTATGACCAGTTCCTGATCGGAGAAAACCGTTGGCGCGCACAGCGCTATGGCGTCGGCGAGGGCATGATCGACTTTGGCGACCGCTCGATCAAGCCCATGCCCGAACTGATGGGCGAACTGATGGGACTACTGGCCGAAGACACCGAGGCACTTGGTACAATGACCGAACTCGCGCGGTTGCAACAAATCGCGCAGAACGGAACATCGGCCACACGTCAGCGACGCGTTTATGCCGAGGCATCCGCCCGTGGCGAAGATCCGGGAAAAGCGGTTGTCCAACACCTGATCGAGGAATTTCACCACGACCTTTAATCCCCAATAGACAGATGCTGGGAATTGCTGGCCGTGAAAAATTTCTGTAAGGATTAGGAAATAAACACTCGTTCAATTCATCCGTCGGCGTGGGAGGGAAGCCATGGATTTCGCTTTGACCGAAGAGCAGACTGCGATCTTCGACATGGCCTATGATTTCGGGCAGGAGAACATAGCCCCCTATGCTCGACAGTGGGAGGCTGAAGGGACCATCCCCAAAGACCTGTGGCCACGTGTCGGAGAGCTTGGATTCGGCGGCCTCTACGTCTCTGAAGACAGTGGAGGTTCGGGCCTGTCGCGTCTGGATGCCACAATGGTGTTCGAGGCGTTGTCGATGGCCTGCCCGTCCGTCGCGGCGTTTCTTTCGATTCACAACATGTGCGCGAAGATGTTGGACAGTTTCGCCGGGGACGCGCTTAAAGCACGTATCATGCCCGATGTTCTCAGCCTGAATACCGTTCTCAGCTATTGCCTGACCGAACCGGGCTCGGGCTCGGATGCTGCTGCGCTGAAAACGCGCGCGGACCGCAGCAATGAAGGATACATGCTGAACGGGACCAAGGCGTTCATCTCAGGAGGTGGTTATTCCGACGCCTATGTCTGCATGGTGCGCACGGGACAGGACGGTCCCAAGGGGATTTCAACGGTCTATGTCGAGGACGGCGCCCCCGGCCTGTCCTTCGGCGCTTTGGAGCAGAAAATGGGATGGAAAAGCCAACCCACGGCGCAGGTGCAGTTCGATGATTGCAAAATCCCAGCCGAAAACCTTGTTGGTGTCGAAGGCGACGGGTTCAAATACGCGATGAAGGGCCTAGATGGCGGACGGCTTAACATCGCCTCATGCTCGTTAGGGGCCGCGCAAGCGGGGCTGAATATGACGTTGCAATATATGTCCGAACGGCAGGCGTTCGGTCAGTCCATCGACCAGTTTCAGGCGCTGCAATTCCGTCTGGCCGATATGGAGATCGATTTGCAGGCCGCGCGCACATTCCTGCGCCAAGCCGCGTGGAAATTGGATCAGGGCGCGCCCGATGCCACCAAGTTCTGTGCCATGGCCAAGAAATTCGTGACCGAGACCGGATCGAAAGTGGTGGATCAGTGCCTGCAACTGCATGGCGGATATGGCTACCTTGCAGACTACGGGATCGAGAAGCTGGTCCGCGACCTGCGCGTGCATCAGATCCTTGAAGGCACGAATGAAATCATGCGCGTGATCGTGTCGCGCCAGATGCTGGCCAATCGTTGAGGGCGCCATGGCTGATATCGACATTCGAACAGCGGGCCGCGCCGGACGGATCACTCTGACCAGGCCCAAGGCCCTGAACGCGCTCAGCTATGACATGTGCATGGCCATCGACACGGCGCTCCGCAACTGGCGCGAGGATGATGCGGTGGATCTGATCATCTTTGACGCCGAGGGCGACAAAGCATTTTGCGCCGGGGGCGACATTGCCGAGCTTTACGAGACCGGCACCAAGGGCGATTTCGCATATGGTCAGACGTTCTGGCGGGATGAATACCGCCTGAATGCGCTGATCTTCGAATACCCCAAACCGGTCGTCAGTTTCCTGCAAGGATTTACCATGGGCGGCGGCGTTGGGATCGGATGTCACGGCAGTCATCGCGTCGTGGGCGAAAGCAGCCAGATCGCCCTGCCCGAATGCGGCATCGGTCTGGTGCCGGATGTGGGCAGTTCGCTGATGCTTGCGCTGGCCCCCGGTCGGGTGGGCGAATATCTGGGCATAACCGGCCACCGTATGAGCCCCGCCGACGCGATTTTCGCCGGATTCGCCGATCACTACATCCCGACAGCGCAATGGGCTGACCTGATCGACATGCTCGAAGCCTCTGGCGACGCAAGCCTGCTGGCCGCCCATGCCCAAGACGCCCCTGACGGCAAACTCGCCGCACAACAGGACCAGATCAACATGCATTTTGATGGTGAAGGGTTGCAGGACATCCTCAACACCCTGACCGCGTCAGACACGGATTTTGCGGCGAGCGCATTGAAAATGGTGAACCGAGGTTCGCCCCTTTCCATGGCCTGCTGTATCGAAATGCTGCACCGGCTGCGCGGGCCTAACCTGACCATTCGGAAAGCGCTGGAACATGAATTCCGCTTTACCTACCGCGCAAGCGAGCACGGAGATTTTCTGGAAGGTATCCGTGCACAGATTATCGACAAGGACCGCACACCCCGCTGGAAGCACCAAGACCGGACTGTCCCCATTGTCGAAGTGTCGCGGATGCTACAACCGCTGGGCAGCAATACGCTGACATTCGAGGAGGATTGAGGAATGAAGATCGGGTTTATCGGCCTTGGGAATATGGGCAATCCGATGGCTGCCAATTTGTCCAAGGCCGGGCACGAGGTTGCAGGCTTTGACATGGCAGACGTAGACGTTCCAGGCGTAGTTATGGCCGCTTCGGGGGCTGAAGCCGCCGTCGGTGCCGAGATCGTCATCACCATGCTGCCCAACGGCCAGATACTGCGTGCTGTCGCTGACCAGATCTTGCCCGCAATGGATTCGGGCGCGGTCTGGGTGGATTGCTCGACCGTAGATGTGGACAGTGCCCGCGCAGTCGCAGACCAAGCCGCTCAAGTTGGCGTCTTGGCCGTGGATGCACCCGTGTCCGGAGGGATTGGCGGTGCCGCTGCCGGAACCCTGACCTTTATGGCAGGTGGCATTGAGGAGGCCTTCGCCAAGGCCGCCCCACTGTTCGACATCATGGGGCAAAAGGCCGTGCATTGCGGTGGCTCTGGTGCCGGTCAGGCCGCCAAGATCTGCAACAACATGATCCTCGGCGTCACTATGATCGCCACCTGTGAGGCGTTTGCGCTGGCTGACAAGCTGGGTCTGGACCGGCAAAAGATGTTCGACGTGGTCAGCACGTCCTCGGGCTATAGCTGGACGATGAACGCTTATTGCCCCGCGCCCGGTGTAGGACCTGCCAGCCCGGCGGACAACGATTACCAACCGGGCTTTGCGGCGGAACTGATGCTCAAGGACCTGCGCCTCAGCCAGCAAGCGGCCGAAAGCTCGGATGCTGATACTCCGATGGGACAGGCGGCCACTGCGCTTTATGAGCAGTTTGTCGAGGCCGAGAACGGGCTGGGCAAGGACTTTTCTGCCATGCTGCCCCGGTTCGAAAAACGCGGACGCGGATGATATTATCCCGTGGGCGGGTATCTGCCCGCGGGGTTGACCGCCGACCTTCGGACCGCCATCTATCGAGTCAGAGCAGTTTTGTGTCGGAGATCACGATGTCACGCGTTTTGGCAGTTTTGTTAACAGTTTCCACTCTGGTGGCCGCTCCTGCGGCGGTGATGGCAGGCAATGGTAAAGGCAACGGCAAGACTACGGACAACGTTTTTCGCCTCCCTTCGCAACCTGTGATTCAGGTCAAAAACAAGGGTGGCCATTGCCCACCGGGTCTGGCCAAGAAAAACGTACCTTGCGTTCCGCCTGGCCAGGCCAAAAAACTGTATCGCAACGGCGAGTTCATCAATAACGACTACCGCTGGATCAATGACCCTTATCGTTATGGTCTAGATCGCGGTTCGTATATCCGAGCTGGCGATTACGTTTACCGGGTCGACCCCGAAACGCGCAAAGTGCTGAACCTGATCGGCGCGGTCGTCGACATTCTGAACTAGGTCACACAACCTCAACGATAGCACCCAATTTTTGACGCAATTCTGCGTCATCACGATTCTCGTTATTGCGAGGATTGAATATGTATAGTGACGGTGCGATTTTTGAGTTCCGCGGCCCGTGGAACGTACCCATTCAATTGAACCAGAGCCTGATTTTACTGGTTCTGATCATCGTCGGATTCAGCTTCGACCCCGGGACCCTGCCCTATGCGCTTGGATTCGTGGGTATTTTGCTGGGCTCGATCCTGCTGCACGAACTCGGGCACGCTTGGGGTTGTTTGATCCAGGGCGTCCCCGTCAACCGCGTCGTCCTTTATTGCGGTGGTGGATTTTGCGAACATCGCCGCTCGACCTCGTCGTACGAGGATGAGTTGATCGTGGCCATGGGGCCAATAGTGAACCTGACCCTTTGGGCAGTGTGTTCACTGGTCGAGCCCTTCGTTTCCTCTCCCGCGCTGGGTTGGGTTTTGGTCGTGACCGCACAATTGAACCTGTGGCTGGCGATTTTCAACATGCTGCCATTGATGCCGCTGGATGGTGGACGGCTGTTCCACGCAATGCTGAACCGCATGGTGAAACCCGTAACAGCGACCCGCATTGCCGGATTTGTCGGACTGATTGGCGTCGCCATGTGGCTGCCGATGATGGTGTTTGCCTATGTGAATTTCGGCTTTGTGTTTCTTTTCTTCCCACCATTACTGCGCCACTGGCATATGCTGCGATACGCGCAGTATTGACGCTATTCCGCCGCGACCTGTTCAGAGTTCAGCATCTGATTCAGGTATCGTCCAGTATGGCTACGCTCGACGTCGGCCACATCTTCGGGCGTGCCGGTGGCCACGATCTCACCACCGCCATCGCCCCCTTCGGGACCTATGTCGATGATATGGTCAGCGGTTTTGACCACGTCCAGATTGTGTTCGATCACCACGACCGTATTGCCCTGATCGACCAGTTCATGCAGCACTTCCAACAGCTTGCGCACGTCTTCGAAATGCAGACCCGTCGTTGGTTCATCCAGAATATACAGCGTCCGCCCAGTCGAGCGTTTGGACAATTCCTTGGACAATTTCACCCGCTGCGCCTCGCCCCCGGACAAGGTCGTGGCCTGCTGCCCAACCTTGATATAGCCCAGCCCAACACGCGCCAGTGCGTCCATCTTATCGCGAATTGAAGGCACGGCCTTAAAGAACTCCTGCGCGTCTTCTACAGTCATATCAAGGACATCGGCGATGGATTTGCCCTTGAACTTGATCTCCAGCGTTTCGCGATTGTAGCGCGCACCCTTGCAGGTTTCGCAGGTGACATAGACGTCAGGCAGAAAGTGCATCTCAATCTTGATAACGCCATCGCCCTGACACGCCTCGCACCGGCCGCCCTTGACATTAAAGCTAAACCGTCCCGGCTTGTACCCTCGCGCCTTGGCTTCCGGCAGACCGGCAAACCAGTCGCGGATCGGAGTGAAAGCTCCGGTGTAAGTTGCTGGATTCGAACGCGGAGTCCTCCCAATTGGGCGTTGGTCAATGTCGATCACCTTGTCCAGATGCTCCAGACCCTTGATCGTCTCACAGGGCGCAGGCGTCTGCCGCGCGCCGTTCAATCGCATCGAGGCGGTTTTGAACAGTGTCTCAATCGTCAAAGTCGACTTGCCGCCACCCGATACACCGGTCACACAAACGAACTTACCCAGCGGAAATTCTGCCGTGACGTTTTTCAGGTTATTCCCGGTGGCTTTGACGACCTTCAGCTTTTTCTTGTTCCCTTTGCGCCGGTCAGTCGGCACAGCAATCTCGCGCGTGCCCGACAGGTATTGCCCGGTCATCGAGGCCGCATCCGCCGCGATATGCTCTGGCGTTCCATGGCTGACCACCTGCCCGCCATGCACACCGGCACCGGGGCCAATATCGAACACGTAATCAGCCTCGCGGATCGCTTCTTCGTCATGTTCGACCACGATCACCGTATTGCCCTGATCGCGCAGATTCTTGAGCGTCCCCAGCAGCCGGTCATTATCCCGCTGATGTAACCCGATCGAAGGCTCGTCCAACACATATAACACGCCCGTCAGGCCCGACCCAATCTGGCTGGCCAACCGGATACGCTGGCTTTCGCCACCGGACAACGTTCCACTAGAACGAGACAGCGTAAGATATTCCAAACCCACATTATTCAGGAATCCGAGGCGCTCGCGAATCTCTTTCAGAATCGCCCGAGCAATCTCATTCTTTTGTACGCTCAGATGGTTCGGGGCGTCCTCAACCCAGGCCAAGGCCTCACGGATCGACATCTGAACCACCTGCCCCACATGCAGACCCGCGATCTTGACGGCCAAAGCTTCGGGTCGCAGACGGTAGCCTTCACAGGCCCCGCAAGGACGGTTGTTCTGATAACGCTCGAATTCTTCCCGAATCCAGGCGCTGTCGGTTTCGCGATAGCGGCGTTCCATATTCGGAATAACGCCCTCAAAGCTGCGTGTCACCTGATAGACTCGCCCGCCCTCATCATAACGGAACTGGATTTCCTCATCACCAGAGCCGCGCAGGAATACCTGTTGCACCTTGGCGGGAAGGTCTTTCCACGGGGTGTTCTTGTCGAACTCAAAATGCCGCGCAATGGCTTCGATGGTTTGCAAAAAATATGGCGACTTACCCTTGCGCCACGGGGCCAAGGCACCGTCATACAGTTTGAGCGTCTGGTCCGGCACCACGAGGCGTTCGTCAAAGAACAGCTCGACCCCTAACCCGTCGCAATCCGGGCACGCCCCAAATGGCGCGTTGAAAGAAAACAGGCGTGGTTCGATCTCGGGGATGGTGAAGCCGCTGACTGGGCAGGCAAAATTCTCGCTGAAGGTGATACGTTCCGGGTCGCCCTCCTTCGGGGCGGTTTCCAGAATCGCGATGCCATCCGCCAAATCCAAAGCGGTGCGCAGGCTGTCGGCCAGCCGAGTCTCCATCCCTTCACGCACAACAAGGCGGTCTACGACCACGTCGATGTCATGGCGGAATTTCTTGTCCAAAGTGGGCGGGGTATCGAGCTCATAGAACTCGCCATCCACTTTGACACGTTGAAAACCTTGTTTGCGCAGTTCAAGGAACTCTTTCTTATATTCCCCCTTCCGGTCGCGCACGATGGGGGCCAGCAAGTAGCCGCGCGTGCCCTCCTCCATCGTCATGATCCGGTCGACCATGTCCTGCACCTGCTGCGCCTCAATCGGCTGGCCGGTGGCGGGACTATAAGGCGTACCTGCGCGGGCGAACAAAAGGCGTAGATAGTCGTAGATCTCGGTCACGGTCCCCACGGTCGAGCGCGGGTTTTTCGACGTCGTCTTCTGTTCAATCGAGATTGCCGGGGAAAGCCCGCTGATGTGATCCACATCGGGCTTTTCCATCATGTCCAGAAACTGCCGCGCATAGGCCGATAGGCTTTCGACATAACGGCGCTGCCCCTCGGCATAGATCGTATCGAAGGCCAGCGAAGACTTGCCCGAACCCGACAATCCGGTGATCACCACAAGCTGATCCCGCGGAATATCCACATCAATGCTTTTGAGGTTATGTTCGCGCGCGCCGCGCACCTCGATATTCTTCAGCTCAGCCATTCTTGGCCCCCTACACGCAAGTGACCTAGAAATAGGCGAGCAGCACTGAGTCTCCAACAGAAAAATTAGAACAAAGTGTGAACTTACGGATTATTGCCGATCACTCCTGACAAAACATGTGCGTCGGAGCGCAATGTGCTGAATGTTCAAAGTGCTGACTGAGATTTGAGAAATAAATGGCGCGGTTGACGGGGCTCGAACCCGCGACCCCCGGCGTGACAGGCCGGTACTCTAACCAACTGAGCTACAACCGCGCATCTATTTTCACGGCCTTTAACCTGGACCAAGGAGTGCAGCGATGGCGCGGTTGACGGGGCTCGAACCCGCGACCCCCGGCGTGACAGGCCGGTACTCTAACCAACTGAGCTACAACCGCCCGCTGCACGTTCGTTGCTGAACGTTGGGGTGTATTATGGCTCCGCTCGGGCAGCGTCAAGCGGCGTTTTGAAGTTTTTTCCGAATTCGGAAATTTTACCTTCGCCGAAGATCTCGGATCAACGTCTCATCACCGGTCTTGACAGTAGATCAGCCAACAACGCAAGTGGATCAAGCAGCAGGTGTTTTCGCCACAACCAAAAACTGTGTCAGCTTCGCCACATCGCACCTAATTCAACTGTGCCAGATACACTTTCCACTCTAGCCCGAATAAGTCCGCAATTGCTCAGAAGGTCTCAAGAAGACCCTATTGCACAACGAAAAGAAAACGGAGCATAAACGTGAAAAAGTTTTTTATTAGCAGTGCTTTGTCAGCAGCAACCCTGACTGGTGCAGCACAAGCTGTCGAATTTTCCGGCGGATATTTGAATCTGGATTATTCTACGTTCACAGACACCGACTTCGGTGACGCCTACAACCTGAACGGTTCTGCAGAATTGGCATTTAACCGCGCATTCAGCACACAGCTAGATCTTGGCGTCCAGCGATTTCAGGACCTAAGCGAGACCGCAACGAACTGGACCTTGCACGGCAACTGGCACACCGCCAACAACGCGTCTTTCGGCCTGTTTTACGGCCAGGAAGACCTGGACGATGCCGATTTCGAATTCTACGGTCTGGAAGCCGGATTTGATGCCGGACCCGCAGAGATCGAAGGTTATCTTGGGCGGCAAGATCTGACAAATGCCTCGGATCTGGATGGCACGCTATTTGGTATTTCGGCAAAAACCGAATTGGCTGATGCATGGGAACTGAACGCGAGCTTTGACATCGTTGACAACTTTGCAGGTGCACTGGACTACAACCTGTTTGCCATTGGCGCCTCTTATGCGGCTGCGGACAATGCCGAAGTCTACGGCAATGTCGGTGTTGCCCATATTTCGTCCCCATTGGTGTCCGGTAGCGAAAACGAAGCATATGTCAGCTTCGGCGTCCGTGTGAACTTTGGCAACGAGCGCGGTACCACCTTCGGTCAGCGTGGCGTTCTGTCCAGACTGCCAGGTTTGCCGGGTCTATGAGGACATTTTCCCCTCGGGGCGCGCCTCCGGGTGGACTTTGGTGCCGGGGTTAGAAAAACGAATCCCGGCTCTTGCGGCGGGCCAAGACTCACTGTAAGACGCCGCCTTACGGGTGATTAGCTCAGTGGTAGAGCGCTTCGTTCACATCGAAGATGTCAGCGGTTCAAATCCGTTATCACCCACCACTCCATTTTTCATTTACTTTTCAGCCCTTTACAGCCTGATTTTCCTACCCCAGAAGTATTGTCCGCACATACTGTGTGGGTTTTTGTACTAAGATTGCGCGTCAGGCGTCGAGCGCCAAACGTGCCTGAGCAACCACGTCTACCTTTTCAAGTTGAGCGTATTTCATGGTCTGGGAGATATTTGAATGCCCCAGAAGGACCGAGACTTGCTGTATCGAAAGGCCACGTTGGACCATCCGACTGGCATAAGTATCCCGAAGGCTATGCACCGTGGCGCTACCCCGTGTCAGGACAACCCGCTCCGACTTGTTGCAGTTGTCACGGATCACCTTACGCAGAAGTTTGATTGCTTCCTCTACGCCCTCGAAAGGCTGGTCCTGATTATGCAACCGTCGAAACAGGTCATGAACCCTTTGCGAGATAGGCACCAACGATACCGTTCCGGTCTTGGTCCGGTAGACTTCGATTTCCCGTCTGTTCAGGTCGATGAATTCCCATTCCAGAGTTACCGCTTCCATCAGGCGTAAACCCGTGTCAATCAGCACCACGCAAAGCTGTTCCGCCTTACGTGCCGTGATAGTTTCGTTCTGCGCCAGAACATCGAAGATGATCTTTTCCTCACGGTCAGACAGATACCGTGTCTTGGTAAAGCCTTTGATGCTCGGGTACTTCAGCTTCGGGCAGTTGTACCGATGCTCAAGCTTGTTGAACGCACGACGGATCGCTCGAATATCACCTTTCAGAGTGTTTTCCTTACGGCCCTGTTGACGACGAAAGTCCAGAAAGTCTTCCAGCATGTCTTGCGTGAAGTCAGAAGCGTTCATGTCCTTTGACGAAACGTATTCATACAGGACACGATAGGACGCCCTGTAGATGCGTCTGGACTGTTCCTTGTCCAGATCAACCAATGCATGTTCAAAGCAGTCCTCAAGGCTGATTTCAGGCAGCTCTGCAAACTGAACTCGGTCAAGCGCATCTTGGTAGGCTTTCTGCATGACTGCCTTTGCCCCCTTTTTGTCGTTGGATAACCGCTTTGTTGAACCCCGGTATTGCTTTCCATCAACGGTGAACGAATACCACCAGAATGAAGAACCATTGCGTTTGTACAGTTTCATGAGTTGGTCTTTCTTGCGCTGGGCGTACAAAAAAGCCGCTCAGAATTATCCAAAGCGGCTCGTACGACGATTGTTTTTTTAAGTGATCTGATTGAGGTGGTGAGGTGTCAGGACAGCGACGTCACGACTCGATAGACTGACCTTTCGGAGATGTTCAGGTGTCTGGCTATCGCCCGTTTGCTAAGCCCCTCAGAAAGCAACTGCTCAATGTCCGTTGCCTTAGCTCTGGCAGTGGGCTTTCTTCCCTTGTACTTGCCTTCGGCCTTTGCCTTGGCGATGCCTTCCCGTTGACGTTCCAGCATCATCTCCCGTTCAAACTGAGCCACGGAACCCAGAACATTCAGCATCAGTTTCCCGGTGGCATTTGACGTATCCAAGCCTAGGTTCAGCACCCAAAGGCCAATATTCCTTGCTTCTAGGTCGTCCACAATTTCCCCGAGATGCTTCACAGACCGGGCCAGTCTGTCCAGTTTGGTCACTACCAGAACGTCACCTTCCCGGCAGAACTCCATAGCGGCGTTGAGGGACTCTCTGAGGGCCACAGAGCTTATCTGTTCCTCGTACACCTTCTCGCACCCAACGCCCCTCAGTGACTCTCTCTGAGCCTCTAGGGATGCTTTCTGTTCCAGTGTCGACGTGCGAGCATATCCGATCATCATGTGATGGTCTCCTTGTTTGCCAATGATGTTTTAGAAGTTGCGGCAGGGTGTCTGCCAAAAGTCGAGACCGACTCCATGGACAGACATTTGCGCCACGCTCTGAAGCTGACACATGGGCATGGTTTATCGGCAGAGGCCAGCAAGCCGTATAGCGCTGGGCAGTTGGCCAGACAGAATTCATATCCGAATAATGAGGGGGCGGGGGTTTTCAGAAAGCGACTTCAAAAATCGGGGGTTTTAAGTGTTGTTATTGTTGTTGTTTGGAAGTCGACCATCTCACGAAGGACGATTGTAAATATTTGTACTCAAATCCATTTCTCATTCTTCAGGGAATTCAATTAAAAAACTCTGTCCGGCTACAAGAGAGTAGCGCAATCCCGATTCAACGACTTTAGCAACTAGAGTCACACAGTTAGAATTCACCACTTGTACGTCTTTTCGTTCTATCATCGGCAAGAAGCCACCAGCGACTCCTTCATAGTGTCCAACGAAGTCTTCCAAGGACTGCAGCCCGTATACATCTCCCTTTATTCGTACGGTGCTCGATCCCGTTTCGCCGAACTTCAACCCTCTTACTGTAAACTCAACCTGCTGACCGTTGTTGAGAGTAAGGACGCCTTCTCCCTGTCTAAAAGCGACGAATATTCCTCTCTTTTGGCCTTCCAATGTGAAGGTTCCTGATTTGTCGGGGTTTTCTGGACATTTCCTGCTTGCGGTTTGGGCGAAAGACTGAGCCGTAGGTTGATACACCATCCAACCTACAAATAAACCTACGCACAGATAAAATACAGAAGCTTTTGTTTTATTGCGCATT
The DNA here is from genome assembly GCF_056542685.1 of Ruegeria sp. AB6. NCBI lineage: Bacteria > Pseudomonadati > Pseudomonadota > Alphaproteobacteria > Rhodobacterales > Roseobacteraceae > Ruegeria > Ruegeria sp. AB6. Next base: position 9,342 of record NZ_JBQGAD010000008.1, on the reverse strand, counting down.
TTTTCCTCACTCAATGAGTTCCCAACACTTAACGTGAATTGCATTTCAAAAATTTTCTTATCGGATTGTGACCGCGTGATGATGCTTGTATCTGCGGGTGTAAGGCCTCATCTTGGCTACTTCGCAATGTGATACCAAGCGGCACCCGACACACTCGCCTATCCGAAACAAAGCTGAAGCTCGCGAAGCTAATAAGTATCATAGTTCCTCTTCTGCCCCCAAAATCGTGGCAGAAACCGGTACTCGCTTTTGCTCAGGCGTCATCTCAACGCTTGTCGCGGTACCGGGCACATGAGTAGCTCGAGCAGCTTGCGGTACACTATCGCGGCGATTCCTACGCCAAACGACAAACAGTGAGAACGTGAGCGCGATGACCAAGCACATCAAGAATATGTTTCCATCGCCAAATAACTTACTCACAATTGCTGCAAGAACAGGCCCCGTCACACCGCCGAGCGTCCAAACGAAGAGTAGCGTTACTGCTGCAGAAGGAACGTAGACCGGCACAGTTCGATCCATTCCATGCGCGACTAGCAACGAATAGGTTGGGAGAAGCAAGCCACCCAAGAGGAAAACCAAAGCAAACCCAAAAAGCTGCCACCCTATACCATAGTCGCCCTTGGCAGCCGCGGCGTCGCCCTTGCCCAAAACAACGAACAGTAACAGTATCATAGCGGTAAATACAGAGACGCCAGCAATCAAAATCCGACGGTCCATTTCGTCAGAGGCTTTTCCGAGCGGGAACTGGAAAAAAATGCGGCCCGCGTAGGCCAATCCAATTCCAATAGCAATTGTCCTGGGATCGAGCCCCAGCACGCTGGCACGAAACGGAACAACTGTTAACATAACAGTGACTAGAAGACCGTTTATAAAAGCGCCGACGAACGCTGTGGGCGACTCTCTGAAGACTTCGCTAATCCTAATATTCGCTGTTCCTCCGGGACTCGCAGGATTGGTCCGCGTTGTTGCAAGCACGACAATTGCGAAGCAATAGAACATCGAGACAAGAACAAAGGCTTCTGAAAGCTCGGCTGATTGGTTAATGACAATCCCTTGGCTCAGAACCGACACGATGCCGAGAACGATTGCGTAAACTGCGAGTATGCGTCCTCGGTTTTCAGGTCCGGCAGTGTCATTGATCCAAGCATCGCCGATAGCGTATAGACCTGCCGTCGCGAGCCCGGTGATGAACCGAACAAACACCATTATGACTGGTTCTTGGGTACTCGACAGAATTAGAGTGAAAAGCGTGCAAATCGCAGCGGCCGCCGTGAAGGCCCGGATGTGCCCAATCCGAGCTAGCGGCTTAGCGATGTAAAAACAGCCAACCATAAACCCAAGCGAATAAGCTGCAGCGACAATCGAAGCGGCTTCTTGAGTTCCTCCAATCGACGCGATTTGAAGAGCGACTAGCGTTCCCAGGGCTGCTGTTGCTAACTGTATCGCACCAACAGAAACAAATAGTGCGCGTAGTGACAGAATTTGGGCGTTCACTTTTCTTTCCCTAAATACATAACTACTCCAACGTCGCTTGCTTTTGCATTGGCTTGCGAGGAGGCTCACTTGCTGGGATTGCTTTCCAAGCCAGCCACAAGTGTCTCATTCGACCAGTTTCTCTCAAACCGGAGGAAACCTATTGCAATCGCTCGGGCTGGACTGAGTAATCCAACCATTGAGCAAATACGCTTTGTCGCCGTCCACCGCTTCTGGAATGGTAGATCGTAGCCTCATGCCGATGTTATGATGATCAAGTTTCGCTTGCTCTATCTTTCTGAGGAACGGCGTTACCATTTCACGACAAAATCCCGGCAATGGCTTGATCGATTGCAAAACTTTGCTTTGCAATGGTCATCAAGCCGCGTGTTTTCTCACAGCGCGGCGGCGTTCCGTCTCGAAGCTAGAGGAAAGCGCTGAATCTACGCCAAGTTGACATAAGGCTCCCGCAGCCATGATATTTAGTTATGAGTGAAATGACGTTTGGGCGCGTTAGCGATTTAAATGGGCTACCTGAGTTAATTCTAGCTTGGGGTGGAGAAGAAGCGCTGCGCCGCACGTTAGATCGGCAGATTCTTCCTTACGAAATTTTGGACGACCGTGACGCTGTCATCCCCATGAAAGACATTATCGGGCTGTACCGAAACGCCGCTGAAGTAACAGGCATTCGATCTTTTGGCCTTAAGGCTACTGAAGGAATAGAACTGAGCGAATACGGTGCAATGGCAGATTTTGTCCTTTCCGCAAAAACGCTGAAAGGTGCGATCGCTAAGTTTAAAACCGGGCTACCGTATTACGAAAGTGGGAGTGAAATCTCAGTACAGTACTCAGAAAATGAGTGCACTATAGGTTATCAGAACCTTTTCCAGTCTATTGTTGGTTTTCGCCAAGCAGGTGATATGACCCTGCGTATTCTTGAGGCCGTTATTCGAGCCTATCTTGGTCCTGAATGGTGCCCGAAGAGCATAAAATTAGCGTGTTCAAGTGGACCTTGGGAGCAAGACTATGAAGATACATTCGAAGCGCCTGTGCATTTTTGTTCGGACAGCTTTGCGTTCGTTTTGGACCGGGATCAATTCGAAGAAGCACGGGCCATTCAAGCCTCCAATGGCGATGCACTGGTTTCCCTCGCCGACCTAAAGCATTTGGGTGAAGATTTGCCGCTAGATTTTATTGGGTCGGTCGCTCACCTGATCAAGATACACTTGCCGGATGGAAAGAGCGGTCTTGAGGAAACCGCCCGCGCTTTGGCAATGGGCCCTCGCACCTTGCAACGTAGGCTTGAGGCACACGGTATCGGATTCCGAGATTTATTGGAGCGAGTTCGAATGCAAAGGGCATGTGAGCTTTTACGAGGAAGTGAGGCGACAGTGGCGATCATTGGCAACGAGCTTGGTTACTCCGCCACTTCACATTTCACACGCGCGTTTACACGAGTATTCGAAGTTTCACCAAGCAAATACAGATCTGAAATAACCGCGTCAGCACGATTGATGTAGACCCAGCTTGCAAAATCTTGCGGAACTTTCCTGACCGAATGTGGAGGTCTCATTTACTAACAGGGAGCGCGCTTTTTGATGGGCATACTTCGGCAAGCATTGTTCTCCCTAGTTTTGTGCCTTGCACTACTAAGTTGTACGCGTCCGCCGGATCTTATTGGCATTGAAAATCCGGATGTGTCGCCATCCCAGGTGCCGGGTATAACAAGCCATAAAGTTTTCATCATGACATCCAGAGCTCGAAGTGGCGTTGAAGCTGAACTATATTCTCGTCAACGATCAGGGCAACTCGGCCTTTCGTCAGTCGTTGTAACCGTGCCCCCTAACCACACGACCTCAAAGATAGAGAGATCGAAAACAAATCCACCAGACCCGCGCAAGAACTTCACTGTAATTGAACCTGTGGTGTATGAAACCGACGGTAAGTTCCTATCAAGTATGAATAGAGAATTGGAAAGAAGATCTCCAGAAGATCGAACGATCTTAGGTTTCGTACACGGGTATAATATGACCCTGAGCGACGCGACACTTAGGTTAACCCAATTCGTGCAAGACTCAGGTTTCGAAGGCGTTCCGGTACTTTTTTCCTGGGCATCTTACGCTAGCGCCACACGATATGTTTACGACCTTAACAGTGCACTTCAATCTAGAGTTCAAATGGTGACTGCCGCAGATTTGCTGACGCGCAGCAATGCGAACAGGGTTGATATCTTAGCATGGTCCATGGGCAGCTTTGCCATAATGGAAGGCATTGTCTACGCAACGACAACTGGCCATTTTGATCGTAAGAACCGACTGAAGAACATTATTCTGGCTTCACCGGACATCGATCTCGACCTGTTTCGTGCTCAATTGCAATTGATCCCCGAAGTCGTAGATGACGTATACATCCTTACTTCGAAGGCCGACTACGCGTTGAAGCTTTCAAGCTTAATTGCTGGACGACAAACACGACTTGGGCAAGCAAACATTGAGCAATTGGAAGACCTTGGTGTTTCAGTAATTGATCTCAGCGAAGTCGACGACGTTGGAACGAAGAGCCACGGAAAATTTGCTGAGTCGCCTAAGGTTGTTCAACTTATTGGCCGAGGCTTGAAGGAGACTAATTCTCTCGGAGAGGTCGCAGGCAGCGAGGCTGTGAGCCTTCCGTCTCTGCTTATCCAAGAACCGCGAAGATGATCCCCAATTGCCGCGGTTCAATAAGCTGTTTCGCTAGCTTTCTCATTTTCACTTCTGAGTATGCCTGTAGTCCTTTCCACAGAGTTTGACTCAATATTCAATTTGCGTGGCCAGTTTTCTTCACTTTAGCATGTGAAACCGCGAAAGCTGCATTGGTAGTGCCGCAAATTTTGTCGTGAAATGGCAACGACTTCCTAAGACCAAGGATAGTAGCGTAACCGCTACAAGTCTTCCTGATCGCCACTTCAGAAAGTGGCGAACCCAATGGAATTCGGAGTGCGTCATGAAATATTATTTTTTGTCCCTAGCGTTTTCTGTTTGCCTAACCGCATTGCAGACAATCAATCCTGCTCTGGCACAAGAAGCTTCAGAAGCAGAACAAGCTTCCGACGAAAAATTCCGTTCTAAAGATGACAAAACCGGAACAAACCCGATTAATTTTCAGAAAGACGTCCGCCTTTATCATGAATATCAAGATTTAGGAGGCGGAAACACGGGAAACGTTACTACGTTTGAATACCGAACGCCGTTCGCCAAAGGTAAATGGCAGTTTCGGATAAAAATTCCTCATCGATCAGTTGATGTTACTGGCCCCGGCTTTTTTTTTGATGAGGCGGGCCTTGGGGATATCAACTTTCGCGTCTTGACCGTTCCCTATCTGAATCCCGAGACTCGGCAAGCTTTCGCATACGGATTAGAGGTATGGTTGCCCACCGCGTCAGAGGACATCCTCGGCGACGATGACGTTGTATTGGGTCCGCAGTTATTTTACGCGTTCTTCAATCCGTTCGGCATTAAGAGTTCCGGGCTCTTCCCCGGCATACAGCATGCTTTTAATGTGGGATCAAACGTCGGCGACGATGTCAATGAGACCCGATTTGATGTCTTTTTCCTAAAGCAATGGCCTGAGCAGCAGCTCTATATGCTCTTGAATCCTCAATACATTGTGGATTGGGAAAACGATACCCAGGGCGGTGTTTTCGATGCGGAGGTTGGATACACGTGGAAATCCGGCGTCACTCTTTACGGCCGCCCTGGTGTCGGCTTGGGACCAGACGAACCACTGGATTGGAACTTCGAGGGCGGGGTCAAATATATATTCTGATCCTGAGCCCCTGCATTACTCAAATTTCGTTTTGGAGAGCAAGATGATGGGTCGAACATTCATAGCATTTGCAGTTGCAGTCACGACTCTGTTCGGCACGGCGGCTTACGCGTCCGAGAAACCCAACATTGTTTTGGTGTTCATGGACAACTTCGGTTGGGGCGAGCCTGGATTTAATGGCGGCGGAATAACGCGTGGTGCAGCGACTCCACGTCTAGACCAATTGGCTGCTGAAGGTTTGAGACTCACAAACTTCAACGTCGAGTCTCAATGCACACCATCACGCGCAGCGATAATGACCGGTCGCTACGCTGTTCGGACCGGCAATGGTACAATCCCTTTAGGAGGGGGCGTATATGGCTTGGTGCAGTGGGAAGTTACCATGGCCGAAATGCTGTCTGATGCGGGGTATGCAACTGGCATGTTCGGCAAGTGGCACCTTGGTCATACAGAAGGTCGATTTCCTACTGATCAGGGTTTTGAGGAGTGGTACGGAATCCCAAACTCAAGCGACGAAACACCTTGGTCCATCCTTGATGGGTTTTCCGAAAGCGGTGTTGCCGGAACCCACATTTATGAAGGCATTCGAGGTTCAACACCGCAGCAGGTTTTGGACTATGATCTTGAGCAGCGGGCATTGATCGACGGTGAGTTAACTAGGCGCGCGATCGACTTTATGGCTCGTCACGCCGCATCTGAAACGCCTTTTTTCCTCTACCTGCCTTACACAATGACACACTACCCCCTCATTCCCCATCCGGATTTTGCGGGCTCTACCGGCAACGGTAGATTTGCAGATGTGCTGGCACAGATCGATGCTTACAATGGTATGCTATTAGACGCGATTGACGATCTCGGAATACGAGACAACACGATCTTTATTTTCACGGCCGACAATGGTCCTGAAATCTTGCCTGAAGGATCAAATACTCCCTCCGTTGAATATTTCATACCGGGCAATGCAGGTCCTTGGCGCGGCTCGCTATTCACCGGGTTCGAGGGCAGCTTGAGAGTGCCGTTCGCAGTGCGTTGGCCAGGCAAAATTCCGGCTGGTGTAACCAGTGACGAAATTATTCATGAAATGGATTTATTCCCCACATTCGCCAATATAGCGAGCGGCTCAGTTCCAGACGACCGGATAATAGATGGTATCGACCAGACCGAGTTTTTCCTTGGAAATAAGGAGAAATCAAATCGGGAAGGCGTAATTGTTTATATGGGTAACGACGTTTGGGGCGTGAAATGGCGGAACTGGAAAGTACACCTCAAAGAGCAGCAGAACATTCTGACAGGTACCGTAAGTTACGGCGTGCCGCGGATCTACAATCTCTATAAAGACCCCGGTGAGACACAGAATGTCTTGTTTCCTGAGACTTGGGTACCGCAGGCAGCTCTGAAACAACTTACTCAGCACGCAATCTCACTTCAAAAAGAGCCTCCAATTAAGCCTGGCACTAAGGATCCATACATCCCCGCTGAATAAGCAAATGTGTTCTGTTGAACTTTCTTCACAAACTCTTCGTTCCCTTGATGCCGCGCGATTCTGCTTCGCTTGAAGGTCTGCTAAGCTGTTCGCAATGCGCGGAAATTACTTAATCCGTCGACGTGTCTGGAACAAAGTAGGTCCAAAACGCATATTGCGTCAGACTGCCGACGTTTATTCGGAATCTGACCGAATTCCTGCAACTTTATCTACCAAGGACCAATCTGTTGTTTATGGATTCGGAAAGCAGGCGAGAAAGGTATCCAGCTTCAGTTTGCTAACTTTAAATCCTGTCTATGCAGTTCGGATGAAAACGGGAGGGTGACCCATGCCGAAAACGATAGTTCGTTTGCTGCCATATCTTTTTATCAGTTTCGCTTTCTTGAGTTTCAATGCAGCCTATGCACAGCCCACAGAAACAACAGAGCAGCAAGTAGATTGGCTCCAATTGGGGATGGGACTTTTTGGCGGCTTGGCGCTCTTTTTAGCTGGATTGGATCTTTTGTCTGAGGGCTTAAAAAAGGCCGCAGGAAACACCCTGCGCGATGTTCTTCAGAAGTTGACAGTGAATCGATTCACGGGCGCCGCCACCGGTGCATTTGTTACCGGTGTACTGAATTCTTCTTCTGTTACGACAGTGTTGGTCGTGGGGTTTGTTACCGCCGGTGTCATGACATTGGCGCAATCCGTCGGCGTAATCATGGGAGCAAATATCGGCAGCACTGTCACGGCGCAGCTGCTGGCTTTCAACCTCTCTACGTATTCCCTTATTGCAGTTGCACTAGGTTTTTTTATGACTTTTGGCAGCAAAAATGAGCGCCCCAAATACATGGGTATGATGATAATGGGCCTCGGTTTGGTGTTCTACGGAATGGGTCTGATGAGTGAGGGTATGAAGCCTTTGCGCAGCTATGAACCCTTTCTGGAAATCCTTGCTAGCATGGAACGTCCGCTTTTTGGCATTCTGGCGGGAGCACTATTCACTGGGTTGGTTCAATCCTCCGCTGCCACTGTTGGTATTGCAATTGCGATGGCAAGCGAAGGTTTGCTGTCTCTTCAGGCCGGGATAGTTTTGGCCTTAGGAGCCAATATCGGGACCTGTGTCACCGCTTTGCTTGCGGCACTTGGCAAGCCAGTCGAAGCGGTTCGCGCATCTGTTGTCCATGTCTTGTTCAATATTGCAGGCGTCATAATTTGGCTTCCGTTTCTGAGCATTCTTGCGGACATAGCCGTAAGTGTTTCGCCCGCCGCTGCGGAAGGTCTGGTTGGAAAAGACAAACTTGCGGCGGAGGTTCCTCGGCAGATCGCAAATGCCAACACCATGTTCAATGTCCTCAACACTATGATATTTATTGGTTTCACAACGGCCTTCGCGCGCCTCGCGGAAAGACTGGTCCCAGATCGACCTGAGCCAATGGATAAAATCATTAAGTCCGAATTCCTCGATGACGCGGCGCTGGAAGCGCCCACGATCGCACTTGAAAACGCCAGAAGAGAGATTGAGCGGGCCGGACATATCGCCTTGGAAATGATGGACGCGTTGGGTGAAGGGGCTCAACGCTACGAAAGAGGAGCGTTGGATGCGGTCGCAAAGCGTGACGACGAAGTGGACATTCTAAGTTCAGAAATCATGAAGTATCTTGGTCGAATACGACAAAATTCACTCACGGAAAGCGAGAGCGATACCCATCAGCAACTTGTCGCCGCGATTATGAATATCGAGAGCGCAGCTGACATCGTTGAGGCGGATATGGTTGGGTTGCTCAAAATCTTCATCGATGGCGATTTTTCCGAAAGTAGTGAAACAACGCGAGATATGGTGCAGGGTCTTTGGACTTGTGTGAGAGAAAGTCTTGAACTCGCAGTCCAGGCTGTGGGGAATAGTGACGAACGCTCTGCCCAAGAAGTGCTCTTGCTCAAAGACGATATTAGAACCCTTTCCGACCAGCTATTCGAAAGGCACGCCAAGCGACTAAACATCGACGAACCCCGGTACTTGGAGCGTGTTCGACTACTGATGACTTTTATTGAGCAGTTGCGCCACATGTACACACTGACAAAACGGGTCGCGAAGACACAGTTACCAGTCGAAATCGCCGCAGAGGCGGCATAATTGGTTAATAGGTCAATTTCGGCAATGCGGCGAAGTTATTTGTTGTCCACACGAATTCTTGTTTTGCATATTTCCGCATGGAACGACTGTACCAAACGTGCCCCCACAACGGCCACAACGATAAAACTGTGGGCTTCGTTGGGGCGCTTGAAGCGGTTGGACAAGTTGTTCCAACGGTGGCGATATAACAATCTCAAGACGTACGCCTGATGAGGCTGCGCTGCGGACACCTATTCTTCGACAATTCCCACAGCAAGACCTTCCGTGAAGCTCAGAGCTACTCTGTCTCCCTGGCTAAGTTGCTCAACAAACTCACGACCAACTTCTGTTTCAACCTCGATCATTTGTTCTGTGCCGCTGCTGTCCGTCACAGTGGCTATTGAATTCGCGGCGTCGAAGGAAACAAAAGTCAGAATTAACGTGACCATCGTTCCAGCGGCTACGCCCGGTGTTGATCCCTCTGCCGCCC
>NZ_JBQGAD010000007.1:0-244579 GCF_056542685.1 Ruegeria sp. AB6 | reverse complement strand
CGCTGCGCTCAGCTGTTTGAGCAAAACTGAACGCAGGCATAATCAAGAAAAATGCAGAAACAAGAAGTTTAGTTAGCATGTCTTCTCCTAACGGGATTCATGGTGGAAGTCTGCAATTCAGCACACAGTTTTGCAGGATTGCCAAACGTTGCCACACCGCTACGCAGTTTCAATGATGTTTGTCGGTCAGTGTCACCGAAGACTGAAGTGCTCGAGCATCAGATTTCCGCCGGATAGCACACACGCATTTTAGAGTGATTGAGCGGAGAACGCTTATTCGACGGTGGCGACGTCTGTTTGGTCCGCAGAGCAGAAATTCGCCCAAACTCTACGAGCGACCGCTTCGAGCCCAAAGCGAACTTAAACGCGCTCGCAAAAAATGAAGTGCGGCGATAGACATTCTCTTCAGCGGTCTAACCCATCACTAAATGCATTCACCGCCATCGATAACCAAGGCCTGCCCCGTCATAAAAGCGGATTCATCTGAAGCCAAATAGACGATCCCGTGGCCAATCTCTTCAACTGTCGCCCACCGACTCATAGGGATCGCCTGCTCGATGTAGCTTTCCAGTTTGGCACGGCCACCCATCTGCTTTTCGAAGCCTGCATTGAAAGGGGTGTCTACAAATCCTGGACAAAGGGCATTAAAACGGATTGCGTGGACAGCGTAGTCGGCTGCCATCTGCCGGACCATCGCAACAGCTGCGTGCTTTGTAGTCGCATATGCAATCATACCCCGGTCGTATTGAACCCCAGAATTGGAGGCCGTGACGATCACGCTGCCTCCACCTTGTGATTTCATATGGGGGACGGCCGCACGCGCGGCAATGAAGTGAGCGCGGACATTCAATGCCCAAGAAGCATCCATTCCATCTGGTTCTACTTCTTCCAGCGTTCCTTCGATCTGCAACCCAGCATGAGAGTGCAACACGTCGAGCCGACCGAAGTTTTTTACTGCTTCGTCTATGGTTTTGGTAAGGGCATCGTCATCGGTTACATCAAGCTGTATGGCAGATGCTTGATTTCCCTGCGCAACGATCGCGGCCACTGTGGCTTCAGCAAGTGTTGCATCGCGATCCGTTACCATTACATGCGCACCCTCTTGTGCCATCGCCATTGAACCCGCCCGACCAATTCCTGATCCCGCGCCCGTCACGAGCGCGACTTTACCTGCAAGCCGCATGTCACTAGGCTCCTTTATTTAACTATTCGATTTTGAGGCGCCTTGCCGCAAAAGCAGTTGCGCTGCAACGAGCAACAAGAGCGACGCGCCCATAACCATAGTGCCGATGGCATTGATCTCGGGCGTTACGCCACGCCGGATGGATGAGAATATGTAGATTGGCAGGGTTGTTTCTGAGCCAGCTACGAAAAACGCGATGATGAAATCATCAAATGAGAAAGTGAAGCTGAGCAGGAAGCCCGCCAAAATTGCCGGTGCTATCAACGGCAGTGTCACCTGCCGAAAGGTGCCCCAGGGCGTCGCAAAGAGGTCCGCCGAAGCTTCCATCAGGGCACGGTCCATACCCGATAGCCTTGCACGTACGATGATTATGACCAGCGCCATTGTGAACATGGTGTGTGCGGCGACAAGCGTGGGCATCCCCATGGAAAGTTGCGGGGGATTTGCTCCATCGGGCCATAGGCTCGCGAGAAGCGGGTTTAGCCAGCCGAATACGGTAACTAGGGCAATGAGTGTCGCGATACCGATGACGATACCGGGTATCATTATCGCAACGTAAATCATCCCATCGAACAAAGTTCGGAGCCATCCCTTAACCCCTTGTAAAGCGATGGCCGCCATGGTTCCGAGGGTTGATGCAAGGCAAGCAGTTATGAATGCCGCAAGCAGACTGGTCTCGAGCGCGTCCATAACAAATGGGTTGTTGAGCGCCTTGCCATACCATTGGGTCGAGAAACCCATGAACTGGCTTGCGTGTCGCCCGGCATTGAAGCTGAAAAGCGCGATGATGCTGATTGGAATATATAGAAAAAGGTAGACGCAAATTGCGTATAAGCGCATCGGATCCTCACATCAGCGAGACATCTTCGCGCTGGCCACCCAGGCGCGAGATGAATTTCATGTAAATTGAGACAGTGACAAGCATTACGACAACCAGGGTCATTGCGACCGCCGATCCATACGCCCAGTTCCGAGACTGCAGGAACAGGTCCACTAACGCATTTCCGACGAAAAAGACCTTTCCGCCGCCCAAGATCGCTGGGATCAGAAATTCGCCCATCAGCAAGATGAAGACCAGCATGCAGCCAGTTGCGATACCAGGTACCGACAAAGGAAGTGTCACCTGACGGAACGTACGCCATGGGGTAGATCCGAGATCAGCCGATGCTTCCAGAAGGCGTTTATCCAGTTTGTCCAAACTTACAAAAATCGGGAAAACCATCAAAGGTAGATACCCATAGACAATACCGACAAGCACAGCGAACGGCGTATTTATCAGGCGGATATCATCTATGCCGATCGACTCCAGTAAAGCGGGCAAGCCACGCCCCCCAAGGATGAAAATCCAAGCGTATGACCGGATCAGGATCGATGTCCAGAACGGCACGATCACTAGGATCAACAGCGAAGTTCTCCACTTTGGTGAACAACGCACCGCAAGAAAGTAGGCGAGCGGGTAGGCAATTACCAACGCAGCGATAGTCCCCAGAGGTGCAAGGATCAAAGTGTTCTTAAACGCCGTCCAGCGCGCAGGAAGGTTGGCATATTGTTCCAACGTGAACGCTGGAACGTAGCCTCCGGCGGCACCCCGTTCGCCAAAGGAAAAGACGAAGACGACCAGTAGTGGAAGGGCAAGCATTACCAAAAGCCATATTCCTGCCGGTGCCAGCAACAGTGCTTTTCTGCCTCGTTCGGTCATATTGTCCTCGTCTTTTCCGATATTGCGGCCTTGCCGCTTAGGCCGACTTGAAGCGGGCGAGCAACTCGGCACGGTTTGGATCGGTTAGTGTAGCCGCCGCGCCGAACTCGAGTGCATTCAGAAGGTCAGCTGCCGGATACAGGATCGGATCTTCCAGTAGTTCCTTCGGCAGCAACGCATTGGTGCGAGCATCAGCCGATGGATAGCCGTGAGCGAGGACTTCTTTCGCATTAACTTCCGGGTTCAGCAGGAAGTCGATCAACGCATAAGCGGCATCCATATGGGGTGCGCCCTTAGGAATAGCGTAGTAGTCGGACCAGAGTTCACCGCCCTCAGTTCCCAGAACGTAGGCGATTTCAGGCATGTCGACATTCATCTGCTTGCCGTCACCTGTCCAGCACATCGTCATCCAGGCGTCACCGTTACGCATCGGTGGCTGATAATCCGACGAGATTGCAAACAGATGCGGTTTGGCATCCAGCAACAATTTCTCGGCATCCGCCAGTTCCTTCTCATCGACCGAGTTAAAGGAGTAGCCGAAGTATTTCAGGGCATTACCGATGGTGGTGAGTTGGTAATCATGCACCATTGTCCGGCCTGAGTAACCTTCCATAGTAAGGTCCCAGAACTCTTTCCATGTGGTTGGAGTCGGAGCGCCGTCAAGCTTGCTGGTGTTCACTGCAAAGCCAGTCGTGCCCCAGTTTTTTGGGACCGCGTAAAGCTGGCCATCGACAGAACCGGCGTCGGAAAAGCGCTGTTCGAATGAACCTGCGTCGTAGTTTGGCAGTTTGGACGTATCGAGCGGGATGATCAGATCTTCACCCACATACGTAGTGATCGTGTAGTTGGTTGGAACGAAAACGTCCCAGCCAGACCCTCCAGCCTGTAGTTTTGCCAACATCTCTTCGTTCGAGCCAAAAACATTGACCTGAACATGGGCGCCAGTGGCTTCCGTGAAAGCTTCGAAGTTCATCTCGTCATGGTAGTTCGGCCATGTGGCGAGGATCACTCGGTCGCCAATGTCCCCGGCAGCAAATGCCGGGCGTGGACGCAACCCAGGAATGGCCGTGCCCAGAACGGCCGTTGCCATCCCAAGACCTGTCACGCCTAAGAAATGTCGCCGTGTAACCGAACCCTTTTGGTACCGGCGAAGCTCTTCCATGAACTTTTGCTTGGAAATAGTCCCATTATCCTTGGTCATTGTGAACCTCTCTGTTGTTGGATTGCGGGATTTGTTATTTTTCCAGGATCAGCAGTGCGCCTTCGCCCCATGAAACAAAGGCCTGCTCTCCTGCATTGAACGTCCCCTCGTTCAATTCCGCTTGCCTTGGCACAAGTACGTGGAAGTCACCCAGTGCTTCGTTGCGCGCAAGGTATTCTGTGTGCTCCCCAAGGAAGATCCGATTTTGAATGGTAACTGGCAGAGCGATTTCAGCTGTGGGTAGCGCGCGGGTCAGCGTGATCTGTTCAGGACGGATACTAACGCACACTTCCTGCCCTGCATCTATTGGAATTTCCGGAGTTCCGTGCACCTTTTGGCCACTCGCTAAACGCACAGTGATTTGGTCGGCTGCTGAGTCAGTCACAGTTGCATCGAAGAAATTTGAGGTACCTACAAATCCAGCCACGTATCGGCTGCGGGGCATGTCGTAGAGTTCGCGTGGGCTGCCAACCTGCACAATACTGCCGCCTTCCATCACACAAATTCGGTCAGACATTGAAAGCGCTTCTTCTTGGTCGTGCGTGACGAGGACAAAAGTTATTCCCAGTTGTCGTTGCAGGTTCTGCAGTTCAAACTGCATTTCTTTTCGAAGCTTTCGATCCAGAGCAGCCATTGGTTCATCAAGCAGCAAAAGCTTGGGCTCGTTTACGATCGCACGCGCCAAAGCGACGCGTTGCTGCTGACCACCAGACATCTCCCAGATGCGACGTGGGCCAAACCCACCAAGACGGACAGTTTCCAGCGCTTGCTCAACCTTTGTCGCGATTGTTTGTTTGTCTACGCGTGGTCGTTGTTGGCGCAGGCCGTACGCGATGTTGTCGAACACGCTTAGGTGAGGGAAAAGAGCATAGTGCTGAAACACCATGTTGACCGGGCGATGGTGCGCATCTAAGTCGTTGACGACTTCTCCATCGAGCAACACCTGACCTTCGGTTGGCTTCTCGAAACCTGCCAACATTCTAAGCGCAGTGGTTTTGCCGCAACCAGATGGGCCTAAGAACGACAGGAACTCTCCTTTCCCAATGGAAAGATTCAGGTCTTTGGCGGCGACCACATTCCCGAAGGTCTTGGTCACTCCTCGGAGTTCCGCAATCGTCTGCATGGTGACGCTCATGTCAAAGCTCATATACTGCCGTTTTCCTTTTGCTTGATTTTTTGGCATTTTTTGGCATACCACTCAAACAAGGAAAAAGTAACAATAACTCGGAATAACTGTATATACCACAATTGGGGTATAGAGGTGCTTTTCGAAAATCTGGAGTGGCGTGTGTACGATTGGATGGAAGAGGCCGGCAGGGTCGTGGAGAAGATCGGAACCCCAGAATTTCCATGTGCTTTGGCAGATGGCTTACGGCAGGTCGCACCATTTGATTTTACGGTGGTGTTTGGCCATGTCGGAACCGAAGCACCAATAGACATTCACGACGATTTCCCCAAAAGCAAACGGCGTATTTTTGTTGAGGATTACCAAGCCGGGCCCTACGTACTTGATCCATTTTTTTTGGCCGCGACAAAACCAACAACACCGGGTCTGTACCGCATGCGCGATATCGCACCGGACAGGTTCTATCAGGGCGAATACTATCGCAGCTATTACAAAAGGACTGGGTTAGCAGAGGAGATTGGCTACTTTATCGATATCCCAGGCGCTGGGATGGTTGTGGTCTCGCTCATGCGAGCAGAGAAGCCTTTTTCCGCCAAGGAAATTCGGCATTTGCACGCTCTATGGCCGCTCGTTCGGGCAGCCTGTTGCAAACATTGGAGTGACTTTCCAACGATGGCCCGCGGCGCCGCAGCGAATGGCGTTAGTCGTCGCGTTGATCTAGCATTCCAGGCATTTGGCGATGGCGTTCTGACGCCACGAGAACGAGAAGTCGTTGAGTTCACATTGAAGGGCCATTCGGCAGAAGCTGTTGGCACAATTCTCGGCATCTCTCCAGGCACAGTCCGCATCCACAGACGCAACATTTACGCGAAACTTAGGATCAATTCGCAGGGTGAGCTTTTTTCAAAGTTCATTGAAAAGGCACTTTAAAAGGATCCGCCAATTGGAAGCGCTCATGGCAGTTTCTACAAATGGGTCGGTCACCGCTGCAGCTACGGATCTGGGGATAAGCCAGCCTGCGGTCAGCCGACTGCTTTCTGATCTGGAAAAATCGCTTGGATTTCAACTTTTTGATCGCCGTGAAGGTCGCTTAGTGCCTTCGCAGGAAGTGCGTTATCTGCAACCCAGCGTAGAGCGTGTTTTGGAATTGATGAAGCAAATCTCGGATGTCAGTCAGGACATAACGAAGCGCAAAGCGGGACACATCCGCATCGCATGTTTGCCTGGGTTCGCCACCAGTCACCTTCCCAACGTCATCGCCGAGTTTTTAGAACATCGGCCAGGTGTAACAATGACGATCGAACCAGACAGACCGGAACGCATTCTCGAGTGGATGATCGGTGAGCAATATGATTTCGGAATCACAGATAGTTTTAACGGGCATCCGGCCGTCGAAAGCAGAGACATCGATGTCCGTACAGTTTGCGTGTTTCCTACCGGACATGAATTGGAAGAACTCTCCGAGGTGTCACCTACGGATCTTGCGAATGCCAAGATTATTCACACAAGGCGCGACAGCGACTTTTTTGGGAAACTTTCAAAAGCGTTTCAAAGCGCCAACGTCAAACTCAATTCCCACATCGAAGTCTGGCAGTTCGCGGCGGCTTGCGAATTAGCTGTAAAGGGTGTTGGGATTTCCGTGGTCAGCGAATTGGACGCCGTCCAATACGCAGACAACGGGTTGAGATACCGACCGTTCAAACCGCTCTTGTCACATACGCTTTCCCTTGTGCGTCCGATTTTGAAGCAACCGTCATTGGTGACGCTAGAGTTCATCGAGCAGTTCCAAGAGAGCTTAGCCCCATTCAAGGTAGGTAAACTCCATCACTGACTGTAGGGCGGCAAACGCCGATGTTCGCTACCAGTAAGCCGTACTTTTTCGATCTTCAAAGCTTGAAACCAATACTTGAGCATTTGGAATAACCCCCGAGATCGATCTCGGATTAACAATCAAAAACGGCGAAAAGCCGCGCCCGAAAAATCGGCCCTATGCCAACCGGCCTTGGACGGTGGAAGAACGCGCAGTTGTGCTGGATCGGGCCGCCCCGCACGTTCGAGTGGCGGTGGCGTTGATTATGAACACCGGCCTTGATCCGTCCGATGCGCTTAAGCTGGCCCGTCGCCAGATAGACGGCGACACGATCTGGGGCGTCAGGGGCAAGACGGGCCAGGAAGTTGCCGTTCCAATCGGTCAGACGCTGCAAGCGGCTCTGGATGCTGCGCCCAAGCACGACGCCGTGACCATCCTTGCCTCATCAAACAGAAAGCCTTGGACCTACAACGGCTTTTCGACGGTCTGGTACCGCTTCAAGAAAAAGCTGGAAGCTGAGGGCGCTGTGCAACCCGGCCTGACACTCAAGGGGGCTGCGGCATACCGTGGCCACGACACTGCGAGAAGCAGGGCTTGAGGAACGCCAGGTTGCGGACCTGCTGGGGCAAAAGACCCCATCTATGGCCCGTCACTATTCCGGGCCCGCCAACCTCGCGGACCGCAACCGGATCACGATGGAAGCACTAGAAAAGGAGAACGAACGCAGATCAAGAGTTGTCAAACCCTTCAAGAAAACTGTCAAACCCTGAAAGGTTCAAAATTGAATATTGAGAAAAATCAAGATCTTGAATGGTGCCCGGGGGCGGAATCGAACCACCGACACGAGGATTTTCAATCCACTGCTCTACCCCTGAGCTACCCGGGCACGGGAACGGCGACTGCCGTTGGGTGGAGGCGTTCTATGACTTGCCACTGGCAGTGTCCAGAGCCTTTTTTACATTTTTTCAATGCGGACGCGAATGACCGGTTTCGTCGACTTCGGCATCCGCCTCAGCGTTCTCTTCACGTTGCGACGGCACCGCGTAAGAATCGTTCAGCCACTTGGCAAGATCGACATCCGCGCAGCGCTTCGAGCAAAACGGGCGGTACGTGGCAACAGTGTCTTCACCGCAGATCGGACAGCTCATTTCAACACCTCGCTCAGCGGCAGCCGGGCCCGTTTGCGCTGCAATTCGAAATGCCCTAACGGCGTCCAGCCTGCCAGTGTGGTTTCGATCGGGTCGGACTTGAAGGCGGCGCGCAGAGCGGACTCGAACCCTCGGCGGTCCTTCTTGGGCATTGGTGCCAGATCGAGCGTGATCTGCCCTCCTAAACCCCGCACACGCAAGGCGCGGGCCAGCGTTTTGGCGCAGGCGAAATTAGCCTTGGTTCCAGCTGCCAAGGATGTGTCAACGCCGGTATTGACGTCAACGGCGACCAGCGCGCGGGTGGGCTGGATGAACAGGTGCCCTCCGCCGGGCAAAGGCTCAGAAATGCCGCGGGCCGTGTCCAATGCCTCCAGCACGCCATGGGTGCCGAAACTACCTGCGCGGGTTTCGACCTCGGCCGGGTCGGTCCAGTCGCGCCAGGCCAGAACATGAGGGCCGTCGCCTTCAAGCAGCAGTTCCGGCTCGGTTCCAGGGTCGTTCACCACTGCGTCCGCGTGGGCCAGCATGGCGCTGATATCTTCGGCAATTTCGCCCGCGTCCTCACCGGCGCAGCACGAGCGCAGGATCAGGCCATACCCGCTGCCTTCCATCACCTCATGCGCGATCTCAAGCAGGCGGTCACGTTCATCCTCATCGCGGATCGATCGCGAGATGTTCAGGCCGGGCGCATCCGGAGTGACAATCGCGTAGCGACTTTTGAACAGAACACGGTCGGTCACAGGCAAGGCTTTGCCCGGTTCGGCATAGCCTGTCACCTGCACCAGCAGCAGCGCACCGGGGGCAAGCCCCTTGATCTGCCGCAGAAACGCGGGGCCGTCGGGCGTAGACAGGAACATGCCGCCCTGCCCTTTTACCGGCCGATCCGCGCGGGCGCGGTAGATCGTGCCCGGTGCAGGCGCATCGGCGGCGATCAGGAAATCATCCAGCTTGCCGTCGACCATCAGTGCCGCAGCCTCACGACCCTTGATATGATCCAGAACGATGGTGCGACCCTTCATGATGCCTCACGATACAGGGGATAGCCGATGCCTTGCAAAAGGGCGGCGGTTTCAGACAAGGGCAGGCCCACGATACCGGTGAACGATCCCGAAATCCACGGGATGAATGCGCCAGCCGGGCCTTGGATGGCGTAGGCGCCTGCTTTGCCCTGCCAGTCTCCGGTCGCCAGATAGGCATTGATCTCAACATCCGACAGGCGTTTGACCTTGACCTGTGAGACCACGTCGCGTTGCAGCACCCGATCCCCGCGTCGCACCGCGACCGAGGTGATAACCCGGTGGCGACGCCCGGACAGGGCGTGCAGAAACTCAGCCGCCTGGCCTGCGTTTTCGGGTTTGCCCAGAATACGACGGCCCAGCGCCACGGTGGTATCCGCACACAGCGTGATATCGTCGCCATCCGCTTGCACCGCCTGCACTTTTTCGCGCGTGATGCGGCTGCAATAGGGAACCGGCAGCTCGCCCTTCAGGGGCGTTTCGTTGATGTCCGGGGGGCGGATCGCATCGGGCTGCACGCCAAGCTGAGCCAACAGGTCCAGCCGCCTTGGGCTGCCCGATCCGAGGATAAACGCCATGAGATAGGGCGTTACTTGAAGCGATAGTTGATCCGACCCTTGGTCAGATCATAGGGGGTCATCTCGACCTGAACTTTGTCGCCAGCCAGAACACGGATGCGGTTCTTGCGCATCTTGCCTGCCGTATGTGCGATGATCTCATGGCCGTTTTCCAGCTCGACCCGAAACGTCGCATTAGGCAGGAGTTCCTTCACGACACCGGGAAATTCGAGCGTATCTTCCTTGGCCATGTTGTCTCCACATTTACGTTGCACTCGCAGAATCTGCGAGGATGTGCGCTTAAATGAGCCTATTTCGGGCTTATTTCAAGGCCGGAATCACGAAAGAGCAGAGATTGTGACCGATTCGACTCGGGGCGTTTGCTCATCCCAATGGGTTCGGTTCAGCACATGGCCATCGGCGCGGACCTCTGCAATGGCCGACAGATCGATATCGGCGTAAGTCCAGCCGGGCTGGTTCAACTGTCCTTCAGCCAATACGCCGGTGCCGGGGAACCCTTTGTCCGGCGGGCCGAAGATGCCACCGGTGCCTGTGTTCATATCCACGGCCTCGGACCACTCATTCTTACCAACCAGCGACGCCATGACCGTCACACACTGGTTTTCCAGCGCACGCGCCATCGCACCGATCCGCACCCGCCAATAGCCCGAGAGTGCCTCGGTGCATGAAGGTACAAGGATCAGATCCGCGTCATTGAGCGCGTGACCCAGTAGGGGAAATTCGCTGTCATAGCAGATAAGAACGCCGATCTTGCCCAGCTTGGTGTCGAACAGTTTCAACGGGCCGCCGGGGGCGATATCCCAAGCCTCACGCTCGAACCGGGTCATGATTTGCTTGTCTTGGTGATCCTGCTGGCCATCAGGCGCATAAAGCGCCGCTCGGTTCACCGGGCGGCCCGGCCCATCCACAACCGGCGCAGACGCACCCAGAATATAGGTGCCATATTCGCGCGCCAGCCGTTGATGCAGGGCCTGCGCATCTGCCATCCGGTCCGACACCGCGCGGATCGAACGTTCCAGATCACCTGCCACATCGGCCCCGTCCAATGTCGACAGCTCCATCGCGCCATATTCGGGAAAGACCAGCAACTCGGCCCCCTGCCCGGCGGCCTCGCTGACCCAGCGGTTCAGCTTGTCCTCATACTGCGCCCAACTGTCGAGCCAGTCGAGGTCATAGGCGGCGGTTGCGACTTTCATGGGCTGCGTCCTTCAGCATTGGATTGGAGCGACCCTAGGACAGGATCGCGCGATATGTATAGACCCGGCCGAGATCCGACGGGAAAGTGAATTGGCTTACCGGCCCAGACTTGGTTCAATAGGGTCAGGAGGATCACCATGCAAAACCCCGAAAGCTTCGAAAAGTTCTATTTCGCCAAGGTCGGTATGGGCGAGGCCTGCGGCTGCGCTGAGCGTGTCATTGACGTGTTCGAATTCAATCGCAAAGGCGGGGCACAGACAAAATCCGAGGTTCGACTGGAAAAACCCAAACGCCGGTCCTTTCGCGGATGGGCGGTGAAGTACGGCCTTCTCAGCCGCAAACAGACACGCTGAGACCGAACGGGGCAGCTACGCGTTCAGATCCCTGATCCAGAATTGCAACGGTTTCTGCGTCTCGCCGTCTTCTCCTATATCCTTCCACGAAAACTGCGCCACGACACCGGGTAGGGGTTCATACCCGCGTGCCCGCCAGAACGCATCCAAAGCCCTATAGCTTTCTGGTCGCATCGGATGGTCGACAGGGCGCTGCACACTGCAAAAGGCGCATTTCGTAAAGCCCAAAGCGCGCGCGTGGGCTTCGCGTTGATCGAAGAATTTATGACCAACACCCTGCCCCCGGTAGTCCGGCAGCAGAACAGATTCGGCGCAATAGAAAACATCTGACAAACCCACACCTGACCCGTCAAAGGCCGCAGCAAAATCTTCGGCATGATCGGCCAGAGGCGCACCGGTTGAGGCCCCGATCAGACGGTCGCCGTCAAAGGCCCCTACCACGATGGATCGGGCACTGTCGCGGTAGGCTTGCAGGTATTTCCGCTCATAGCCCAGATCCCCATCATAGAGATAGGGCCACGCGTGAAACACATTGATGCGCAACCGGGCCACATCGTCCAGAGCGGCCTCAAGCGCCGCTCCGGTCAGGGGGCGGACGTCTGTGACCTCAGCCACAGGACACCTGTTTGGTCCAGTCGGCCAGGTTGTAAAAGGTGGTCACGCGAGTGATCTTGCCGTCTTGCAGATCAAAAAACGATCCGGCGGGCAGGCGGTAGGTCTGACCATGCGCCTCGGGCAGACCCTCATCTGTTTCCAGATAGGTACCATTCACGATGAACTCGGCCGCCGCACGAGTGCCGCCTTGGGCGTCGAACACCACGATGTCGGTCAGGTTTTCACGGTAGCAGCGGTTCATGTGGGCGCAGAAGGCGGCGAATTTCTCTTTGCCGACGCGAATCTGGCCTTCGTTCACATGGTGGGCCACGTCGTCGGACAGGCAGGCCAGCATGCCATCAACGTCACCTGCGTTGAAGGCTTTGAAATAGGTTTCGACGGTCTGGTTCATGGTCACTCCGTTGGTTCGCCCCAGCGGTCCTTCAGATGTTTGATGATCTGATCGCGGGTCTGTCGGTAGTGCGTTAGCTTGTCTTCACGACTTTCGCCCAGTCCGGTAGGGTCCATTATTGGCCAATAATCGACATCCAGATGAAAAATACGGGTCAAATCCAACGCTCGCCTTTGGCTGGCGGGTGACAACGCGACGATCAGGTCGAACGAGCTGAGGTCATCGCCCCATTCCTGCATTTCGTCGAAGGAACGCGACCTGTGTCGCGAAAGCTCAACGCCGATTTCCTGGCAGACGGCAACGCAGAAACCGTCGATCTCCAGATCGTTATGGACACCGGCAGATTGCACATAGGTACCAGTGCCGTAGAACTTTTTCATGATTCCTTCGGCCATCGGGGACCGAACCGAGTTGTGGTCGCAACAGAACAGAATGGACTGCGGCAGAGACGTCACCCGTCAGCCCCCAAAGTGCAATACGCAAATCAGCGTGAACAGGCGGCGGGCGGTGTCGGTGTCAATTTCGGCCTTGCCTTCCAGCCTCTCTTGCAGGACCCGGCTGCCTTCGTTGTGAATGCCCCGCCGCGCCATATCGATGGTTTCGATCTGACTGGGTGGCAGCGATTTCACCGCGTCGAAATAGCTTTCGCATATCTGGAAATAGTCTTTTACCACCTGCTTGAACGGGCCCAGCGACAGGTGGAATTCGGCGGCTTTTTCCTCGGCCTCGGTGGCGATATCGAAAACCAGCCGTTTGTCCCGAATGGACAGTTGCAGATGATAGGGGCCGTCAGGCACCACGCGATCGTCGCGCGTGGGCAACGCGAAGGAGTTCTCCTCCAGCAGATCATAGATCGCGACCTTACGCTCCTGCTCGATCTCGGGCGTCGGCGGGGGAAGGTTTCGGTCATCCAGTTCTATGTGCGAAATGCGGGTCATGCGTGCGTGGTCCATTCAGGTCGGGTCAGACTTATCGCAAGAAAATTGAATGAGCAACGCAGCCCTGTGGCTTTTGTCACAGCGGATACAGGGACGGGTCAATCGCATGTTTGCGCAACAAGGTGTCGACCAAAGATCCGGAATTGATCTCTCGGTCCTTGAATATCTTTCGAAACCACGACCCAAAGAAATGGATGGACATTTTGCTTTGCCAATCCAGAAATTCCAGCTTGGACATATCAGGCTCGTTCCACAGACCGCGATGCCGGAGTGGAACGGCGTAAAGCTCGACTCTCGGCAAGCTCATGTCATGCTCCGGCGTCCCATAAAGGCTGTGGAAAAACAGCGGCGGCCCAAGCGTTGACAAAGGCAGGCTCCAGTAGGTGGATTGCCCGTAAATGTCCCGATAGGCGTGCTTTCTGTCATCCGACCACCAGAACGGCACGAGGTCGCTGTCGAAAGCGAAATCGCACATCTTCTTCAAAGCCGGGCTGTCGCTGGGCAGAGCCACAACCCCGTTCATCATCCGCTGCCGTGCCAGATTGGCTTTGGGAAACAAATACCCCTCACGGGTCTCGAACGGTCGAACAGCATAGGCATCCGCGTCCACCCAGATATAGTCGGTCTGCTGCATCAGTTTCAGGCGAAACAGATCGGCGTGGACTGCGACCGAGCGCATGATCGGGTCGCGGTAGATCTCGGGCGTGTCAAAGATCTCCCGCGCGTCACGGGGCTCGATATAGTCCGGGATATCCTCAAGATCGCCGTAGTGGTAGACGATGGGCATCTGGTCCACATCCGCGAAGGACTTGAGACACAGGTGCTCGAGAAAGCTGAACCGTTTGCCGATCCACAAGGTTGCCACGCGTTCCAAACTGCCCTCCACCTGATATCTGTTGGTTCGCGCCTTTAGTCGTTCAGACGATCCAGCCGGGCCGTGACGGACAGGCCATGAGCTTCAAGGCTTTCAGACCGCGCCAGTTGCGCCGCAGCAGGACCGATGGCGCGCAGCGCGGCGGGGGTCATCTGTGACAGCGTGGTGCGTTTGAGGAAATCCATCACGCTCAGCCCCGAAGAAAACCGCGCCGAGCGCGCGGTGGGCAGCACGTGATTGGGGCCGCCAACATAGTCGCCGATGGCCTCGGGCGTGTATTGGCCCAGAAAGATGGCGCCTGCGTGGACGGTTTTTGCGCTCAGCGCCACAGGGTCGGCAACGCAGAGTTCAAGATGCTCGGGGGCGATACGGTTCGACAGCGCGGCGGCCTCATCCAGATCGCGCGCGGTGATCACTGCGCCAAAATCGCGCCAGCTTGCGCCTGCGATGGCGCGGCGCTCGAGCGTCTCAAGGCGCTTGTCCACGGCAGCGGCAACCGACCGACCGAAAGCTGCATCATCAGTGATCAGGATCGACTGCGCACTTTCGTCATGTTCCGCCTGACTCAGCAAATCAAGCGCGATCCAATCGGGGTCGTTGTCCTTATCGGCGATCACCAGAATTTCGGAGGGGCCCGCGATCATGTCGATACCCACCTTGCCAAACACCCGCCTCTTTGCCGCCGCGACAAAGGCATTGCCCGGACCTGTAATCTTGTCCACCGGGGCGATGCTGTCCGTGCCATAGGCAAGCGCGGCAATCGCCTGCGCCCCACCTACGCGATAAATCGTATCCACTCCTGACAACTGCGCGGCCAGCAGAACCAAGGGGTTCACCACCCCATCCGGCGTGGGCACGGCAATCGCCAGACGCTCAACCCCCGCCACCTTGGCCGGAATCGCATTCATCAAGACCGACGAAGGGTACGAGGCCAACCCACCCGGCACATAAAGCCCCGCCGCCGACACGGCCGACCAACGCCAGCCCAGTGTGGCCCCAGCCTCATCCGTCCATTCGTGATCGGCGGGCATTTGCTTTTCGTGATAAGCCCTGATGCGCGCCGCAGCCAGTTCCAGCGCGGCGCGATCTTCATCCGTGACCTCAGCCACTGCCGCCGCGATCTCATCAGCCGAAAACGCCAAAGTATCGGGGGTCAGCTCAAGCCGGTCGAATTTGGCCGTCAGCTCAATCACCGCCGCGTCGCCGCGCGCGCGCACGTCCTGAATGATCTCGGCCGCAACCGCATCCACGTCGGGGCTGTCTTCGCGCTTGGCCGACAACAGCGCAGCAAAGGCGGTTTCGAAATCGGTCGAGCTTGTCTCAAGGAAAACTGGCATCGTCTTGCACTCCGGGGCGTTTCATCGGGACATATCGCCCGAGGGGAAGGGCCTCAACCCTTCGTCGGTCGGGTGCAGCGATTTGCGCATCGGATATTGCAGGACGCCCTGCCATTCTTCGGACTCACCCGCATCCTTCCAGCCGAACCGGCGATAAAATTCCCGTGCCGTCGCAGTGGCATAAACATGTGCCACCGCACACCCTTGATCTACCAGTTCACTTTCCAGCCGGATCAACAGAGCCAAGCCGACACCACGCCGCACATAGGCTGGATCGACATAGAGCAGCGACACTTCCGAACGGTTGTGCAGCCCGCCGACCCCGGCCATCTGCCCGTCAATCTCGGCCAGCCAAAGCTGCGCGCCGGACTGTATCCAGCGCCGGATCGTCTGCGGATCCTTGTTGGCCGTCCAGGCCGCCAGCAGCGCGGGCTGCTTGTGATGGTCTGCCGCACAAAGATAGGTGATCGAGCGGATCAGAGCGCGGCTCATCTGGAACACATCGAACACGGTCGCACGGCGCAAAACCAGGCCTGTGGAAGGCCCGGAAAACGCTTGCGCTATGCCCCGTTTATTCCGGATGATGCGGCGCCTGCCCAGACGGTGCCTGATAGGGCCGCGTGACGTCCTTGAGGGACACATCCACAGCCTCGACCAGCAATCGGATCGCGCCATCCCCGGCCAGAGTCAGTACCACGCGGCCTGCCCCATCTTCGCCGGGCTCAAAATCAATCGACAAGAGGGACATCACCATATCCTTGTCGCTGCGGTCGATCCCCTGACTTGCCACCGACAGCACCGAGTCGAACACCAGCACCGACTGTACCCGTTCAAACGGGCGGTCGCGCAGGGTGGCGGCGTCTTTGTCCTCCCACCGAAAGCGGTTCAACAGCAGGCCAAAGCGGCGTTGGGATGGCCGCCAAGTCATCTCGGTTATGGGAAACACCGCGTCCTGTGTCAGGGTCGAGATCACCTGCAGGTCATCTGCATCCTCGGCACCAAGATTCAGCGGGGCCTCGCGCCCGTCATGGAAACTTGCGTCTGTCATTGGCCTTTGATCCGTTCAATCTTTGCACCCACGCCTTCCAGCTTGCGCACCACATGTTCATAGCCACGATCCAGATGATAGACCCGGCTAACCGTCGTCTCACCTTCGGCCGCCAAACCGGCCAGAATCAGCGAGACCGAGGCCCGCAGATCGGTCGCCATCACAGGCGCGCCTTTCAAACGTTCGACGCCCGTTACCGTGGCCGTGCCGCCATGTACCTCGATATTGGCCCCCATTCGTACCAGTTCAGGGGCGTGCATAAAGCGATTCTCAAAGATACGCTCTTCAAGAACGGACACACCTTCGGCAGTACACATCAGCGCCATCATTTGCGCCTGTAAATCCGTGGGGAAACCAGGGAAGGGTTCCGTGACCACATCCACCGACCGAACACGCCCGTTCTTGCGCGCGACCATCAGACCATTTGCGGTTTCCGTCACGCTGACACCCGCCGCGTCCAGCTTTTCGGCAAAGGACGCAACCAGCGACATCCGCCCGCCCAGCAACTCGACCTCACCGCCGCAGATCGCCGGGGCCAGCATATAAGTGCCCAGTTCGATCCGGTCCGTGACAACCTGATGGGTCGCGCCATGCAAACGGTCGACGCCTTGAATTTCGATAGTCGACGTCCCCTCTCCGGTGATTTGGGCACCCATCTTGCGCAGGCATTCCACCAGATCAACGATCTCGGGCTCGCGCGCTGCGTTTTTCAGAACGGTAGTGCCTTTGGCCAGCGTGGCCGCCATCACAATGTTCTCAGTCGCCCCGACCGAAGCAAACCGCATCTCATGCACCGCGCCTTTCAACCCACCGGGGGCCTTGGCGTGCAGATATCCGTCTTTAAGCTCGATCTCGGCGCCCAGCGCTTCAAGCCCTTCCACATGCAGATCCATCGGGCGCGCCCCGATTGCACAGCCACCGGGCAACGACACGACTGCCTGCCCAAACCGCGCCAGCAAAGGCCCCAGCACCAGGTTCGAGGCCCGCATCTTGCGCACGATGTCATAATCCGCCGTCTGACTGGTCAGATCATGGCTGGACATGGCAATCACCTGCCCGTCCTGCAACGACGACACCTCGGCCCCCAGCGATTGCAGTAGGGCGGTCATAGTCTTGATATCGCTCAGACGCGGCGCGTTGGTCAGCGTCAGAGGCTCATCGCTGAGCAGCGTTGCGGGCATCAGCGTCAAACACGCGTTTTTAGCCCCTGCAATCGGGATCTGGCCGTTTAGCGGCCCATTACCCGTTACCAGAATCGAATCCATTTGCTCTTATCCCTCGTCCTTATCAGCCTTGTCCCCAGCGACCGCCCGCGCCTTGGCCTGCGCCTTGCGCCGCGCCATGTTCGCCTTCAGCGCCGCCTTCAGCCGCTCTTCGCGCGCGTCACCGGGTTTGCCTTGTTTTTTTGGTGAATTTTTTTCCGTCATGATCTTTCTCTACAGGAGGCGAAAAAAACCGTCCAGACACCCTTGCGCCGCGTTTCGTTTGAGTCTAATCACCCGCCCACAGCGCTGCTGTAGCTCAGAGGTAGAGCACTCCCTTGGTAAGGGAGAGGTCGAGAGTTCAATTCTCTCCAGCAGCACCATTCCCAAATTACTGATTTTCAATACTCGTCTCGCTGCTGCGGCACCGCTGGCCAATTGCCCTCGGCACCAACAGTGTTGACTCGGCCCAACGCGGCATGGGACCCTTCGCCATTGTGTTCATAAGCTTCCCATTTCAGGTGGCATTTCTCTGTAACCTTGTGTGCAGGTTCGGGAGTTAAAGAGTGACTGATATTCGTTCCGACAATAGCAACGCGGCCCCAACGCAACCCTTGGCAGGGCGCTTGGGCTGGATTGATGCGGTAAAAGGCCTGACGATCATTTTCGTGGTTCTACACCATTCTATCGCCGGGTTCCGGTTCGACCCGACCTTCCCCGAATGGATCAGAACCTTCAACTACAGCCTCGATCCCGTGCGCATGCCCCTGTTCTTTCTGGTAGCCGGGCTGTTTGCCAAAAAGGCTATCGACGGCCCCGCAGACAAGTTCATCCGCGGCAAGGTGATCTATTTCCTCTATTTCTACCTTCTGTGGTCCATGATCATCTTCACCTTTCGGTTTGGACTGAACGCTATTACCAATTCGACCACCTATTGGTGGGAAATCCTGATAATCCCCTGGGACCCGCTGCCGACGATCTGGTTTCTCTACGCCCTCATGCTGTCTTTCGTAATATTGCGCCTGCTGCGCGGCGTTCCCCCGGTCTATATTGTCGGGTTTGCGGCCATCATACAGGCGCAGTTCCTGCTGAATGTCTGGCCCGAAGGCGTGGTCGTCATCGCCGATAAACTGGCCAAGCTGTTCGTCTATTTCGCGATCGGAGTATATGCGTCTGAATGGATCAGATCTTCGGCGGTCAAGGCGCGCGCGCTACCGGTGATCGCATTGTGGATCGGGTTCCTCGGGCTCAGCATCGCTGCGCTGTCGGGAGGATTCGAGAAACTTCCTCTGGTCTACTTTTCCCTATCGGCCCTGTCCGCCTCGGCAATCATTGGAACGGTAGTTCTGGCCTCGAACGCGGGTAAGGCCAAGTGGTTGGTTACAATCGGAAGTTTCAGCCTGTATATCTACCTCACCCATTTCCTTCCCGTGGCAGGGACGCGCATCATTCTATCCAAAATTTTGGGTATTACCGAGCCGCTGGTGGTGATCCCGCTTTCGGTTCTGGGGGCGCTAGTGTTCGGAATCGTCTTCTGTAAAGTGCTGACAGGATCAAGACTCCAATGGCTGATCAAAGTGCCCGATCGAGTGTTGAACCGCACGCTTTCTCTGCCGTTCGGAACCGCAACCCGGACCTGAAGAACCAGTCTAGTTCAGGCGCCCGGATGCGGCCAAAGCACCGGCCAGAGCGCTCTCGATCTCTTTGGGAAAGTCACGGCCTTTCTTATGCAATCCTGCCGCGACCCAGCCCACCATATGGCCTCGTGCACCAATGCCATTTGCGCGCACTTCGGTCGGGCAGGTCTGTTCCTTCTGAACCAGGGTCATCGCTTTTTCGACCTCGTGATCGGACAAAACCATTTTGACAGCGCTGATGATATCCATCGACATCTGAAGAGTCTGATGTTCCATCCTGTGCGCCGCGCCCGACAAAAGCCGGGTACAAAAGGCCGATAGGAAATACCAACGAAAGATCGAAAACACCCGATCCTGGAACTCGGTCGGGTGCTCTTGGGTGACCCTCGCTGTCTGTGCAATCCGTTCGAAAGCTGCCTCAGCCGCCTGAGAGGCTCGGCAAATCTGTGCCTCGCGCGACGTCACAGACGCAGCGATAAAAGCAGACGGGACAGCGGTACCAGCGGTTCCTAAGTTCATAATCGTCCTCCAGCTCTAACTCCTGCTGAAGACATGGGTACATCCAAAAACATTCGATTGTGATTTTTCGCCAAAAATTCCCTAAAGTGTTAAATGACTGTCTTCACGAAAATGTCACAGAAAGGCATTTAACGCAAACATTAGCTGCATCAGACGTCGGTCAATTCCCACCAAGTAGATTTCATGTCGCACAACAAATTAAGGCAAATCTGCAATTTGTTTCCAAATTGGCTCTTAGAATGGACATGTTCTGACAATAGTTCTGCCCATTTCGCCGGATACTGATAATCAATCCCGCAATTCAGTTGACCAGTTTTGTTGTAACGAGGGGGTACGAGCGGGAATAGGGGGTGAGCGCCCGCCAAGCCCGACTCGCCCAAGGGCAGGCCAGCTCCCCCCGCATGCAGATCTTTCATCAGTTTCAGAAACCGTCTGAAAAGCTGCACCACAGAGGTCGCTGCTTTGCCAGATCGCCTGTCAACGACAGGCACATCCGCCTGTTTCGTTCCACTTTTTCACGGCCTTGAGTGAGGTCGTGACATGAAAAACGCCGCCCCAATTTGGGGCGGCGCGTCTTACCTTGAGCAATGGAGGCTTATTCAGCCGCCTGCGCCACTTCGCTCTTGTCGCGTAGACCGTCGCGGAACAATGCCTTGGCCAGCGCCACCATCATCAGCCCCATCACCATGGTGAAGGGCAACGCGCCGATGATCATTGCGTTGCGCAGCGCATCCAGCGGGTTGTTGTCACCAGCCGCCAGGATCAGCGTACCGATCACAGCCGTCAGGATCAGACCCCAGATAATACGGTGCTTAATGCCAGTCTCTTGGCTGCCGCCCGACATGATCGTGTTCATAACCAGAATACCCGAGTCCGCAGAGGTCACCAGGAAGGTCATGATCAGGATTACGCACATCACGTTCAGCATCGACAGCAGACCGCCGTCAATCATGTAGGACAGGGTCACGAACAGCTTGTTGGTATTCGACGCACCGATGATCGCGCCTTCCGCTGCACCAGCCAATTCCAGATCAATCGCGGTACCACCCAGAACGGTCATCCATGCAAAGCACACCAGCGCCGGTGCGAACACACAGCCCAGGATGAACTCACGCACCGAGCGACCCTTGGAGATACGCGCCAGGAACAGGCCCACGAAGGGCGAGAAGGCGATCCACCAAGCCCAGTAGAACGTGGTCCAGCCGGCTTGCCAGCCGAACTGACGGCCCTGCTCACCTGCAGCATAGGCTGCGGCCAGCGTCGCTTCGTCCAGCTCAGCCGCTGCGCCTTCCAGACCGCTCTTGAAGCCGTCAAAGCTGCCCCAAGCATTCGTCGCACCACCCATCAGCGCATCCGCATGGGCCTGCGCCTCGGCCGGCAAGGCCGCTGCAAAAGCTTCAGCTGAAAGCGGGCCATAGGCACCAAAGCTCAGCGATACGAAGTGCAGGATATAGTCGACCATTGCCGTACCATAGGTGGTCATCGCGAAGACAAACGAGCCAAACACAACGAACGTACCCAGCAGGATGATCGACAGAACAAGGTTCAGGTTCGACAGATATTTAACGCCCCGGCCGACACCCGACACCGCCGAGATGATCGACAGCCCCATGATGACAGCCAGACCCGAGATCAGACCCACTTTCGATGGTGTCGGAACCTCGCCGCCCAAATCCATGATCCATTCCATGCCGGTAATTGCGTACAGGCCATCGATGAACTGGCTTACGCCGAACCCGATAGTCACCGACACACCCAGAATGGTGGCAACGACGCCCAGCACGTCAACCACGTGACCCAGGAAGCCGTTCATCAGCTTACCGAACAGCGGCGTCAGCGCCGCGCGGATGGTCAATGGCATGTTGCGTGTATACGCGTAGTAGGCCAACGATAGGCCGGTCACCACATAGATTGCCCAGGCGTGGAAACCATAATGCAGATAGGTGTAGCGATAAGCCGACTGCACAGCATCTGGCACGTTACCCGGGACGTCGCCCGCAACCACAACGGGGTTCGAACCCCACAGGCCCAGAGGCTCGGCTGTGGCGAACACCATCAGACCCACACCCAGACCGGCGCCAAACATCATCGAGAACCACGAGAAATTCGAGAACTCGGGCTTTTCGCCTGGCTGACCCATTACGCGCTTGCCCGTCGAAGGAAGAATCGCAACAACCGCCAGGAAGAAGAAAAACAAGCCAACGATGATGATGTAGAAGCTGTTGAACACTTCCAAGATTTGAGAGTTCCAGCTGCCCAGAGTGCTGTTGGCATTGGCCGGGAACACCAAAGCCCACAGCACCAGCGCAACCATGATGCCTTTACTGATTAGCGCAATCGGTACGCTGTTGTTTTCATAAAAACCGCTATCCGCCGTTTTTATGTCCAAGTCCGTAAACGGGTCCTTTATCGACATCTACTTCCTCCGTGTTGTCGTTCGTTTTTGGGGAAAGCTACCGCGACCGGCGCGCTTCACCCAGAGATTCCAAATTATGTGATAAATGAACTTTCCAGATCAGACGTGCCGCACGCTTTCCACCAATCGCCACCTGTTGATCTGACAATTCGATCTGCGTTGTGTGGAACAAGTCGCAGATCGCTATTGACCTGTGGTTTAATCTGGCAATCGGGGGTGAGGCTATGCCAATCCATCAATTTCCCTTTCGGCCATTTTCCGAATGTCAGCATTCGCGGTTGTTTTTTCGCCCGCCTGTCTGAGCCCCGTTGAAGAACACTCGAAACCGCGTGCATGACCCAATAAATTTGGTGAATGCGACTATAGCGTGCCCCCTGCGGGACATTAGACAGAACCGACATTTTTGTCGTTTTTGGCGACATCCACCGAAATCGTGACCGTAAAATTCATCTAATTGGCGAGGCAATCTGGCATTCAACCCCAAATAAACTAATACTCGATTGAAATGATCTAACGCGACCACGAAAGCTGATTCTTAAGCCAACATGTCCAGACGCCACTATAACCTTCCGCCCCTTACCACCTTATCCGCCTTCGAAGCCGCCGCACGGCATCTCAGCTTCAAAAACGCAGCTGAAGAATTGTCTGTCACCCCAGGGGCGGTCAGCCATCAGATCAAAGCGCTCGAGGGGGACTTGAACGCCGTCCTTTTCCAACGCAAGCATCGGGGTGTGGATCTGACAGAAGACGGAAAAGCCCTGTTTGAGACTCTGTCGTCGTCCTTTACCAAAATCTCCAAGACACTGGCGGCAATCCGGGACCAGGCCGCAATCGGCAAGGTGACAGTGGGATCAACAACGGCCGTTGCTGCATTATGGCTTTCTCCAGCAGTGATCCGGTTTTGGCGCGAAAAGCCTGAGATAAATGTCGACCAACTATCGCAGGACCGGCCTTTTCGCGACAGGCCCGATATTGATTTCTTCATCCGTTATGGTCGTGACAGCGATCAAAGCCTCTCACACACCCCCTTGTTTCGCGACCACCTTGTGCCCGTAGCCAGCCCGGACATAGCCGAACGCCTGGTTGACGCATCACTGGAAGACCTCGCCGCCGAGCGCTTGATCCATTTGGACTCAGATGATCGCAGTTGGACCACATGGCCGGAATGGTTCCATCAAATGGGTCACAATGGCGCGATCCCAATCGACTCGCGCGTGAACAGCTATTCGGTTGCGTTGCAATTGGCCCGCAAGGGGGCTGGTCTGGCGCTGGGATGGCAGCGGCTGATCCAACCGATGCTGCAATCGGGCAAATTGGTCATCATCGACCCTCATCGGTTGACCGCACCCAACCAATTCTACCTTGTTGGGCGCCCCGAAAACGAGTTGTCCGAGAGCGCTCGCGCCCTGAAGAACTGGATCTTACAAGAGGTAGAGGACGGCTCGGTTTAGATCAGATAACTCTCTGATGAGGTTTTCTGATATTGAGACGCCCGCACGCCTTCCCCAATACGGTTAAAAACCAACCTTAGGAGAGCCCGATGAACAAGCATAGCCCTCTGTCCTCCGTTCTGGCCGACGTGAATATCGCCAACGGTCTGCCGAATGAACACTATGTCGACCCTGCAGTTTTTGCCGAGGAACGGAAATCGGTTCTTTATGCGAATTGGTCCGGGGTTGGCTTCGGTAAGGACGTACCCGAGGAGGGTGATGCCAAACCTGTGGACTTTCTGGGCATGCCCCTGCTGATCGTACGCGATCGCGACGGCGAAATCGGCGTATTTCAGAACACCTGCCGTCACCGCGGCATGATCCTGGTGGACACTCCTCGCAAGATCGGAGGCGCGATCCGCTGCCCCTATCACAGCTGGTGCTACAGCCTGAAGGGTGAGCTGCGCGCAACCCCTCATGTGGGCGGACCCGGTCACAACACCCATGAAGACGTTGACCGCAGTGATCTGGGACTGGTCCGCGTGCGGTCCTATGTCTGGCGCGATGTCATCTTTGTGAACGTCGACGGCAACGCCCCAGCGTTCGAAGACGCCCACGCCGCTCTTCTTGAGCGCTGGAAGGAGTTCGATCAGCCCGTGCATCACGGCGGCGAGACGTCCTCGTTCAAGCTAGAGGTCAAGACAAACTGGAAGCTGGCGGTCGAGAACTATTGCGAAAGCTATCACCTGCCGTGGGTTCATCCCGGTCTGAACAGCTATTCCCGGTTGGAAGATCACTACAACATCGAAGCACGCGGGCACTATTCCGGTCAGGGCACGTTGGTTTATCGCCAACTCACCGATCAGGATGGGGCAACCTTCGAAGATTTTCCGGGCCTCAGCGACAAATGGGACGAGGGTGCCGAATATATCGCTCTTTATCCCAATGTTCTGCTGGGCGTGCAGCGCGACCACGCTTTTGCCATCGTGTTAGAACCTGTCGATCAGGAAAACACCGTCGAACACATTGAACTGTACTACGCAAAAAGCATTGAAGATACGCCGCAGCATGACGGGTTGCGCGCCTCGAACGCGCAGCTTTGGAAGACGGTATTCGAAGAGGATGTCTTTGTTG
Organism: Ruegeria sp. AB6; assembly: GCF_056542685.1. NCBI lineage: Bacteria > Pseudomonadati > Pseudomonadota > Alphaproteobacteria > Rhodobacterales > Roseobacteraceae > Ruegeria > Ruegeria sp. AB6. The sequence goes on along the minus strand of NZ_JBQGAD010000007.1, from coordinate 219,727 downwards.
TAGAAGGCATGCAAAAGGGCCGCCATGGTGTTCTGTTTGACGGCGGACGGTTCTCGCCCGCGATGGACGGGCCGACGCATAATTTCCACCATTGGGTCGCAACGCAGATCGAAAACGGTCGTGCGGATTGAAACTGCGGACCGGTCGGTTTTCAATGGCCGGTCCCGACGGAGGTTCGATGGACAAGTCCAAGCTGGATCACCTGCTGCTCGAGGCCCATGCTCGCGATGATCACGACGCGCTGATCCGCTATTACACCTTGGCTGCAGACGAACGCGAGGCCGCGCGGGATACCGACGCGGCCTGTTTCTATCTGACCCATGCGTTTGTTTTTGCGCTGGAATCTGGCGCACCCGAGGCAGATACCCTGAACGCAAGACTGGCCGCCCATGGGCGCGCGCATCAGTTGGATTTTTCGGATTAGCCTCAGGTTAAACCTGCTCAACCCAGATTGAAATTATTCTCCGTTGTCCGCGCGACGTCCTTGGTGACAGAAAGCGCAAAGAACCCAACTTGGATATGGCAGGCACATGAGAACGAATGCACAGGCAGTGGTGATTGGTGGCGGGGTGATCGGGTGCTCGATCCTCTATCATCTGACCAAACTCGGATGGTCGGATGTCGTCCTGTTGGAACGGGATGAGTTGACCTCGGGCTCAACGTGGCACGCGGCGGCGAACATCCACGGGCTGCATGACAGCACAAATATCAGCCGCATTCAGCACTATACAATGAACCTTTATAACGCATTGGAAGCCGAAACGGGCCAAAGCTGCGGCGTGTTCCAGCCCGGCTCGCTGTATCTGGCGCAGACCGAAGAGCGCGAACATCAACTTCGCCTGCAGGCCGCAAAAGCCAAGCTCTATGGCATGAACTTCTATGAGATCAGCATTGAAGAGGCCCAACGCCTGAACCCGCTGGTCAATTACGATGGTATCCGCTGCGTAATGTTCGAACCTGATGGTGGCAATGTGGACCCGTCGGGCGTAACCAATGCTTATGCGGTGGGTGCGCGTCAGCGCGGTGCCGAGATCCACCGCTTTACCCCCGTCACCGCGACCAAACACCAGGAAGATGACACTTGGATCGTGCGCACCCCCAAGGGCGATATCCACACGCCATGGGTTGTGAATGCTGCGGGTCTGTGGGGTCGGGAAGTTGCGAAACTCGCCGGGATCGAACTGCCGCTGCAACCAACCGAGCACCAGTATTTCGTCACCGAAGCTATGCGGGATGTGCAGGCGCATGGCGCCCGCCTGCCCTCGGTCTCGGACCGGGATGGCGAGTACTATTTGCGTCAGGAAGGCAACGGTTTGCTGGTCGGGGCCTATGAGAAAAACATGAAGTTCTGGGCCGAGGACGGCACGCCGCTGGACTTCGCCCATGACCTGTTCCCCGATGATCTGGAGCGGATCGAAGAGAACATGATGAACGCCATCGAGCGCCTTCCCGCCGTGGGCGAAGCCGGGATCAAGCGCGTCATCAACGGCCCGATGATCTGGTCTCCGGATTCGAATGTCTTGATGGGGCCGGTGCCCGAGGTTGATGGCTATTTCTGCTGCAACGGCATCATCCCCGGCTTTTCGCAATCCGGTGGCATGGGCCTTATGGCCGCGCAGTGGATCATCGAAGGCGAAACCCAATACGACATGTTCGCCTGGGACATGGCCCGCTTTGACACTTGGGCGACAAAGGAATTCACCAAAGCCAAGGTGCGCGACCAATACGCCCACCGTTTTGCGATTCACTTCCCGAACGAGGAGCGCAGCGCAGGCCGCCCTGCCCGCGTGCGCCCGATCTACGAAACCCAAAAGGCCATGGGTGCGGTCTTTGGCCTGAATGTCGGCTGGGAGCATCCGCTTTGGTTCGCGGATGAGTCGGGCACGGTGGATACCAACGGCTTTACCCGCCAGAACTGGTGGGCCCCTGTGGGCGAAGAATGCAAGATGCTGCGCGAGCGTGCGGGCATCATCGATATCTCGAACTTTGCCAAATACATCTGCAAAGGCCCCGGCGCGGCGGATTGGCTGAACGCAGTCTTTGCCAACACTATGCCAAAGGCGGTTGGCCGCTCTTGCCTGACGCCTCTGATCTCGAAACGCGGTGGGATTGCAGGCGACTTTACTGTCACCCGCGTGGCCCAGGACGAATTCTGGATCATCGGCTCGGGTATGGCCGAGCGGTATCACAAACGCTTTTTCAAGCAGGTTCCACTGCCCGAAGGCACCACATTCGAAAGCCACACCGAAGCGATGTGCGGCTTTAACGTCGCCGGTCCGAAATCACGTGATATCCTGCACCGCCTGACCAACACCTCGCTGGCAACCGAGGATTTCCCGTTCATGCGTTCGGCGATGATCGAGCTTGCAGGCGTCGAAGTTCTGGCCCTGCGCGTGTCCTTCACCGGTGACCTGGGGTGGGAGTTACATTGCAAGACCGAAGATCAGGCGCAGCTTTATGAGGCGCTGCTGGAAGCGGGCAAAGACTTCGGCGCAGGTCCCGTTGGCAGCCGCGCGCTGATGTCGCTGCGGGTGGAAAAGGGCTATGGCTCGTGGAGCCGCGAATACAGCCCCGAATACTGGCCGCACGAGGTTGGGCTGGACCGTCTGTGCAAGTTCGACAAGGATTTCCTGAACAAAGGGGCCGCGCAAAAGGTGCTTGAAAACCCCGCTCGCGAACAGCTGGTTCTTATGCATCTGGATGAGGCCGACGTGACCGCGTCCAACGCCGACGCGACCGGCGGTGAGCCGATCTTCAAAGACGGTGAAGGCATCGGTCGTGTAACGTCCGGTACCTATGGCTACACGGTCGACATGTCGCTAGCGCTTGGGTATGTCAAAAACGCCCAGCCCGGCGATGAGGTCGAGGTGATGGTGCTGGGCCAGCCGCATAAGGCCACCATCCTGCAAGAGCCCCCGTTCGACGCAAAAGGTGAGAAACTGCGCGCCTGATCAAACCGTGATCGGCCCCTGACCTAACGAGACCCTATCCACGCGCCCCACCCTGCCTATATCCTGAAACAACCATTTGGATCGTTTTGGGAGGGGCGGGGCGCGTGGAACATAAAACCGATATGCTGATCGTCGGCGCCGGGTTCTCGGGGCTGATTATGGCGATTGAGGCCCGCAAGCGCGGGATCACCGATATCACGATCCTTGAAAAAGCGAGCGATATCGGCGGCACATGGCGGGAAAACACCTATCCCGGCGTCGCGTGCGATGTGCCTTCGCATCTTTATTCCATGGCCACGCACCTGAATCCGGACTGGAGCCGCGCCTATGCGGGTGGGGCCGAAATTCAAGCCTATTTGCGCAAGGTCGCGCAGAATGAAGGTTTGTACGACCTTTGCCAGTTCCAGCAGAAACTGAAAACCGCCCGGTGGGATGGCAGCCATTGGCAGGTTGAAACCGAAGGCGGGGACATCTGGTCCGCGCGCATTTTGGTCTCGGCCATCGGCGCGCTTCATGTGCCCAGCATCCCCGATATTCCCGGCGCAGACAGTTTTCCTGGCCCCAGCTTTCATTCTGCCCAATGGAATCACGAAGTACCTTTGTCGGGTAAACGGATCGCGGTGATTGGTACCGGGGCCTCGGCGGTTCAATTCGTGCCCGAGATTGCGAAAATGGCCGGGCAGGTCACCATCTACCAGCGCAGCGCGCCTTATGTTCTGCCCCGACCAGACGGCCCCATCGCGCCATGGGTGCGCAGGTTGTACCAGCGCATGCCCTTGTTGCCGAAACTGCGGCGCAAGCTGATCTACATGGTGTTCGAATACCGCCACCGTGTTTTTCGCCGCGAAAAGGGAGCCGTCAATTTCGCCATGAAGATGTGGCGCACCGCGCTTGAAAAAGCCATCACTGACCCGGCCGAGCGCGAAAAGCTGACCCCCGCCTATCAGATCGGCTGCAAGCGCATCCTCAGCTCGAACGATTGGTACCCCACCCTTGCGCGCGACAACGTTACGGTGGTGCCGCATCGCGTGACCAAAATCGAGGGCGACCAGATTACCGCCGCCGGTGGGTCACAGGCGCAGGCTGATATTCTCATCTGGGGCACGGGGTTTCACGTGACCGACATGGTCGATTACCTAAACATCACCGGCGCGGATGGGCTGAGCCTGCGCGACGCTTGGGCTGACGGGATGCAGGCTAATCTGGGGACAGCGATTGCCGGTTTCCCGAACTTCTTCATCCTGCTTGGGCCGCATACCGGGCTGGGGCATAACTCGGTCGTTCTGATGATCGAAGCGCAAGTCCGCCATATTGGCCGCGTTCTGGACGAGATGCAGCGCGATGGCTTGCATGCTATCACTACTGACGCTTCCAGACAGGCCGCCTTTGAACAAGAGATGCAGGACCGACACACAGGCAGTGTCTGGCAGACGGGCGGCTGCGCTTCGTGGTATCAGGATGCCGAGGGGCGCAACACAACCCTCTGGCCCGGCACCGTGTCTGAATTTGAAAAGCGTATGGCCCAATCAGGTCTGGAGCATTACCAACCCCTCCCATCCCAAAGCGGAGACCATTGAGATGACCTTTCTGATTATCGTTCTTTTCGTCGCTGTATTTTTTTGCGCGATGAACCTGTGGACCCGTAAGCTGACTCAAGACGGCGGCAGACGTGTCCCGCAACTGGGGCAGATCCAGCCTGTGCGCGGCGGCAGCATCCACTATGTCGAAAAAGGCGATCCATCCAATCAGAGCCTTGTCCTGATCCACGGCCTCACCGGGCAGCTTCAGCACTATACCTATGCGTTGGTGGATATGCTCGCGGATGACTACCATGTCATCGCTGTCGATCGGCCCGGATGCGGGTATTCAACCCGCGAGTCCGCCGATTTGGGGCGTCTGCCCGAGCAGGGCCGGATGATCCAGGAGTTTCTCGATATCAAAGGCGTGTCCGACCCCGTTCTGGTCGGCCATTCGCTGGGCGGCGCAGTTTCGCTGGCGATGGCGCTGGACTATCCTGACAAGGTCAAGGCACTGGCGCTTCTGGCTCCGCTGACACAGGTGATGTCCGGCCCGCCGCCCGTGTTCAAACCGCTCGAAATTAGGACCGAATGGTTGCGCAATTTCATCGGCAATACGATTGCCGTCCCCATGGCCGCCAAGACCGCCCCTCATGCTCTCAGCGCCGTCTTCGATCCCGAACCCGCACCGGATGATTTCCTGGACCGCGCCGGCGGCGCATTGGGTCTGCGACCATCAGCCTTCATCACCGCCTCTCAGGACGTTGTCGGCATAGACGATAGCCTTGAGGCACAAGTGGCCCGTTATCCAGACCTCAAAGTACCCGGAGGCATTCTTTACGGCGCACAGGACGCCATCCTGTCCCCCACTGCCCACGGCGCGCCGATGACGCAATATGGTCTGACCAACGAACAGATCGAAGGGTTGGGCCACATGATCCTGATCACCGCGCCCGATGCATGCGCCACCTTTATCCGCAGCATCGCAGAAGGCTCTGTCAACCCGAAACAATCCGCATCCGAAAACGGTTGAGGCCCGGCACAAAAAGAATCCGGTTTCAGGGAGATTTCCCTCTTGACCCTCTCGGGCCCCTCCCTTAAATCGCCTCTCACCCATGGCGGAGTAGCTCAGTTGGTTAGAGCAGCGGAATCATAATCCGCGTGTCGGGGGTTCAAGTCCCTCCTCCGCTACCAAAATCCCCACTCTAGATTCTCTGTTTGGAATGAAGGCGCTTACACGCCAATGACAGCATCGATGATGTTGGCGAACTGGACCGCGTTTCTTTTCTCTGTGACCAGGACCCGCGAAACCATTGCGTCAGGCGGAACGCGTTCTGTATTTCGCAGCGAGCGCTTTTTTGGCGTTAACCGCGATTTGTTTGCCAGTCATGTCCTTGCACCTTGCGAGTTCATTGGCGCGGTCGGCGGGCACCTGCTAGGCTAGACCAGTGATTGTGCCCACCGACTCGCGTTCGACACAGCAGCAATCAATTCAGCCAACCCAACATGGTGCAATCCGCCCTGAATGGTGGGACGTCCGCTGCCGAACATTTCAGTGTTTGCTGTTCTCATATCAGAACTCCCGGGCACCTCAGCCTGGCAATTACTTCTCGATCCAAGCCGCAGAAAACACTCGTTGAAATCTCGCCCATTGGAAAGGCAGCGTCAAAAAAACCTGCCCAAAAGGGGCAGGTTTTCGTGATCAGAATTTGCGTGTGCATACTCTGATATTTGGTCAGAGGCTTACTCTGCAGCCACGCTTTGACGTACATCTCCGCGACTTCTCCAGCGGAAGTAGAACATGAACGGCAAAACTACGAGGTACATTGTGATCGAATACAGCGCGGATGGCAGCGCCATCGGCACGTCACTCAGCGATGTGCTGGTACCGGTGATCACAATCGCCAGCGTAATGCCCAAGGGCGAGTTCTGAACGCTGGTTTCAATGCCAACCGTTTTGCCTTCGGTCTTGCTGAGGCCAAGGATTTTACCAAAGGCCAGACCAAGCAACATCAGCACCAGCGGCAGCGTCATTGTCGAATAGCCCAGCGTCGGCATGTAGGTGATGATCAGCTCGCGGTTGGCTGCGAACAGCGCCAGAATTAGAACGGCCCAAAAGATGACGGCGACGTTCTGCAGAGGGTTTTCAAGGCGACGGGCCAAACCGTTGAAGAAGTGGCGCACGATAATACCGGTCAGAACAGGCAGCGTTGTCACCAGGAAGGTAAAGATCGCGATCTCGAAGAACGAGAAGTCAGGCGCGCTTTCCCCCATGAAATACAGCACCGACCAGGTGGCCAGCGGCGGTACGGTAAGGAAGGCCATAACGCTGGTGACAGCGGTCATCGACACCGACAGGGCCAGATCGCCGCGTGAAAGCTTGGTGATCACGTTGCTGCTGACGCCGCCGGGGCAGAAGCTGAGCAACATCAGACCAGCCGCCATGACAGGCGGCAGGCTAAACGCCATGATGACGCAAAACGCCGCGATTGGCAGCAGGACGATTTGCGAAATGGCACCGATGGCGAAAGCGGTGCGGCGACGGAACACACGGCGGAAGTCGTCGATCTCCAGACCAAGCCCCAGTGAGAACATGATGAAAGCCTGCGCCGCAGGCACCACCACGTTGATTGCGAAATCCATTGTTTTCCTCCCTCTTTAGGAAAACGGGCCCGCCTGTTTCGCCTCCCACGACGCTATGACGGACCCGTTGGGTGAGTGGTTTACATATCCACGGTGAAAGTGAACTGCCCCAAAGCGTGACGCATGGCGTCTTCACCGCTGGAAAGGGCCAGTTTTGCAACAATGCCGCGGCTCGAATCCTGCACCACCTCAAGTGATCCGATTTCGGCTGCGTGTTGACCCGCCAGTTCACGGATGGTGCGTTCGATTTCCATCATGTTCAGCGTGACCTTGTGGATTTTACCAACAGCAGTCACTGGCAGGGCGTCGAGGCTGATAAAGTCTTTCGGCACCGCCGCACGTTCCGAGACATGCTCTTGCGCAAAGGCGGCAAGATCGGACACATCCACATCGATCCCCGCGGACTTCTGGAAGTACATCACTGGAACCTCTCCCACCTTGGCGTCGGGACGGCCGATTACGGCAGCCATGGCCACTGCAGGGTGCTTGTGCATCGCCTCTTCGACGATCTTGGGGTCGATATTGTGGCCGCCGCGGATGATCAGCTCTTTCTTCCGGCCGGTCATCCAGAAGTACCCTTCGGCGTCGCAGCGGGCCAGATCGCCGGTGTTAAACCAGCGCTTGCCGTCCTGCTCCAGCCAGATACCTTTGTTCTGGCTTTCGATCAGATAGCCGTCGAACACGTTCGGTCCGGTGATAAAGATCACCCCGGCCTCATCCACATCGGCCCAGCGAACGAATTCGTCATTGTCGTTCAGGATGCCGATCTTCATGTCCTGATAAGGGAAGCGCAGACCGATCGAGCCGATACGCGGATTATCCGTGATGATCGGGTTCATGGACGAGGCCAGAACGCCCTCGGTCATGCCATAGGCTTCAATGATCTTGACGCCGGTTTCATTGACGAAGGTGTTGAACAGCTCAACCGGCATCGGTGCGGCACCACAGGCCCCAAAGCGCAACGAACTGAGGTCTTTGTCCTTATGTGGCACTTGCAGCAGAGCGCCATAGATTGTCGGCACGCCAGAATAGGAGCTGATGCCGTAATGTTCGACCATGTCCCAGAACCCGGCGATCACACCATCGCCGCGATAGCCTGAGGGAGAGGCCAGCACGACGTGGCCGCCATGCATCCAGGGCAACAGACCTGTCACCAGCATAGCGTTGGTGTGAAACAGCGGAAGACCACACAGCGCAGCGGTGCCGGGGCCAACATTCTCGGCACCAACGTACAGGCTGGGGCACCACGAGTTATAAACCTCGCCGAAATGGGTCCGACGCACGATCTTGGGCAGGCCGGTGGTGCCACCGGTACACAGCATGGTCGAGGTGTCATCGGGTCCGGGGCCTTCGAAATCCAGACCATCGGCATTTTCACCTGCGATCTCGTCCAGCAGACGGGTCAGGGTGACATCGTCGCGGCCTTCGATGGTGGCCGAGACGGGCGGCAGCGGCAGTGTATCGGGCCACACGCCATCGCCTTTCATATAGGTGGCGAAGTTGACCAGCAGGATATGCTCCAGCGAGGGCACATCCTTGGCCGCAGCGCTGGCTTTTTCCCAGATATCGACGCCGGGTGTTTGCTCCAGCGTGATCAGAATCTTGACGCCCGCGCCTTTCAGCAGATCGGCCATCTGATCGGCTTCCATCAACGGGTTGATCGCCAGAATGCCACCAGCCGCACTGCCACCCCAGATAGCGAAATGCGTCTCTGGCATGTTGGGCAGGATATAGGCCGCTACATCGTCACGACCCAGGCCCATCCGACGCAGCGCGTTGGCGGTTTGAGTGATACGCGCCAGCAGCTGCCCGTGGGTCAGCGTATAGGGCGTGCGCATCGCGGCCGCGCTCAGGAAAAAACTGAGCGCAGGCGCGTCAGGGTTGATGGCCGCCCCTTTTTGCAGCGCCTCATAGGTGGTCTGCGGCAGAGTGCGATCCTGCAGAGGTGTCTGTTCGAACGCCAGAATCTCATCCATGTTTTTCAGAACAACGTTGGTGCTCATCTTCTTTCCTCTTGTTCCTGCGCACCGCGATCGGCGCGCAGTTTTGCGTTAGCTTGCAGCCTTAATCATGTCGGCGGCTTTTTCGGCGATCATCATGGTGGGCGCATTGGTATTGCCCGAGATCAGGTTCGGCATGATCGACGCATCGACTACGCGCAGCCCCTCAAGCCCACGTACCCGCAGCTGCGGATCAACCACGGCCATGTCATCGGTGCCCATTTTGCAGGTGCCAACCGGGTGATAGATCGTGTCTGCGCGCGATCGGATGTGCTGTTCCCAATCCGCGTCTGTCTTTGCGTTTTCGGTGCCGAACATCTCTTTCTTGCGGTATTTCGCCAGCGCCGGAGCCTCAAGAATCTCGCGCGTCAGTTTCGCGCCTTTGATCATCGTTTCGAGATCACGGTCATCGGCCAAAAAGGCCGGATCAATGGCGGGCATGGCGAAAGGATCGGCGCTGTTCAGCGTGACCGAGCCCCGGCTTTCGGGGCGCAGTTTGCAGACATGGCAGCTGAAGCCGTAGCCATAGTGCAGCTTGCGCGAGTGATCATCGACCAGCGCAATTGTGAAATGAAGCTGCACGTCGGGGCGATCCAGATCAGGCGAGGTTTTCAGAAAAGCCGCGCCTTCGGCAAAGCAGGTGGCTGCCATCGACACGCCGGTTTTGCGCCAGCGGTTTATGTGACCCATCAGCTTCATGCCGCCCAAAAGGCCAATGCCGAAATTGTCGGTATCAGCCGATTTGTAGGCCAGCGTGAAGTCCATGTGATCCTGCAGGTTTTTGCCCACACCGGGAAGGTTGTGTCGCACCTCGATCCCGTGCTTTTCGAGATCTGCCGGGTCACCAATGCCGGACAGTTGCAGCAACTGAGGTGTCTTCAGCGCACCGCTGCACAGCAAGACCTCGCGCGTGGCTTTGACCTCGATATCGCGGCCCTTGCCATTTTCCTTGTAAACCACACCTGTCGCGCGTTTGCCGTCAAAGGTCAGACCTTTGGCATGCGCCTTGGTGATCACAGTCAGGTTCGGCCTGCCCATGATCGGGAACAGATAGGCCGCCGCGGCCGAGCACCGCTCGCCATTCTTGGCTTTGTCGTGGAACTGCGTGACCTGATAATAGCCAACGCCCTCATTGTCGCCGGTGTTGAAGTCCTCGCGCTCGCGAATCTGCAATTGCTTAGCGGCTTCGATAAAGTCCCGCGTCACCGGGCGAGATTCTTTCTGGTCCGAAACCTGCAGCGGACCAGCCCCACCATGCATATCGTCGCCGCCACGCTCGTTATTTTCTGATCGTTTGAAATAGGGAAGAACACTGTCCCAATCCCAGCCTTCGCAGCCCAGATTCGCCCATTCGTCATAATCCTCGCGCTGACCGCGCACGTACAACATGGCGTTGATCGCGCTGGACCCGCCCAGAACCTTACCGCGCGGCTGATACCCCTTACGGCCATTCAGCCCCGGCTGCTCGACGGTTTCAAAAGTCCAGTTGTTGATCTTGAATGGCTTACCCGGAAGCATGGCCACAACAGCGGCCGGCATGCGAACCAATATGCTGTCTCCGTTGCCGCCGCCCGCCTCAAGCAGGCACACGCTTACATTCGGATCTTCCGACAGACGGTTGGCCAGCACACACCCTGCTGATCCCCCACCAACAATCACGTAGTCAAACTGCATCGCATTCCTCCCTGTCACCAAAATGGCCAAAGGGCTCGCTTCGCAATAGCGTCGCATCGGTCAATTGCTTGACACTTTCGGCCAAAGATGCGCCCTGATGAACAATCGGCGTTTGATTTGCTGGTTATTCCGAGCAGTAGCTATCCACCATGCGAGCGAATTCAGTGGAAACCCAATCGTTGAGTTCGAGAGCTTGGGGCGTTTGCGGAGCGCTGTCTTCCATGGCGTGAAAAACACCGTGGAATGTGCGGAAAGTTACGCTGCAAGCCGCTCGCTTCATGCGATCGGCCATCTCCTCGGCTTCGGCCTGCAAGATGTCCAGATCACCCACGTAACCAAGGCTAGGTGGCAGACCGGACACATCTTTGGCGCGCGCCGGAACAGCGTAGGGCGAGATATCGTACCGCTTCTGCGTTCGTAGTTCTCGTAGCAACAAATGCCAGGCGAGCACCCCGTGTTCGCGCGTCCATGTGATCTTGTTCTTTGGCAGCTTTGTCCAGTTGGATGCTCGGTCATCGATCATTGGATAAAAAGGCATCATGAACGCGATCTTTGCGTCTCCGGAACCCCGCGCGCGCAACGCCGTCGACAGGACCAGCCCACCGCCCGAACTGTTCCCGGCCAGGATGAGGTTGTCCGCATCGCCGCCCAATTGCTTGGCATGATCACGCACCCAGAGCAGCGTATCATAGCAATCGTCATGCCCTGCTGGGTAAGGTGCCTCAATCGATAGCCGGAATGCTGGTGCTACGATTATGCAGGGGCGCGACGCCATCAGGCGTTGAAATAGTGCATGATGGCGTTCCGGCCAGCCTGTCGCGTATCCACCACCATGGAAGAACACCACAATGGGCAGCGGACCCTTGCAATTGGTGGGCTTGTAGATACGTACACGAACTTCACCGGTTCCATCCCGGCGCGGAATCATGACCGTTTCGTTGACCGCGTTTTCAAGCTGTTTTTCCGCTGCTTTCTTTCTGCCGCGGGCTGAGATTTTGAGCCCCGTTGGACTTTTGATGAGCCACATGGCCACCCGTTGACCAAAAGGGCGCGGGTCTGATTTAGGCATAGGAGATCCTGAATTTTCAAACGCTCAGCAATACTTAGGCGACGGGCAATTCCCCGCCGCCTTAAACTGCGACTGCTCGGTTACTGAGGCTGCGGGTTCGCACCACTATCCGATGGTTTCTGCTGGTCATTTGCGTCGAAATAGAGCGTGCCGAAAATCCAATCGAACAAAGGCAGAGTGATGTTGAAGTTGCCCTCAACCATCACGTCGCGATTGTGATGCACAGTGTGAAACAAACGCAGGTACGTCCAGCCGGGGATAAGTCGGAAAATGCGTTCGGTGACCGAACCACGCTGCAGGTGGTAGCTGAAATGCAGGACTTCATACAGCAGATAGCAAGACGTCATCGTGATGAAGAACAGATAGCCGTAGTTACCCCCAAAGAGGAAGTAGGACACCAGACCTCCGGGGATTGAAATTGCCACCGTGGTCAGAACGAGCAGATAGATCGGGAAGATCACGACGCGCCAATCCAGGACCATCTGATATTCCATGTCCGTATCCACGAAAAAGGTGTGATGGTCGCCTGTGTGACGCTGATAAAACAGCTTGAAAAGCTTTGTTTTGTGATGCCCCCAATAGTTATGAGATGCCCACTCACCCAGATTATAGGCGACATAGGTCGCGACAACGAACCAGAGTTGGTAGAGCTTAAAATCTACCAGTTTGGTCGTACCCCACCAGATCAAAGATCCTGCACCGATCACAACGACAGACAGGTGCAGCAGACCGCTGTAGTTTGGGCTTACGCCTGCGCGGTACTTGGCTCGAAACTTCTCTCTTGCTTCATCATTCATAACTGGGTCCTCCCTAACCAAAAGTTGCCAGTCAGAATATGCAGATTTGATATAGCTTCTAATTTATATTACTTAAGGATATTATCACTCTGGAAAATAACTAAGCTAATGCTAAGAAATCACGACCTGAATCTGCTTCCAGTCTTCGATATATTGATGCGAGAACAGCACTTGTCCAAGGCAGCAGAGCGTCTGAACATGAGTCAACCTGCTGTCAGCAACGCGCTCAAACGACTGAGACAGGGATTCGATGACGAGTTGTTTGTACGCACCGGTCGAGGTCTAAAGCCGACGCAACGCGCACTTGATCTGCATGCCAAGGTTGCCCCTGCGCTCGTACAGATCAGAAGCAGTTTCGAAGACCAGGAGTTTTCTGCAGAGACGTTTTCCCGAACCATCGATGTCTCGATGAATCATGCAGTCGAACACATCTGGGGGCCCGTATTGATGAGGGAAGCCCGAAAGCAGGCGCCAAATCTAAAGTGGAGGGTACATCCAGATTACCTGGATGAAATTCCTGTGCGTCTCAAGGATGGAAGATTGGGATACGCGGTTGACTACACGCCTATGCCGGAAGACCACTTTGACTCGCTGCTGATATTGCGTGAGTCGCTTACGCTTATCAGTGCCGCCGATCATCCATGCGCAAAAACAGGAGTGTCGCTGGAAGAGTTTCAAACGCTGGCACATGTTTCGCTGGTGCGAAGGTTTGGTATTGTTCGCAGCCAGAACAGTCGACGAACTACCCCTTTGGAGTTTTTGTTGGGAAACTCGCTTCCGGCTCGCAATATCGCTCTGCAAATGTCGAGTTTTGTTTCCATCCCTGAAGTCGTTGCCGCAACCGACCTTATTGCAGTAGTCCCCACCCGTTTGGCCCGACCCTTGGTCGACGTCGGTTCGCTGGTTTCGCACAACCTTCCGTTCGACTATCCAGAAATCGAGGTGCGCCTATACTGGCACAAAAGCCGAAACACTGATCCGGGTCACGGGTGGCTTGTAGACTTACTGGCGCGATCAGCGGCAACGCTTGCCGAAACCAACAATTGACGTTGCCACTGTTAGCACGTCAGTTTGTTGTCTCCATATCGGGATGAATGTTTCAAACTGCCGGGCGAGTAGCCGTATTTTTTGGTAAAGGCTCTTACGAAGCTGGATGGCTCCGAATAGCCGGTTCTCCAAGCGACGGTTGATACATCCAGGCCGGCCGTGCTCAGCAACTCATGCCCAATTGCCAGTTTCGCCTCTGTCTGGATCTTTCTGAAACTTGTCCCCTCCTTGGCAAGACGACGGCGCAACGTGCGTTCACTTGTCCCTAGCTTTGAAGCGATTGAAACGATTGTTGGATCGTTGTTGATTTCCAACAAAGTGGCTTCGCGGACTTGCGCCGTCATTTCCGGAATATCGGAGTTTTCCAGGTTTAGTAGGCTTCGGCATTGCCTCAGGCAATTCTCCATCGTTGCTGGGTTGTGCTGCGGCAAGGGCATATCAAGAAGCTTTTGGGGGAGGATGATCGAGTTTCTCTGACAGTTCAGCGTGACGCTGATTCCGAGTTCAGTTTTTATTGCGGACGCGACCGCCGGATTATCCAGCGTGGTTTCAAAGACCACGCGCGACATAGAAAACCTGGGCAGAAACTGCGAGGTGAAGTTGCTAACAACCGTCAGGTGCCTTTCCAGCACAAAACTCTCGACTGCCTTTGGCAGACCGCTGATATCCAAATTCAAGGCAGGTGGGTCTTCGAACTCGTTTAGACGCAATCGGGCGATCACGAATGACAGGTTCGCGAAATCTATAGCTGTTTTTAGTCCAGCACGAAGAGTTGGGCTGCTCAAAATAGCATATCCCCAAATGCCAAAGACTTCGGGTCTGTAGCGGCGACCAATTTCAATTCCCATTCCAGGGCGGTCAGGCGCGTACTTGATGAAATTTTCTATCGCCGCAACTTCTTGCCCAAGCGTCACAGTCGCCTCGTTCTGGTAGAGATCGAAAGTAACCAGCCCGGTATCCTCCAGGCATTGTTCGGGAGTTACACCATATTTTGCTGCTTCCTCGCACAGGATGCGGATGCTGCCCGGTGATCGTTTCAGGGACGCGTTTTGCATGTTTTGAACCTAAACACTGTGGCCGATAATGTCAAAAAGATGTCCGCTGTCATCATCGAAAATTGATCCCCAAAAACCGAAATTACCGGGCAGGAGGATGTTATGCGATCACTCATTGCCATTCAGGAAGGTCAGATCTCACTCGAGCAGATCAAAGCGCTCGAGGAAGTCGTGCGCAAGCTTTATGTCGAGCACGTATGCGACGACAAACTGACGATCATCTGGAACGTCGCTGCCAAACAGCACACGATCACAGATCGCCGTTGGTCACGCTCGTCGACTGTCTCGATGGAAGTGCCGGACGGGTTTGAAACGCAACGCCGCGAAGCCTTCATGCTGGAGGTCGATAGATGCTGGCGCAAAATCACCGGTCAGCACCCGGATCAGGTGTCTGTGGGTGCATTCGACCAGTCCCGTTATGGCGACATTCTGAAAGGCAACCTGACACGCTTGTCGCCTTGGGGACGCTTTACCTATCTGTTCAAGCTGTTTTCGCGCGCGATGATCTCAAAAATGCGCCACGGCGTGCTGATCACGCAGTTCAATCAATAGGAGAGGAATTGATATGCCGCTCTATACTCTTGCATCCAAGAAACCTTTCCCCGAGCAGATCCGATTTGACATCGCGCAGGTCATCACCGATGTGCATTGCGGCCTAACTGGCGCGCCGTCCGAGTTCGTGAACGTCGTTTTCATGACCGGCTACAGCATGCGACGCGGAACTGTTTTGGGCGTGAACGGCAACGTCCGCATGGGCGGAGACCGGACCGCTGGTCTCTATGAAAAACTGAACGAGCAGATGCACACGCGTATCTCCGAGGCGGCCCAGCTGGAAAAAAGCAAGGTGCTGGTCACGCTGATCGGCATCGAATCTAACTGGGTGGTCGAAGGCGGTATGGTTCTGCCCTTCCCGGGCGACGAAGCCGACTGGCTTGAGCGCAAGAACGCCACCCATGCCGCAATGGGGATCGGCCCCGTAACTGATTACATTTAAATCCAGGAGGGTTTAACAATGTCCGCACCGCACCTGACACCCGTTAAATCGGAAACGCCTGATCTCGAGGCTCTGCTTCTGGCTCAGAAAAAGGCCTATCTGGCCGATCCCATGCCCGACCGGGCGGCTCGGGTGCGGCGTCTGGACAAGCTGCACAACGCGCTGATCGACAACAAGGCGCGCATCATCGCGGCGGTCAGCAAGGATTTCTCGAACCGCTCGGCGGCTGAAACCGAACTGGCCGAGATCATGCCGCTGCTGGACGGTATCGCCTTTTACCGCAAGCGCCTGCGCAAGTTCATGAAACCGCAGCGCCGCCACGCGCCGCTGACCCTGATGCCTGCCAGCATTCAGGTGCAATATCAGCCCGTGGGCGTGGTTGGCATCGTGGTGCCGTGGAACTTCCCGATCTTCCTGGCCCTGTCGCCGCTGGTAGGCGCCCTGGCCGCGGGCAACCGCGCGATGCTGAAATCGTCGGAATTCGCACCGGCCTCGGGCGATCTGCTGAAAGAAATCATCGCCGATATCTTCTCTGAGGACGAAGTAACCGTTGTCACCGGTGGTGTCGAGGTCGCGACTGAGTTCACCAAGTTGCCGTTCGACCATCTGGTGTTCACCGGTTCGACTCAGGTCGGCAAGATCGTGATGAAGGCCGCTGCCGACAACCTGACGCCGGTTACGCTGGAGCTGGGTGGCAAATCGCCGGTCATCATCCACAAGGACTTCCCGATTGATGAAGCCGCCAGCCGGATTGCATTCGGCAAAGGCATCAATGCCGGTCAGGTCTGCGTGTCGCCCGATTACATCCTGTGCCCGCGCGACAAGGTGAACGCCTTTTGCACAGCCTTTGCGGATTCGATGAGCAAAGCCTACCCGACCCTGCGCGACAATCAGGACTATACGGCGATCATCACCGACCGTCAGAAAACCCGCCTTGAAGGCTATCTGAAAGACGCCGAGGCAAAAGGTGCCGAGCTGATCACCATCAACCCCAAGGGTGAGCATTTCAACGACACGCGCAAGATGCCGATGACCCTGATCCTGGGCGCGACTGACGAGATGCTGGTGCTGCGCGAAGAGATATTTGGCCCGATCCTGCCGGTGATCCCCTACGACTCGATTGATGAAGCTGTGGCTTACGTCAATGACCGCCCGCGTCCGCTGGCCTTCTACTACTTCGATTGGGATAAGAGCCGCGCCAATGACATTCTGGCCCGCACCCATGCGGGTGGTGCCTGCATCAACGACACCATGTCTCATGTGATGGCCGATGACATCCCGTTCGGCGGCATCGGTCCATCGGGCATGGGTCACTATCACGGTGAAGAAGGCTTCCGCAATTTCTCGAAGGCCAAAGGCGTTGTCCGCAAGGGCAAGATCAACGCCACCGCATTTGTTGCCCCGCCCTGGGACAACTTCATGTTCAACAGCCTGAAAAAGCTTCAGGCGATGCGCTTCCGGCGCCGCAATATTCAGGAGTGAAGACCAATGGTTGCTGCTCAGAAAATCGAAACGACGAATCAAGGAAACACAGAAATGGCAACGCTTGGGGATTCCCTGACGCTGAAATCGGGAACGGTTCTGCGCAACCGGATCTGCAAAGCTTCGATGAACGAAGCTCTGGCCACTCCGGACGGTAAAGTCACACCTGCCCACGTCTCGCTGTACGAGGCATGGGCCCATAGCGGCGCGAGCCTGCTGATCACCGGCAACATGATGGTTGACGGCAAGCACATGAACGAACCGCTGGTCGTGGATGCGCTGCTGGACAGCAACATGGACCTGCTGCGCAAATGGGCGGCCACCGGCAAGGCGACCAACACCCATATCTGGCCGCAGCTGAACCACCCGGGCAAGCAGTCGCCCAAAATGGTCAACGACGCACCGGTTGCACCTTCGGTCGTGCCAATCCCGAATGAGATGTTCGCCCCCCCGCGCGAGCTGTCCGATTCCGAGATCGAGGACATCATCGACCGGTTCGCCGAAGCCGCCGCCCGTCTGGAAGAGGCAGGTTTCACCGGCGTTCAGCTGCACGGCGCGCATGGCTATCTGATCGGCCAGTTCCTGTCGCCGCATCACAACCGCCGCGAAGACAAATGGGGCGGCAGTTTTGACAACCGCTTCCGCTTTGTCGAAGAGGTCTACAAACGCGTCCGCGCCCGTACCGGCCCCGGTTTCAACGTTGGCATCAAGATCAACTCGTCCGACTTCCAAAAGGGCGGTTTCACCGAGGAAGACTCGATCGAAGTGGCCAAGCGTCTGGACCGTCTGGGCATCGACCTGATCGAAATCTCGGGAGGCAGTTGGGAAAACCCCGTCAACCGCAAGGGCAAGCAGGAAGTCAAAAAGGAGAGCACCCTCAAGCGCGAGGCATATTTCCTGGAATATGCCGAAAAGGTCAAAAGCCAGATCTCGACCCCTCTGGTCGTGACCGGCGGTTTCCGCTCGTCCGAGGGCATGAGCGAAGCTCTGGCAACCGGCGCTCTGGATATGGCCGGTGTGGCCCGTCCCTTCGCCGTCGATCCCAAGTTCGGCACTCATGTTCTGCAGAACCCCAAGCACGTATCGCATGTTGCGCCCATCCGTTCGGGTCTGAAGAAGATCGACGCAATGGCGATCATGGAGATCAGCTGGTACACCATGCAGATCGAACGCATCTCGCAAGGTAAGAAGGTGCAGACCAAAGCGGACGGTGTCTGGCCGGCGCTGCGCGTGATGTACCGGTTCTGGAAAAACGGCAAAGCGGTCAAAAAGGTCCGCGCCTGATCTCACGGAACCCTGCCCGCAACAAGGAAAAGTTAGATGACGCATTCCAACGGCACCTGTAGCTGCGGGCAGGTTCACTTCAAAACACAAGGTCGCCCGCTGTTTAGGGCGATCTGTCACTGCACCATTTGCCAGCGGTTCAACGATGCCGAATATGGCGATATCCTGCTGTTTCGTGCTGCGGACGTGGACCAGGCCGGGTGTGGTGAAATTGTATACGAAAGCCTGAAGCAGCCGCCTTTGCTGGCGCGTGGCAGATGCACAGCATGCGGCAACCCGGCACTGGAAAAATTGAACGTGCCGCTGTTTCCAAAACTGATTTTGGTGCCCTCGGCCCGGATCGTCGAACAGGCAGACCTACCTTCACCCGATTTCCACATCTTTTACAATCACCGGGTCCGTGAAGCGCAGGACGATCTGCCGAAATCCAGCGGCTATCTGCCCAGCCAGGCTCGATTTACGATCCATCTGCTGCGCGGTTTGTTTCGCGGTGACGGCTGACCGGATGTTGAGCTACTGAGGAGAACGAGATGCAGAACCCCAATGGTGCATGTTTGATAATCGGAGCTGGCGATGACACAGGCTCTGCTATCGCCCGGGCATTTGCCCGCGAGGGGTTAACCGCTTGTGTCGTTCGCCGCGACCGCCATGCCGATGCTCTTGAGGCGCTGGCGGAATCAATCCGCGACGAGGGTCATCAGGCCCGAGCCTATCCCGCTGATGCACGGGATGAGACCGAGATGCACAATCTGATCGGTAAGATCGAGGAGGAGGTTGGCCCAATCGAGGTCGCCGTTTTCAACATCGGGGCCAATGTGCGTTTTGGCATCACCGAGACCACCCCGCGCGTCTATCGCAAGGTCTGGGAGATGGCCGCTTTCGCCGGGTTCTTGATGGGTCACGAGGTCGCCGCCCGGATGCTACCGCGCGAACGCGGGACGATCATTTTCACCGGAGCATCGGCCAGTATGCGTGGCAATGCCGGGTTCTCGGCCTTTTCGGGCGCGAAACACGCGCTGAGGGCGCTGGCGCAGTCCATGGCGCGCGAGTTGGGGCCAAAAAACATCCACGTCGCCCATACGGTGATTGACGGGGCCATCGACAGCAATTTTATCCGCGAACATTTCCCGGATGTGGACCAGATGCGCGATGAAGACCGTATCCTGAATCCCGAGCATATCGCGCAGAATTATGTGATGCTGCACAAACAACCCCGTACGGCCTGGACGCATGAGATGGACCTGCGTCCCTGGAAAGAAACCTGGTAACTGGAGCGAACCATGACAGCTCAGGTAGACTTCATCTACGATTTCGGCAGCCCCAACGCCTATCTGGCCCATTGCCTGGTCAATGACATCGAGACCCGAACCGGCGCGTCGTTCAACTACATTCCTTGTCTTTTGGGCGGGATATTCAAAGCGACAGGCAATCAGTCTCCGTTTCTCATGTTCCGGGACGTCAAAGGTAAGCTGGATTACGACCGCGTGGAGTTCGAACGGTTTATTCGCCGGCATAAGCTGTCGAAGTTCCGAATGAACCCCCATTTCCCGGTTAACACGTTGCTTATGATGCGGGCGGCGGCAGCCGCTGAGGTTGACGGATTCCAAGGCAACTACATCACGGCAGGGATGGCCGCAATGTGGGAAAAGGGGCTCAAAATGGATGATCCGGACGTGTTTGTCTCGGCGATGAACGATGCAGGACTCGACGGTCAAAATCTGTTGGAGCGTGCCAATGAAGATGCGGTCAAAGAGCGCTTGAAAAACAACACCAGCGCAGCTGTCGAGCGTGGTGTCTTCGGCATCCCCACCTTCTTTGTCGGAGAAGAAATGTTTTTCGGCAAGGACCGATTGGATCTCGTGGAACGAGAGCTTGAAAGCATCTCGAGCTCTTGAAAACCAAGACATCAGGGATCTTCAGCGATGCGAGGGTCCACTTTGCAATTACACAGATTGATGTTGGTTTAGGAAAACCGCAGAGGCGCTGCGTTTCGGCTGATCAAAGGTCGTTCACGCGCCTCATAGCAGGAAACTTGGCTCACAATGACTGATCACATGACACATCACCGAGACACGGACAACAACCCCGTAACGATCTCTGTTTCACGTCGCGTCGTACCGGGGCGCGAGGCCGAATTCGAGGATTGGATCCGAGGCATAGCCGAGGCTGCATCGCATTTCGAGGGGCAACAAGGTTTAAGCATTTTGCGCCCTTCCGAAAAGACTGGCGGACGCTACGTCATGATTTATCGTTTCGATAATTACGAACATGCTGCCGCCTGGGAAACCTCGCCCGAGCGATCCGAGTGGATTGCCAAGCTGGAAGGGATATCCGATGGCGATGCAGATCGCAAAAGCGAGACCGGTCTCGAAGTGTGGTTCGATATGCCCGAGATCCCTGCAGCCGTTCCACCACCACGCCATAAAATGGCTGTTGTATTGATCGTTGTGATCTTTGCCCTTGTCTTTGCGCTTCAGGTTTTCCTCGTTCCTTTCATGACTGGTTGGCCACGTTGGGCACAGACGCTCAGCATCGTCACAATTCAGGTTGTGTCGATGACATATCTGATAATGCCAATCATAACTCTGCTGCTAAAGCCGTGGTTGTTTCGCAACCAAACTCAGGCAATCAAATAGATGTCTTGCCGTTCTTTGAAGGGATCAATGGACAATAGGACGTTCCTTATGGTTGTCAGAGTAGGCTCGTCAAAGGCCTCTTCACGTTCTCCATTTTAGACTCACAATGGTGTATTTCGCGCAATGAACGAAGACATATCCTCACTTGCAGATTATCCAAACTCCTTCTGGAAACGGTTCAAGGTCACGGCGGGCGATCTGGACGGCTTCCACCACGTAAACAACGCTGTCTATTTGAAATGGATGGATGCTACCGTTTGGGAACATACGCGGCATGTCGGTTTGACCGAGCAAGCCTGCCTCGACCTGAATCGCGGTATGGCCGCAGTGCGCCACGAGATCGATTATCTGTCCTCCGCTTTTTTGGATGATGAGATCGTCGTGTACAACTGGCTCTCGGTGAATGATGAGCGTTTGCGTTGCAGTCGCCTGTTTCAGATGATCCGATTGGGTGACAGCAAAACGATATTGCGCGCCAGATCAGACTATGTGTGTACCAATCTGACAACTGGACGTCCGACACGTATGCCGAATGAATTCAAGACCGGATATAAAGTCACAATCCCTCGAAGCGGCTGACAGCGATCCGCTGCAAACATTGCGCAGCATCACCCAAGACCCCTTGAAAGTTTGATTTCGCAATGCGGAATATAGTTGTCCGCTTTTGGGGATTGGGTAGCGTTTGCGTGACAAATCCCGTGTGGTTGGGTGTGGCGCTTTGTGGTGGTTTGCCCGCCAGAAACTCACCGTCGCCAATAAGTTGACGATGTCGGATGTAGCGGCCTGCGAACTCTCGGACCGTACCAGAACTCGGCCATGATCCGCGCAACGGGGTTCAAGCCCCTCCTCAGCCTTCACCTTCCCCAAACAGTTTTAGACCACAGGCTCACTGGGTTCGGTTCGACCGACCAGTATCTGTGCATCATCTGTCTTGGGTATTTGCGCGAAATTTATACCTGATTAAAAAGCTCAGGTTGACATAGGCGACTAATTCACTCAGTTATTTGTCAGCCAGCACCAATCAGGTGCGCCGACCACTCTGAATTAACAAAAAAGACCTGATCCCATGACCAGATTCCATGCTGCTGCCAGCGCGCTGGCACTGTGCGTTGCAACCAATGCGTCCGCGGCCGAGACCCCCTCGAAAGCCGACATCCTCGCCACCTACGCCAATATCGCCCAAGCGAAATACGATGACAGCCTGATCGCCGCCAAAATGCTACAGACGGCGGTGCATGCCCTGATCGCGAACCCTTCGGACGCGACGTTGGCGGCGGCCAAGGCGGCGTGGATTTCCGCGCGCGTGCCCTATCAGCAGACCGAGGTTTACCGGTTCGGAAACCCAATTGTCGACGAATGGGAAGGCAAAGTGAACGCGTGGCCGTTGGATGAAGGGTTGATCGACTATGTGGATGCCACTTATGGCGGCCCATCGGACGAGAACGAATTCGCCGCGCTGAACGTCATCGCGAACCCCAGCTTTACCCTGTCGGGCCAAACCATCGATGCCAGCCACATCACCCCCGAACTGCTGGCCGAAACCCTGCATGAGGCTGATGGAATCGAAGCGAACGTAGCCACCGGTTATCATGCAATCGAGTTTCTGCTTTGGGGGCAGGACCTGAACGGCCACGGCGCCGGGGCCGGAAACCGCCCGTGGACAGATTTTGCCCAAGGCGCAGACTGCACCGGCGGGAATTGTGACCGTCGCGGAGAATATCTGCGCGCTGTGACCGATTTGTTGGTCAGCGATCTAGACTGGATGGCTGCACAATGGGTTGAAGGCGGTGATGCGCGCTTGGCACTGACCGAGAACGAGGCCGCAGGCGTCAGCGCAATTCTGACCGGCATGGGCTCGCTTTCTTATGGAGAACAGGCCGGTGAGCGGATGCGCCTCGGTCTGATGCTGAATGATCCGGAAGAGGAACATGATTGCTTCTCGGACAACACCCATAACAGCCACTACTATGACGGTCTGGGCATCCAGAATGTCTATCTGGGCAGCTACACCCGGATCGACGGGACCCCGATCTCGGGCGCGTCGTTGTCCGACCTTGTCACCGCGACCGACCCGGCGCTGGATGCCGAGATGAAGGTGAAGCTGGCCAACACGATGCAGGCGCTGGGCCGGATCAAGTCGACGGCCGAGGCTGGGTTCGCCTATGACCAGATGTTGGAACGCGGCAATGCAGGTGGCGAAGCCTTGATCATGGGCGGCGTGAACGGCCTGATCGATCAGACCAAGACCATCGAACGCATCGTCACCAAGCTGGAGCTGGATCAGATCGATTTTGAAGGCTCGGACAGTTTGGACAACCCCAACGCAGTCTTCCAGTGATCCCGCACCTGCGGGGCGGCATCTCACCGCCGCCTCGCAGGTTTTTGAGGGCTGGCAGACGGTTTGCCGCAGGACATTCAGCAATTAACCGACTATTATAGTCAGAATAATCAGCTAAAGGCGTTCTGCCATGATCGTTTGCCATTGCACCAACATCTCGGACGCAGATATCCGCGCCGCGATCGACTGGATGCGCGCATCAGATTCCCATGCGGTGATCACTCCCGGCAAGATCTATCATGCCCTTGGAAAATCAGCGGATTGTGGCGGATGCATGCCACTTTTCCTAGACACGATGCGGTCCAACGATAAGCTGGAAATCCCCATGCAGCTTCGGACATTGCGGTCCGCAGCATCACAGGAGAAAGCACATGAAGGGCGATCCCAAAGTCATAGAATACCTCAACAAATCCCTGCGGCATGAACTGACGGCGGTCAGCCAGTATTGGCTGCACTACCGTCTGCAGGAGGACTGGGGCCTTGGCCATATGGCCAAGAAAAGCCGCGAGGAAAGCATCGAAGAGATGGGCCACGCGGACAAGCTGATCGAACGGATCATCTTTCTGGAAGGCCACCCCAACCTGCAAAAGCTGGACCCGCTTCGGATCGGGCAAACCCCAAAGGAAACATTAGAATGTGATCTGGCAGCCGAACACGACGCACGCGCCCTGTATGTCGAGGCCCGCGAATACTGCCGCGAGGCGGGGGACTATGTGACCATGTCCCTGTTTGAAGGTTTGATCAGCGACGAAGAGGGGCACATCGACTTCCTCGAGACGCAGCTTGATCTGTATGAAAGGATTGGCGAAGCCAATTATGCGCATCTCAACGCATCGAAAATGGACGAAGGCGAGTAAGCTTTCAATCGTGGCGGTGGCGGCTTTGGCAGCCACCCCTTCTTTCCCGACCGAGTTGCAGGACCTGCACCTCAACTTCCAGCCCAGAACCGAAGACGAGGCCGCCAGGATCGCGGATGTCACCGCCGCGCCCGAGGATTTCAGCGTGCCACAACGGTTCGAGGACCTGCCGGCAGGGGCGGCCACCGTGCGGTTGCGCGCGGACGCAGATGCGTTCTCGCAACCGTCGGGCAACCTGGAGTTTGAGCAGGAGTTGGATTTCAAAGTCGGCAACGGGCTGTTCAAAAAGCTATGGGTCTCGTCGCCGGCTTCGACGCTGGCTTCGGACGGGTTAGGGCCGCTTTACAACGCGCGGTCGTGCCAGCGGTGCCACATCAAGGACGGGCGCGGCCATACCCCGAACGGCCCTCAGGACAGCGCGGTGTCGATGTTCCTGCGCGTCTCAATCCCTGGCGGGGCGGGCCAGTCCGAGATCGCGGACTATATCGCCACGCAGCCAGAGCCAAACTACGGCGGCCAGATGCAGGACCTCGCCCTGCCCGGCCACCCGGCAGAATACCGGCTGGACATCACCTACACGGACGTCCCTGTCGAGCTGTTGGATGGTGAGACGGTCACGTTGCGCGCACCGACCTATACCGCCGCTGATCTGGGCTATGGGCCGCTGCACCCGCAGGCGATGCTCAGCCCACGCGTGGCACCGCAGATGATCGGGCTGGGTCTGCTCGAAGCGATCCCGGTCGGGGATATACTGGCCAAGGCCGACCCAGAAGACGTTGATGGGGACGGTATCTCAGGCCGCCCCAACATTGTGTGGTCGACCGAATTCGATACGCCGATGATGGGGCGGTTCGGCTACAAGGCTGGGATGCCGACTATCTTGGAGCAATCGGCAGGTGCCTTTGCCGGAGACATCGGGATATCCAGCCCTCTGTTCCCTGCGGCCCATGGTGACTGCACGGAGTTGCAGGAGAACTGCGTGAATGCCCCGCATGGCGATGGCGACGACCGCGTGTTCGAGATTGATCAGCAGGGTATGGACCTTGTGACCTTCTACAGCCGCAATCTTGGGGTGCCAGAACGTCGAGATGCAGACGACCCGCAAGTGCTGCGCGGAAAGCAGGTCTTCCACCAGACCGGCTGTGCGTTGTGCCACACCCCTGCCTATGTCACGCACCGTATGGAGGACCGGCCTGAACACAGTTTCCAACTGATCTGGCCCTATACCGACTTGCTGCTGCACGACATGGGCGAAGGCCTGGCCGATCATCGCCCCGAGGCGCGCGCAACGGGCCGGGAATGGCGCACGCCGCCGCTGTGGGGTATTGGCCTGACCCAGCAGGTTTCGGGTCATACCCAATTCCTGCATGACGGGCGGGCGCGATCCCTGCTGGAGGCGGTCCTGTGGCACGGGGGCGAGGCGCAAGCGGCGCGCGATACGGTTGTGTCGATGCCCAAGCTTGACCGAGACGCCCTGATCCGCTTTCTGGAGAGCCTCTGATGCGCCCGCTGTTTCTTGCCCTTGCTTTGGCTTTGCCCCTGCCCGCCACAGCGCAGGACAGTGCTGCGATTCTGACGGACGTGGTCGAAGCACACGTTCTGCCCGGTTATGCGAGACTGACCGAGACGACCGCCACTTTGGCCGCGACCGCGCAGGCCGGATGCGATCCTGCATCACCTGACCTGCGGGCCGCATTCCATGGCGCATTCGACGATTGGATCTTGGTCAGTCACCTTCGGTTCGGACCGTCTGAACGGGACGACCGCGCCTTTGCGCTGGCCTTTTGGCCCGACACCAAGGGATTCACGCCCAAGGCCCTGAGCGGTTTGATCTCGACCAGCGACCCCGTTGTAGAAAGCCCCAAGGCCTTTGCCGAAACCTCCATCGCCGGGCGCGGGTTTTTCGCGCTGGAGATGATGCTCTTTGATCCCGCCTTTGCTGATCAGGGCCAAGCCCCCTATCGCTGCGCCCTGATCCGCGCGATCACAACTGACATCGACCGCAACGCAAAGGCCATCGCCGAGGACTGGCAGCCCTTTGCCGAACACGTGACACACTCCGGCGGCAACAGCCCCTATCGGTCTGAAAACGAAGCCCTGCAAGAGCTATACAAGGCACTGTCCACCGGCCTTCAATTCACGTCCGAGACCCGCCTTGGACGCCCGCTGGGCACATTCGACCGCCCCCGTCCAAAGCGGGCCGAGGCGCGCCGGTCAGCGCGGTCCGTGCGCCATGTGGAACTGTCGCTGATCACCTTGCGTGATCTGGCCATGCGCCTGTCGGCTGATCATCCCGCCATAGCGGCAGACATGGACGGCGCGTTCGACTATGCGATTGCCCGCGCGCAAGCCTTGGACGACCCTGCATTTGCGAGCGTGGCCAACCCGCAGGGCCGTTTACGCATCGAGGCGCTGCAACAGTCAATCAACGATATCCGCCAGATTGCCGCAAATGATCTAGGCCCTTCCCTGGGCATCAGCGCCGGGTTCAACGCACTGGACGGTGACTGACCATGACCAGCCGTCGCCATTTTCTTGTCGGGCTTGCCGCCACCAGCATGACGCCCATAGGCGGTTGGGCGGAAGTTGGCGCGCCCGACTACTTGGCGGCGGCCCTGTTTCCCGACGGCTTTTACCGGCTGGCGGGGCTGACTGCTGGAGGAGATATCCTGTTCACGTTGCCCTTGCCCGCAAGGGGTCACGCGGCAGCCGCGCACCCTCAGCGCGCGCAGGCGGTGGCATTTGCCCGCCGACCGGGCACTTTTGCGCTGGTGATCGATTGCGCAACCGGAGCCCAGACCGCCCGGCTGGACGCTCCAAAAGACCGCCATTTCTATGGCCACGGCGTGTTTTCGGCAGATGGGGCGACGCTCTACACCACAGAAAACGACTATGAGGCAGGCCAAGGCGTGATCGGCGTCTGGAATACCGGAGATTACGCGCGATTGGGTGAGTTCCCCTCGGGCGGCATCGGCCCCCATGACATGCGCCTGATGCCCGACGGCCAAACACTTGTTGTGGCCAATGGCGGCATCGAAACCCATCCCGAAACAGGGCGCACCAAGCTGAACCTGCCCGTCATGCGCCCCAACCTGACCTATCTGGACCACTCTGGCGCGGTTATAGAACAAATGGAACTGCCGCGCGCGCTGCACAGAAACTCGATCCGCCATCTGGCTGTCCGGCCCGACGGCCTGGTGGCCTTTGCGCTGCAATGGCAAGGGGACAAAACACGGCACCCGCCGTTGCTGGGCCTGCACCGGCGCGGCACGGCCCCGCGCCTGCTGACCGCGCCCGAGACAGAACAGAGCACCCTTCAGGGTTACGCGGGCAGCATCGCTTTCGCCAGTGATGGCAAAACCGTCGCCATCACCTGCCCCCGAGGCAACGCGCTGCATCAATTCGATGTAGAAACCGGCAATTTGATGGCGGCCTATTCCCTGACGGATGTCTGCGGCATCGGTCCCGC
The DNA here is from genome assembly GCF_056542685.1 of Ruegeria sp. AB6. Taxonomy (NCBI): domain Bacteria; kingdom Pseudomonadati; phylum Pseudomonadota; class Alphaproteobacteria; order Rhodobacterales; family Roseobacteraceae; genus Ruegeria; species Ruegeria sp. AB6. Next base: position 191,914 of record NZ_JBQGAD010000007.1, on the reverse strand, counting down.
CGCGCAGGGATTTGTCTTTACCACAGGTACAGGCGCCGTCGGAGAGATCACCGCAGGTGCCCACATTTTGGCACGACCCAAGTGCCAATGGGACAACCACTTGATCCCAATTCGCACCTTGGCCTAAATTCGGCAATTCGCGATACATAGTTTACACTTGGACGAATCAAACTGCTGCCGTATTGGCGGGCGCGAAACCGGCATCCCTATTGCAAGGACCTGACTGATTGAAACACACGCCCGACGCACCGCATTCCATCTATGGGGTTGAGAAATGGGGCAAAGACCTCATCGAGGTGACGGATCAGGGCGAGATCGGTCTGCGTAATCCGCTGCATCCCGAGGCCGACGCGATCAGCCTGCCGGGCATTCTGTCCGATCTGGACGACCGAGGCATCAAATCGCCGATGCTTTTGCGGGTGACGTCCTATCTGGAACATGAGATCGCGCATCTAAACGAAAGCTTTCGCGATGCCATCGCGCGGGTGAACTACAAGGGTTCCTATCGGGGTGTTTTCCCGATCAAAGTGAATCAACAGGCGCAGGTCGTGGATCGGATTGTCGAGTTCGGTAAGAAATACAACTATGGGCTGGAAGCGGGCTCCAAGCCCGAACTGGTTGTGGCGCTGGCCCATCGTCTGGCCCCCGAGGCACTGATCGTCTGCAACGGCGTCAAGGATGCCGAGTTCATCCAGCTGGCTATCCTTAGCCGCAAGATCGGTTTCAACACCGTCATCGTTCTGGAAAGCCCGAAAGAGGCAGACACGGTGATCGAGGTCTACAAGGAACTCGGCATCGAACCGCTGATCGGGGTGCGAGTGAAGCTGACCAACCAGATCAGCGGCAAATGGGAAGAAAGCTCGGGTGACCGGTCTGCCTTTGGCATGAACACCGATCAGCTTGTCGCCGCGGTGGACAAGCTGAAAGCGGCCGGCCTGTTACACTGCCTAAAGCTGCAGCACTCGCATCTGGGAAGCCAGGTGCAAGACGTCAACGATGTGCGCCGCGCTGTCGGCGAGGCGTGCCGTTACTATACCGAACTCACCCGCGAAGGCGTGCCGCTGACCCATCTGGACCTCGGCGGCGGCATGGGTGTGGACTACACTGGCGAGAAAAAAGCAGCTGAAAATTCAATCAACTACACGGTCGAGGAATACTGCGCCAACGTCGTCGAGACCGTCGCCTACGCGATGGATGAGGCCGAAATCGCGCACCCAACGCTGGTCACCGAAAGCGGCCGTGCGGTGGTGGCGACATCCTCGATGCTGGTGTTCAATGTGCTGGAAAGCACACTTTACGATGCACCAACCGCACCGGATGTGGAACCTGACGACAACCATCTGGTTTCGGACCTTGCTGCCGTTCACGGATACCTCAGCCAAGATCGTCTGCAAGAATGCTGGAACGACGCCACCTTCTATCGCAACGAACTGCGTGCCCTGTTCCGTCGCGGCTATGTCGACCTGCGCCAGATGGCCCGCGCCGAGCGTATCTATCTGTCGCTGATGGCCCGCCTCAAGGCGCTGGCCGCAAGCGATGATCTGGACACGGATGTGGACGAACAGCTTGAGAAAGTGGCCGATATCTACCATTGCAATTTTTCGCTGTTCCAATCCCTGCCCGATGTCTGGGCTATAGACCAGCTACACCCGATCGTGCCGCTCCAAGGGCTGAACGAACCCCCCGACCGCCGCGCCGTCTTGTCAGACATCACCTGCGACAGCGACGGTAAGATCGACCGATTCATTCTGGCCGACGGTGTCTCACCCAGCCTGCCTGTGCATTCCCTGCCCAAGGACGGCGAGTACTTCATGGGCGTCTTCTTCGTCGGTGCCTATCAGGAAACGCTCGGCGATCTGCACAACCTGTTCGGCGATACCAACGTCGTCACCATCGATCTGCGCGCCGATGGCGGGTTCGATCTGCTGCACGAGCAAGAGGGCGACACGATCAGCCAGGTCCTGTCCTATGTCGAGTTCGACCCGCAAGACTGCGTTGCCGCCTTCCGCAAAATGGTAGACGAGGCGATCTCTACCGGTACTCTGCAAGCCAAGGACCGCAAAACCCTGATGAGCGCCTATCGCGACTCCATCAACGGCTACACCTATTACGAATAAGAAGGAGACAGACCATGGGCAAAACACTGGTTGTCGGCGCCGGCGGCGTATCCCACGCAGCCGTGCACAAGATGGCGATGAACTCGGACATCTTCACCGAGATCACTCTGGCCAGCCGCACGAAATCGAAATGCGACGCCATCGCCGCAGCCGTAAAAGACCGCGTTGGTGTAGATATCGCTACTGCCGAACTGGACGCCTACAAGGTCGAAGACACGGTCAAGCTGATCAAAGAAACCGACGCCGAGATTCTGGTGAATCTCGCCCTGCCCTATCAGGATCTGGTGCTGATGGACGCCTGCCTTGAGGCCGGTATTCACTATCTCGACACCGCGAATTATGAGCCCGAGGATGAGGCCAAGTTCGAATACCACTGGCAATGGGCCTATCAGGAGCGCTTCAAAGAGGCCGGCTTGACCGCCATTCTCGGATCTGGCTTCGATCCGGGCGTGACCAGCGTGTTCGCCAAATGGCTCAAGAAACACAAGCTGGACACAATCCGTCAGATCGACGTGCTAGACGCCAATGGCGGCAGCAACGATCAGGAATTCGCCACCAACTTCAACCCGGAAATCAACCTGCGCGAAGTGCTGGCCGAAGTGCGTCACTGGGAAAACGGCGCGTGGCAATACTCCCACGCCATGACCCACAAGGTCGAGTTCGACTTCCCCGCCATCGGTCCCAAGAACATGTACTTGATGTATCACGAGGAACTGGAGAGCCTCAGCACCCACTTCCCCGAGATCGAACGCGCCCGCTTTTGGATGACCTTCGGCGACGCCTACATCATGCACGCCAAAGTGCTGGAAAACGTCGGCATGACCCGCATCGATCCGGTGATGCATGACGGCAAAGAGATAATCCCGATCCAGTTCCTGAAAACCTTGCTGCCCGATCCCGGCGATCTGGGCGCGGAAACCAAGGGCAAAGCCTGCATCGGCGACATCGCCACAGGTCAGGCCAAGGACGGCTCGGGCGAAAAAACCTACTATATCTACAACATCTGCGACCATGAGGAATGCTACGCTGAGGTCGGCTCCCAGGCCGTCAGCTACACCACCGGCGTTCCCGCGATGATCGGCGCGGCACAGGTCCTGAAAGGCAACTGGCGCGAGCCGGGCGTTTGGAACATGGAACAACTCGACCCCGATGACTTCATGGATATGCTGAACAATCACGGCCTGCCATGGCAAGTTCATGAACTTGACGGTCCCGTCGAATTCTAATCCCCAGAACTTCTTCTGTTCAAAAGTACCTCGGGGGTCGCCATTGATGCGCCATTGGTTCAAGCACCAATGGCGACGGGCAGAGCCCCCGGCCTCACCACAATCGGAGACGCCGGACATGTCCGACATGATGACGACCCAAGCCGGAGACGCCGGCGCCTTCCGCAATTTCGACCTCAGCCGCGTCCCCACACCTTGCTTTGTGGTCGACGAAAAAGCGGTCGAGCGGAACCTGACCATCCTCTCCGAGATCGGCACCCGGTCCGGCGCACATGTCCTCAGCGCGCTCAAGGCGTTCTCGATGTTCTCACTGGCCCCTCTGATCCGCCACCACCTCGGCGGTACCTGCGCCAGTGGCATCTACGAAGCACGACTGGGTCGCGAAGAATATGGCGGCGAGGTCGCCACCTTCTGCGCCGGTTACAAGGACGCTGATATCGACGAAATCCTATCGCTGTCGGATCACATCATCTTCAACTCACCCGCGCAAAAGGACCGCTTCCTGGCAGCAGCCCAAGCCGCGAACGTTCAGGTCGGCCTGCGCATCAACCCAGAACATTCCGAAGGCGAGATACCCAAATACGATCCCTGCGCGCCCTGCTCGCGCCTCGGGACACCCGTCAACCAATTGTCCGAAGACACACTGATCGGAGTCGACGGGCTGCACATGCACACGCTTTGCGAACAGGGGTTCGAACCTTTGCAACGCACGTGGGAAGCGGTCGAGCCCAAGCTCAAACCGTTCATCAAACAGCTCAAATGGCTGAACTTCGGCGGTGGGCACCACATCACTCGCGATGATTACGACCGCGAGGGGCTGGTCGCTTTCATCAAGACCATCCGCGAAACCTACAACGTGGAAATCTATCTCGAACCCGGTGAGGCCGTTGCGCTGGACGCGGGTATTCTGGTCGGCGAAATCCTCGACCTGCCCACCAATGGTATGAACCTCGCCATCATCGATATCTCGGCCACCTGCCACATGCCCGACGTGATCGAGGCCCCCTATCGCCCCGCCTTGATGGACGAGGCCGAAGCAGGTCATACCTACCGTCTGGGTGGCCCCTCCTGTCTGGCTGGTGACGTGATTGGCGACTACACATGGGACAAACCGCTGGAGATAGGGCAGCGCTTTGCCTTCCTCGATCAGGCGCATTACTCGATGGTCAAGACTAACACGTTCAACGGGGTACCCCTGCCCACAATCGCCCTTTGGAACAGCGAAACGGACGCGCTGAAGATTATCAAACAATTCGGCTATGACGACTTTAAGGACCGCCTCTCATGAGCATTTTCCTCGACAGTGAACTGACCGCTGCTGAGCGCAGCGAAGACGCCCGGTTCCGCGTCATCCCCGTGCCACTGGAGCGTACCGTGTCTTACGGATCGGGGACCGCCAACGGTCCCGCAGCCATCATCGAGGCCAGCAATGAACTGGAACGCATCACAGGCCACGCGGAACCCTGCGTCGAAGGCATCTTCACCGAAGACCCGCTGGATTGCGACGGCCCCTTGCCCGAAGTGATGGAACGCCTTGCGCAACGCACCGAGGCTGCGGTGCGCGCTGGCAAGGTGCCGGTCACACTGGGCGGGGAACATTCGCTCAGCTATGGTGCGGTGATGGGCGTGGCGCGGGCGCTGAACCAGCCCGTCGGGATCGTGCAAATCGACGCCCATGCCGATTTGCGCAATGCGTATCAGGGCGAGAAACACTCCCACGCCTCGGTCATGCATCTACTGGCCGAAGAAGGCGTCCGTCTGGCGCAGTTCGGTGTGCGCGCGTTTTCGACCGAAGAGGCCAAAAGCCGTCTGAAAAACCACGTATTCCACGTCGACGCCGAGGAACTGGTCACCGGCAACATCCACGCCGTCGACCTGCCCGAAGACTTCCCCGAGTTGGTCTATGTCAGCTTTGACGTGGACGGTCTAGACCCCTCGCTGATGCCCGCCACCGGAACTCCCGTACCGGGCGGTTTGGGATACTATCAGGCGCTGCGGCTGGTCGAACACGCCCTCAAAGGCCGTAAATGCGTGGGCTTTGACGTGGTCGAACTGGCCCCCGACGGCAATGCCGCCTGGGACTTCACTGCAGCTCAGATCGTCTATCGCCTGATGGCGGCCTGCTAGCTTTCCGAGGTTTCGTTCAGCTCCATGTGCCCTTCGCCCTTGTTCAATACGCGACGCAGCATGGGCTCGAAGAACTCCAGCGGCTTGGTCGGGTAGTCCGGATCGAACGCCTTCTGATCGTATTCATGGCAGAAATAGCGGCAGTCCTCCCAATAAGGACTGTCGCGGTACTTGTCGCGGGCGTTGCGATCGCCGCCAAGGTGGTGGTTATAGTAGTAGCCCTGAAACACACAGTGATGTTTCAAAATCCAATAGGTCTTCTCGCTGACATAGGGCTTCATCATCGCCGCTGACAGCTCACCGTGATTGTAGGGCGACAGGATATCGCCGGTATCGTGGATCAGGGCCGCTACAATCAATTCTTCGTCCGCCCCATCCTCATAGGCCCGCGTCGCGGCCTGCAGAGAGTGCTGATAGCGGTTCACCGGATAGGGCGTCCAGTCTTCGTCCAGCGACCGGATCGCGTCCAGAATGCGGTCGGGCAAAGCGGCGTTGTACGCCTCTTCATAGTCCATCACGGCATCCCAATCGGCCTTTGTCGCCTCTTCGAAACTGGTCCAAGTGGGTTTGTGGCTTTTGTCCAGCATGGAAGCGGTCCTTTCATCGATCCGTTTACGAAAGCTTACTCCACTCCAGCTGAGCGAAAAAATGAATTGATTTTATCACTTCGATCAAAAAATACTTTCAACATGCAAATCAAAGCCCTTGAGACCTTTCTGTGCGTCGCCGAGACCGGAGGCTTCCACGCTGCCGCCCGCAAGCTGAACGTGACGCAAACCGCTGTAAGCGCCCGCATTCGTCTGATCGAGGATGAAACCGGCAAAGCCCTGTTCACCCGTGGTGCAGGCGGGACCGGCCTGACCGAATTCGGGCGGCAGTTCCGGCCCTATGCTGAACAGATGCTGTCGCTCTGGTCCTTTGCCTCACGCGATCTACCCGCGCAGTCGCAGAACCGGGTCGCCCTGCGCCTGGGCGCGCAACTGAGCATCTGGGACCCGCTGCTGGTCGATCTGGCAATCCGCTATGAGGACAACCTGGGGCAGCTGCTGTTGACGCTCAACTATGATCATGACTTGAATATGGTTGATGCGGTAGCCACCCATGTTCTTGACGCGGCCTTGACCCATGAGAAACCGTCGGACAGACGGGTCATGTTTCACGAATTGCCACCCGAGCGACTGGTGCTGGTCCAGACCCCTGATGCCGGAACTGACCCGATTTTCGTCAATTTGGAACTGGGGGAGGTCTATCAGAATCACATTCGATCCACCGCGCATCGGGCTTCGGGCCAGACGGTGTTTCTGGGCAATTGCATGATGGCCCTACGCTATGTCCTGCGGCGCGGTGGGTTAGGGTATTTCCCACGCTATGTCATCGCTGAATACCTTCATTCTGGGCAGGTTGCGCCCGTTGCAGATGCCTATGACCTGATGTTGCCGCTCTATCTGGTCACGCGCCGCGACAGCCCAGCATTTGGCGATGTTCTAGATTGCCTGCAGGAATTGCGGACGGCTTAGGCCTGCGGCCAGGCGAGATCGCTCTCTCGCGGCTTTTTCCGCAAAAGTGGTCGCCCCGCAATCAGCAAGAACAGGCAGGATATGAGGATGCCGATCACGGCGGGCAGGTAGAGAACCGCCCACAGCGCGGGATCGTCGATCACAATAGGCGACACGAACCCCCGAACACCTTCCAGCAAAACGAGAATAGTAAACGCCCCAAAAATCTGCGGCCACAAACCAAAACGGGAAAAGCTGCCCAGCATCAGGGTTGCATATCCCGCCATCGCCACCGCTACGCAGATGGCAATCCATGAGAACCGCTGGTGCAGCTCATCCACCAGCTCTCCTTCGCTGAACCCTTCGTTTGCGGTCAACGCCTGACGGTTTTCCAACAATTCAAGGGTCGGGATCGCCTCAAGACTTCGTTGGCTCATATCGTTGCCATGAGCCAGTTCGGATATGTCGTATGAAGCATCCTCGAACAGGGTCGATGACAAGGTCCTGCCCTGCTGATCCAAGCGCAACGCCACCCCGTCCACCATAACCAGATGAATGCCGCTGCCGTTGTTGACCAGATAGGCGGTTTTGCTGGAATAGGTAACTGTGCTCGTCTCATCCCGGCGATCCGAGACAAAAACCTCGTACAGTGTGCCATCCAGGTCAATCCGTCCGATATAGACCGTCACACCGCTGGCGGGATGTAGAAACTCACCCTCGTTCAGAAGCTGCGCGGTGACATCGCCTGCGACCTCGGCCTGTCGTTGTTCAAGCTGCTCGACCGAGGCCGGGCGCAGAAACACGCTGATCGCGGCCATCATCAAACCTGTCACCAGCCCGAACAGAAATACTGCCCGCGCCAGACGCCATGGGCTGGAGCCCGTCGCCAACATAACCGTCAGCTCGCTTTCGCGGCTCAGGCGGTTGGTGGCATAAACGGCGGCGGCAAACACAGCCATGGGCATCACCGTTCGGATCAGGGTCGGCAGGGTCAGCGCGGTGAATTCCAGAAACACCATCGCCGATTGACCGCCGCTGATCACACGATCAAACAGGCTGACCGAACGGGTGATCCAGAAGACCCCCACCAGAACCAGCGTGAAAAAGCCGAACAGAATCAGCAATTGCCGCAGGAAATATCCATCGAAACGCGACATGTATCCTCATCCGGTCCTTGGGTGTTTCGCCGGACATTATGCCAATCGCTGGCCCGAGGAAACCGGAATGCAAAGGAATGGCCCAAATTGGCGCGTGGATGTCAGCGATATTGGGAAATGGCAGGGGCAGCAGGGTTCGAACCCGCGACCTACGGTTTTGGAGACCGTCGCTCTACCAACTGAGCTATACCCCTAAGGTGGGCATCAGATATGCCAGCCGCGCGGCGGACTCAAGAGGCTTTTTCAGATTCCGTCGCTCTAAACCCATGCGACAAACAAGTTGCGCATGGCGTTGAGTTCTATAAGACACAATTTGCTTGGCAGAAGGACCCCGCTCGTGAGTATCCGCAAGAAGATCGCTGATAGTGAAGCCCTTTTGAACTGGGCTGCGCGGCGCATTGCGTGGTATATCCGGCTGGTCAATCGCAACACCGAATGGCAGCGTATTGGCTATGAGGAACTGGACCAGTTGGCCGAGCAGGGCGAACCGGTCATTGTGGTGCTGTGGCACCAAAGGCTGGCGCAATCGCCCTATTTCTACCCGCTGGACAAGGGGCCCATCTGCTCCATCACCTCGTCTGCTCGAGCCGGCAGCATGGTTGGTCGCGTGCAAAAGCTGTTCGGCATGGACACGATCGCCATGACCAGCAAGAAATCGAACAACATTGCCGTGTCGCGCGAAGTGATCGGCAAAATGAAGCAAGGCATTTCCATCGGCATCGCCGCCGACGGTCCACGCGGGCCGGAAAGGGTGTTGTCCACGGTGCCTTTAGTCTGGGCGAGGACCTCAGGCAAGCGGGTGTTCGGGATTACTTTTTCCGCGGAACATGGCCGCGAGGCGGGCACATGGGACCGGTTGCTGATGCCGCGCCCCTGGCGCAACAAGGGCGTGTTTCTGTGCCGGGAATGGACGGAAACCGTGCCGCGCAAAGCCTCGGACGAGCAGATTGAGGCCCTGCGCCTTAGCCTTGAACAACATATGAATGACATCACGGCCGAGGCCGACCGCATGGTTGGGCGCGAGCCTTGGTCGCCGTCCTAACCGCCGCGCAGACGCTGCATCAGGTAAACTTCACTGCCTTCAGGGATCGGTTCGGTCAGACCGGTTGCGATGACGCGTCCGTCGATGGCGATGGACACTCCCGCCTCGATTGGGCCTTCCAGTTGCGGATGCGCCCGGATCAGTTCCTGCAACAGATCGCCGGTGGTTTTGGCCTCGACCTCCACCACCTGCTGACCCCCGGTCAAAGACCGGAGGCCGGACCAGAGGTGGACCTCAACCATTGTCCTTGAGCGCCGCCAGAATGCGCGGCGGGGACATCGGCAGTTGCTTCATCCGCACGCCAGCTGCGTTGGACACAGCATTGGCGATGGCGGCCAAGGGCGGCACGATGCCCGTCTCACCCACGCCGCGCACACCGAAGGGGTGGCCGGGGTTGGGCACTTCGACGATCACCGTGTCGATCATGGGCAGGTCGCTGGCGACCGGAATGCGATAGTCAAGGAAGATCGAGTTCTGCAACCGTCCATCCTCGCCATAGATATATTCCTCATTCAGCGCCCAGCCGATACCTTGCGCGGCACCGCCCTGGAACTGGCCCTCGACATAGGTCGGATGGATCGCCTTACCGGCGTCCTGAATGACCGTATAGCGGGTGATCGTGGTCTTGCCGGTTTCCGGGTCGACCTCGGCGTCAACAATGTGGGTGCCAAAGGACACGCCTGCGCCTTCGGGCGTCGCCTCAAAATGGCCCGAGATCGGACCCCCGGTGCGTCCCATTTTGGCAGTGATATCTGCCAGCGGCATCGGGTCAAAGTCGCCCGCGTTCGGGCCCGAAGGCACGGCGCAACCGTTTTCCCACTTCACGGCTTCAACCGGGATATCCCATTTGGCCGCTGCACGTTCGCACAGTTTTTCGACAGCATGGCGCGCCGCCTTGATCGTCGCCAGACCCGAAGCATAGGTCACCCGGCTACCGTGGCTGACGTCATTATACCCCAGCGTTGCGGTGTCTGCGACGGTGACACGGATGTTCTCATATGGAATGCCCAGCACCTCAGCCGCCATCAGTGCCATCGACGCGCGCGAGCCTCCAATGTCGGGCGTGCCCACCATCAACTGGGCTGATCCGTCTTCGGACAACGCCAAGGTTACCGAGGTTTCACCCCCGTGGTTGAACCAGAAGCCACAGGAGACGCCGCGTCCCTGCCCCGGCTTCAACGGTGCCGAATAATGAGGATGCGCCTTGGCGGCCTCGAGCGTTTCGACCAGACCGATGCGTTCATAGCGCGGGCCATAGCTGGCCTTGGTGCCCTCATGCGCGGCGTTCTTCAGACGCACCTCGATAGGGTCGAGACCCAGCTTGTTGCACATCTCATCAATGACCGACTCGACCGCAAAAGCCCCCATCGGCGCGCCCGGCGCGCGATAAGCGGCTTGCTTGGGACGGTTGGCCATCACGTCATAGCCGATCTGTTTGACGTTGGTCAGATTATAGGCCGCAAAGGCACACATGGCGGTCATGTCGCCCGGCGCACCGGGGAACGCGCCGCCTTGCAAACGGAACTCACCCCGCGCGGCGGTGATCGTGCCGTCCTTCTTCATGCCGATCTTGATGTCCATCGAAGCCGAGGCCGTCGGCCCCGTCGCCCGGAACACTTCGGATCGGGTCATGACCAGCTTGACCGGGCGGTTCGCCTTGCGGCTCAGCGCCAGCGCGACCGGTTCGATGAAGACCGTGGTCTTGCCGCCAAAACCGCCGCCAATCTCGGACGCGGTAACGCGCAGCTGCGAGGTTTCGATGCCCAGCAATGCCGCACATGTCTTTTGCGCAATCCAATGGCCTTGGGTGGTGCACCAAAGTTCACCTTTGCCGTCATTGCCCAGCAGGCCAAGACAGGCGTGCGGCTCAATATAGCCCTGATGGGTCGCTTCGGTGACAAAGCTGTCTTCGAGGACCAGATCGGCCTCGGCAAAGCCTGCGTCGACATCGCCATGACCGCTTTCGTGATACCGCACGACGTTGGGGTGCATCCCTTCGGGCACGGAATAATCTGCCGCACCTTCACGGATGACCGGCGCATCCGCGGCCATCGCTTTGTCCACGTCGGTTACATGAGGCAATACCTCATACTCGACCTCGATCAGCTTCAGCGCATCCCGCGCGGCCAGTGCCGAAGTCGCCGCCACCGCAGCCACCGCATGACCATCATAGAGAGCTTTCTCGCCCGCCATGACGTTTTCCAGCACGTTCCAGAATTCGCCCGCCAAACCGGGTTTGAACGGCACATCGGCGAAATCAGCGCGTGTCACCACGGCTTTGACGTCTTTCAGCGCCTCGGCCTTCGATGTGTCGATTTTCACGATCCGCGCATGGGCGTGAGGTGAGCGCAGGATCGCGCCATGCAGCATGCCGGGCGCAGACATATCCGCGCCGAACTTGGCGCGGCCCGTCACCTTGTCCAACCCGTCAGGGCGGTTCGGACGGGTGCCAACAAAAGTGAATTCCGTTTTACGATCGTCCAGAGCCATTACGAAGCCTCCCGCAATTCTTCTGCCGTTTCCATGACGGCGCGAATGATCTTGTCATAGCCGGTGCAGCGGCACAGATTACCCGCCAGCCAGTACCGGGTTTCTTCCTCGGTCGGGTTGGGGTTTTTCTCCAGCAGCGATTTGGCCGCCACCAGAATGCCCGGCGTGCAGATGCCGCATTGCAGGGCTGCATGTTCGATGAATTTCTGCTGCAGCGGATGCAGCACGTCGCCATCCGCGATACCTTCGACGGTTTCGATGGCCTTACCCTCGGCCTCAGCGCCCAGCATCAGGCAGGAACAGACCAGACGGCCATCAACCGTGACCGAGCACGCGCCGCAATCGCCAGTACCGCAGCCCTCTTTCGCGCCGGTCAGGTTCAGCTTGTCGCGCAGACAATCCAGCAGGGTTTCGCGCGGGTCGCACAGAAAATCGACCTTATCGCCGTTCACGGTGGTCGTTACGTGGAGCTTGCTCATGCTTTCTCTCCCTTAGCGCGGGCATAGGCGATTTTCGCGGCGCGCTTGGCCAGAACACCAGCGACCTCGGTGCGGAATGCGATCGTGCCGCGTTTGTCGTCGATTGGGTTACAGGCGGCCGATGCCGCAGCGGCCAGCGCGTCCAGCGCAGCATCGTCCAGAGTGCTGCCGATGATGGCCTTGGCACAGTCTTCAACCAGCAGGACAGTTGGAGCAACAGCCCCCAGCGAGACGCGGGCCTCAGTCACGGTATCACCGTCCAGACGCAGGCTGACACCCACGCCAACAACGGCGATGTCCATCTCGGTGCGCGGGATGAACCGCAGATACGCGTCACCCGCATTGTCCCCGCGCGCAGGGATGTTTACGGCCGAGATCACCTCACCCTTGGACAGCGAGGTCTTGCCGGGTCCGGTTGGGATTTCCTCGACAGCCACATCACGCGTTCCATCTGGGCCAGTGACAGAAACGGTCACACCAGCGGCAACCATCGCAGGCACCGAATCCGCCGCCGGAGAGCCATTGCACAGGTTTCCGGTCAGCGTTGCGCGACCCTGAACCTGGGTCGATCCGATCAGGTCCATCGCTTCGACCACGCCAGGCCAGTCGCTGCCCAGCTCAGGGTGCTCGCTCATCTCGGCACCTGTGGCAGCAACACCCAGTGTCCAACTGCCGTCCGCGTTGCGGGTTATATCGCTGACGCCGTCGATCTTTTTGATGTCGATCAGCGTATCGGGCGTGACCAGTTCCGAGCGCAACTGCACCAGAACGTCCGTGCCTCCGGCCAAAAAGCGGGTGACCCCCGTTGCGTTTGCAGCCAGAGCCGACGCCTCGGCAAAACTGGCGGGGCTGTGATAATCCATGAAAATACCTCGCACCTGTTGATCAGGATTCACTAGGGTTCGCTGGGGACGTTAGTGCAGCCGTGCCGTAACGTCCATGGCCAGAGCGACCAATTTTTGCGTTTCAGAATTTCGTTTCCCAACCTTGGCTCAGAGGTCGATCTCGATCACACCATCCGGCTGTGCCGCCCGGCTTTGACATAGGATGATAGCGCTCTCACGTTGTTTTTTGGACAAAACGAAATCGCGGTGTTCCACCTCACCCGAAATCACGCCGCATTTACAAACTCCACAGATGCCATCGGCGCATTTCACATCGACGTGAATGCCAGCCTCGTTCATCACCTGCGCGGCGTCTTTGTCGGCGGGTACAGTCAGATCGCGGCCCGATTTTGCCAGCCGCAGGGTGAAGGCGTGATTCTCATAGTCCGGCTGTTCGGGGACCGAGAAATACTCCAGATGCCGCGCCTCGTCGGGAAATCCCTGACGCTCAGCCGCTTGCATAACTCTGTCCATGAAGCGATCGGGGCCGCAGGTATAGACGAGCCAACCGTCTTGATATCCCGACAGGACGGCTTCCAGATCGGCTCGCGTGCCTTCGTCCGAGAAATGATAGTGCACGCGATCCGCCCAAGGCATCGCTGCCAGATCCTTCAGATACCCGGCCCCGGCACGGGTACTGGCCGAATAGTGCAACTCGAACGGTTTGCCCAAGGCATGCAGACGGTGGGCAAAAGCGATCATCGGAGTGATGCCGATCCCGCCGCCCATCAGGAAGGTCTTCGTTGCGCCCTCGTCCAGTTCGAAATGGTTGATGGGTTTTGAGATGAAGACCTTGCGCCCCTCGTTGAAAATGCGGTGCAGCAGAGCTGAGCCACCGCGTCCCTCATCCTCACGCAGCACGCCGATCTGATAGGTGGCGCGGTCTGCTGGATCGCCGGACATAGAGTACTGCCGCAGGAATTCCGGCGCGACCAGCACGTCCAGATGCGCGCCCGCCGTCCATTCGGGCAGTGGTGAACCGTTCAGCGTCGAGAATTCGTACTTGGTCACATCCGCAGTCATCTTGTCGACCTTGGTCAGTGCGACGCGCATAACCGGGGCATCGCCCGCGATGGTATAGCGGTGGATCACCGACAGATCACCCGCCGCTTTGCGCGCCTTGTATTCCTCGGCCGTCACCATAGCCTGATAGGCTGCGATCCCAGCCTCGCGGTCCATGGCGAACGGATAGGGCCACGGGTGCGGGGCCAGATAGGCGGGGTAAACGGCCAGAGTCTGATCTTCGTATTTCAGGTCCAGATCGGTTTGCAGGCCCCGCCGGTTCAGCGGGTGGTCGGTCGGGCGATAGGCGCCGTCCGGTTGCAGTTCCAGATCCCACCACCATTTCTTGACGTCGTTCAGCCCGCCATTGCCCACGGCATCATCCAACCGCGCCAGCGCGGGCGCGGCCTTGGGAATATTCATCGCGGCCCAGCGGAAGGGGCGTTCTTTAAAGATGCCCTCCAAATTCCACGGGCAGGTTTTCATGCAGCGCCCGCACATCGCGCCGCCCGGCGTGGTCACGCGGTAGGTGGCGCATTTCTGGCTGTCGGATTTCCAGATCTCATAGCCGTTGAACATCAGCTTCGGCCCGGCCGTGATCGCACCCGAGGGGCATTCGCGCGCGCATTTGTTGCAGCTTTCGCAGAAGGTCTGCAGGCCGAAATCGATCGGCTTGTCATGCGCCATCGGCATATCGGTCGTCACTGCGCCGGATTTCAGACGCGGGCCGAGGTAGGGGTTCAGGATCACCTCTCCGATCCGGCTGACCTCACCCAGCCCAGACAACAACAGCAGTGGCGGCTGTAACACCTCGCCATCCATCACCGTATGCGCGCGGGCCTTATAGCCCAGATTGCGGATCTGTTGCGCGATCACTCCACCCAGTAACGAAAACCGCAGATAAGCGCGCATCGACTGCGCGACACTGATCCAGTCATCGCCGCTGGCACCCTCCATCGTCTCATAACCCTGGTCGATGATCATGCTGATGGCCTGATCGTGCGGCGGTGTGATCTCTTCGCCCGTTGCATCGTGGGAATACCACACCCAGTCCGGACACGGGCTGAGACCCACCGCATCGACCCCCAGAAAATACGTGGCCGCCTTGATATTCGCCGCATTGCGCGCGGCATCGGTTGGTGGCGCGGTATCGGCGCTTTCCCCATCCTGCAACAGCACAAACGCGCCCAGCGCGCGGCGTTGCGCGGTACTGGGCGCGGCCTTACGTACATAATACCCGCCCTTGGCCCCGTCTTGCAGATGCTTGCCCATATCCCCGAACTGCGCGCGGGCAAACATGTCAGCGCGCTTGGGGACGCGGGCCACGTTTTCCTCATCAATATAGGTGGTGGGCGCATCAACCCGCTTGAGGTTTTCGAACGGATGCGCCCCGTCCACATAGCGCCGCTTGGCGTAAGGATCGCGGTTCAGTGCGTTCTTGGCGAACCCCGTGCCCAGCCACCATGAAGGGCCCTGAGTGCGGAACCATGGCTGATCTTTCATGGACCGCAAGGGCTGATCGTGGGCGATCTCCATCTCGGTTGTGACGGCAGCCAGTCCGAACCGTTTACCCAGCCACGGAGCGACCAGCTCTCCGTCTTCGACCGAACACAACCCTGCCGCGACGGCCAGCTTACCCAGATCAACCTCAGAGGAGGTTACCGTATGCGCCCGCGCATCAAAGCCCAGAACGCGCAGGTAGTTGGCCACGACCACCGCATTCTCGGTCGCTAGCAGACAGGCGCGGTGATCCTGCGCATCCATGATCCACACCGCGCCGGGCTCGTTGGGGTCCGGGTCGCGGTTGTGTTCGTACAGAAAGACAATCGCGTGGCGATGGGTGTCCATGGGGCGCGGCGTGGCCTCCATGCTTTCCTTCAGATCGGCCATGATCAGGTCGATGCCTGAGGCCAGCGTCTTGGTCTGCCGTGTCTTCAGCGCATGGGCCAGACGGTCGATATCGGGGTTGCGACGCGGTTCAGCCAGCAATGCTTCGGGCGGCAGAGGCCCGCACCCCATCATCGAAGCATCGTTGAAATAGCCAAACGCTTTCAGATGGTTCGCGCGCTCGGTCAAGTCAGCAGGCACCTCGGACTCCACCGGGTTCACGAACCCATCCCGGATCGTATCCAGCATCGCTTGAAACTCACCCATCGCATTGACAATGCTCTCAGGGCGCTCAGGGCGATGAAAGCTGAGCGGCTGCATCGGCGGCACCGCCGACAAATCAGGCATCCTCGGTTGCCGCGCCAGCCGCTCTGACGGATAGCCGCCCATGTGAACGGGCCTGTTCTTGTCCGAGAAAAAGCGGATTGTCATCCTGCGCCTCCTGTTGGGTTCAGTTTTCCCTAATCCGCCATGGACCGCAAAACCATTCATGAATAATCATAGATAGTATGAGCAATATTGATTTTACCGATCTGGACGGCAAGGTCCTGCGTGTCTTTCTGACGATACTCGAGGAAAGCTCGGTCTCGAAAGCGGCCGACCGGTTGGGTGTCACGCAATCGGCCATCAGCCATACGCTGGCTAAGCTGCGGCAGGTGCTGGGCGATCCGCTATTCGTGCGCTCGGGCCAGGGCCTGACCCCGACCGAGCGCGCCTTGGCGCTGAAAGACCCGGTTCAGCATGTTCTGGACGGGATGCGCGCCCTGACCGAAGACCGCCCCTTTGATCCGCAAGCCGAACAGATGCAGATCCAGATCGCCACCAACGATATGCCGCGCGAGTTGATCTTTCCCACTCTGCTTCGGGCCGCGCGATCTGAAGGCATTGGCCTGCATCTGGGGTTCATCCCATCGGGCGTGCCGGACCCGGACCTTCTGCGCAGCGACCGATGCCAGTTGATGTTGACACCGCTTCCGCCCGACGGGCCGGACATTTTTCAAAAACGCATCCTCATCAGCCCGCTGATGATCTTCTATGACGCCGCACAGCGCAAACCGCCGGACAGTTGGGACGTCTATTGCAGCACCGAACATGTCGAGGTGCGGTTCGCCGATGGTCGAAGCTCGCGCGCGGTGATGCGCGGCGTGGATCAAAACCAGATCAGACCGCCCACCGTCACCCTGCCCCATTTCAACGCCATCCCGTCCTTTGTGAAAGGCAGCGACCTGATCTCGACCGACACCGCCTTGATGAAACGCGGGCCGTTGGCGGCGCTGGATTGCGCGCCGTTGCCTTTCACGTGTGAGGAGGTCTCGATCTACATGGTCTGGCACCAGAGATCGGCGAATGACCCGGCCCATCGCTGGCTGCGCGGCCGGATCGAACGGATTGCCGCCGCACTATGAAGGGGGCGGTTTAGAACCGGGCTTTGATGAGATGCGTCAGCGCCGCACCGGTCTCAAAATATGCGCGCCGCAGCCCGGTCCAGCTTTCGCGGTATCCCTCAACTGGCGGAACGGGCAGGAGGGCGGGATCATCGCGTAGCAAACTGTCGGCCATCTGGCGACCAAAAACAGTCCCCGGCCCGATCCCGCGCCCTGAAAACCCGTGCGCCGCCAGCGCGTTCGGGCCGATCCGCACGATTTTCGGGATGTGGTCCGAGGTCATTGCGATCCGCCCGTGCCAACCCTGCTCCAACGGCTGATCAGCCAGTTGCGGATAAAGCGCAGCTATCTTGCGTTTCGCCCACGCGGTGTGGGCACTGCTTCCAGCATGACCAAGATCCCCCATCGCGCCGATGATGAACCGCCCGTCCTGATCCAGCCGGAAAGACGTCATGATCAGCCCGGTATCCCACGCCCCTTCGCCCCCGCGCAGAATACTGGCGCGCAGGTTGTCCGACAAAGGGGCCGTGGCAAACTGAAAGTAATAAACCGGCACATAGGTGGGCGCGGTATCCGGCATGCCCCGGTGATAGGCATTCGTGGCCTGTATCAACGCCTTCGCCCGGACAGAGCCTTGGGCTGTTGTCAGGGTCCAGACATCGCCATCATGGGACAGAGAGAAAACCGGGCTTTCCGTAAAAACCTGCGCCCCGGCCTGACTCGCGGCGCGGGCCAACCCGCGCACATAGGCCAGAGGCTGAATCGTTCCCGCCCGCGGATCGAAAAGCGCCCCGTGAAATGCTGCGCTGCCGGTGCGTTGCCCGGCCTGATCGGTGCTCAACAGTTCCACCGGCGCGCCTGCCGCCTTGAGCTGCGCATGGCGGTTTTCCAAGTCCTTGAACCCCGCCCGCGAATGCGCGCAATGCAGGGTGCCGTTGCGGACAGGCTCGCAATCGATCCCGTGCCGCGCGATCAGGTCGAACACATCCCCCGGCGCGGCGCCCAAAAGGTCGATCAATCGGTTGCCCGACTCGGCCCCGAGATGCGCCCGGATATCGTCCGGTGGCAGCCACAGCCCCGCATTGGCAAAGCCCACATTGCGGCCCGATCCACCATGCCCGATCTCATGCGCCTCTAGCAAAGCCACCGACGCCCCCGATTGTACCGCTGTCAAAGCCGCAGAGCAGCCCGTATAGCCGCCGCCGACCACGGCCAGATCAACCGTCATATCGTCGGTCAGAGGGGTGCTGACCACATGCTCGCGGCAGGTGTTCAGCCAGAGGGACTGGTCATGGTCGCTCACATCGGGCTCCTTGCGCATGCGCGGATCATCAGGGCTGCGTCAGCCGGTTGCAAGCGGGCGCTGATCTTCTCGCCCCATGGCGATCAGAAAGGGCTGTGCGTCCTGCTTGTCCTGAAACGCGGATTTATCCCCTATCCCGCGCCAATCAGCCAGAACCAGCGACTGCGCCACCGCCCCACCCAGGGTTGCCCCCGGTCCGGTAACAATGAACAGATCAGGCGCAAACTCGCGCGCGGCTGTCTGGATGGCGCGGGTGAAATCAAAGGTCTCGGTGACTTGATGTCCCAGCGTGTAGTCCCACAGCGCTTGGGTGTCCGTCGCCCCTGGCCACCAGATTTTTCCACGCCCATCGATCAGAGGGCGTTCAGGCTGGTCAAACATGTCCGTAGACAAACGCGCCCGCCCTTCGGCAGCCACCGGCGCTTGTAGCGCAGTGTGAAACGCGGCGTGGTTCGCTAAACGCATGGGAAAGCGATCCTGCACAGTTGGCTGCGCGCCTTCAAACGCGCTTAGACCGGCCTCATTGCCCGCCAGAACCAGCATACCACCCAGATCAATCGACAGCGCCAATTCGTGCCCGTCCAGAGCGTCAATCCGCGCGACATCCGCCAGCAGTTCGACTTTGCGCGCGGCGTCGTTCGACCAATCCTCTTGGGCGAACGGGTACACTAGCTGCCCACCGATCAAGTGGTCCTGCATCAGCGTGCCCATGGTATTCACCACGCGGAACCCGTTTTCTGGCGTGACCGCGCCGCCCACAGCCAAAGCGATGTACCACCCCATCGAATTCCCGGTGACGGCAACGACCTCGATATCCTCCGCCAGCGCCTGCGCATCTGCCAGCGAGGCTGCGTAAATCAAAGGCGACGCGATATCGCCACGGGAATACGTGCGGACCGTATACCGATCTACACCATCCAAGGCCGTGACCGCCTCTTGCCTGGCTTCCTCGCGGATTGCATCAAATTGGGCGAACAACTGCATCCGGTCAGCATGATGGCGATGCAGATAGCCCAATTCGGGTTTGTTGTATGTCCCCCGACCGGGACAGATGATGACGGCAGTCCGAGTCATGCGCGGCCTCCGGTCATATTCAACGCCGCAGCAACGATCCTGTCTTTCGACGGCAAGGGCGCGGCATAAGCGGGGCCGGTGGCGATGAAACTATCCTCGGCCACAACGCGGGCGATTGGGGTGGCGGGACTTTCTTCGACGAAGAAAGTCATCAACGCCTCGGACTGACTGCCGGTGCGGCGGCATTCGTCGACGATCAAAACATGCGCGCATGTTTTGGTAGCCGCGCGCAGTGCATCCATCGGCATCGGGGCCAACCAGCGCATATCCACAATCCGCACCTTCAGCCCCGCCGCTTCCAACTCGGGCAGCGCCTGTTTCGACAAGTAATGCCCGTTGCCATAAGTCACGATGGCCAGATCGGTACCGTCGCCATGCACACCTACCTCACCTAGCGCAATCCGCCGATCCGGCGCGGGATAGGTCGTCATCCAGCCCCCATCCTGCGCCCCATGCAGATCTCGCATGGGATAGAGCGCAATGGGTTCCAA
This sequence comes from Ruegeria sp. AB6, assembly GCF_056542685.1. Lineage (NCBI taxonomy): Bacteria > Pseudomonadati > Pseudomonadota > Alphaproteobacteria > Rhodobacterales > Roseobacteraceae > Ruegeria > Ruegeria sp. AB6. Next base: position 171,754 of record NZ_JBQGAD010000007.1, on the reverse strand, counting down.
AAACACCACCACCCGCTGTTCTTCGCGCGCCAACCGCACGCATTCGCGCAGCATCTGCGCGGCATCTTCCCCAGTCGAAGGGCAGGCGATGATCACCCCCGGAATATCGCGCAGCACGGCCAGCGAGTTGTCATTGTGGAAATGCCCGCCGAACCCCTTCTGATAGCCCAAGCCAGCAATCCGCACGACCATAGGGTTGGTAAACTGACCGTTCGAGAAAAACGGCAGCGTTGCGGCCTCGCCCCTGATCTGATCCTCGGCATTATGCAGATAGGCGAGAAACTGGATCTCAGGGATCGGCACAAATCCGTTGTGCCCCATGCCGATTGCCAACCCAAAAATCGACTGCTCATCCAGCAGCGTGTCGATCACCCGGTCCGGCCCGAACCTTTGTTGCAGCTTTTGCGTGACGCCATAGACGCCCCCTTTACGGCCCACATCCTCGCCCATGCAGACGATTTCGCCATGTTCCAGCATCAGATCGGTCAGCGCCCAGTTGATCAGGCGGCTCATGGGCTGAGGGTCATTCATTGCTCGCATATCCCCGCCAAACGCATCTGCGCGCGCCTCGGCGCTGGGACCGTTGGTGGGTTTGCAGTCGCGCTTGGGCGGGATCAGGCTGGCCATCACCTCGGCGGCGCTGCTCAGATGCGGGCGCGAGGCAGCCTCGGCTGCGATGCGATCGGTGCGGGCGCAGGTGTCCTGGTATATCTTCAGCGCCTGATCCGCAGACAGTGCCCCGGCCTGATCCAATAGGCGCACAGAATGCAGCAAAGGGTCATTGGCCTCATCCGCTTCGACCTCGGATTTGGGCATATAGGTGGTCGGTACGTCAGCACCGGCATGACCGTAAAGACGTACGGTTTTCAGGTGCAGGAATGCGGGTTTGCGGAAGGTGCGCACATAGCCGGCGGCCTCTTGCGCGACGGCATAGGTCTCGTAGATATCCAGCCCGTTGGCCTGAAAATATCGAACACCGGGGCGATGCTCCATCGACGTCTGTATCCAGCCCTTTGGCGTTTTGACCGAGATGCCGATTCCATTGTCCTCACACACAAACAATAAGGGCAGCGGCGTTGCTTGCACGCTGGTCCAGCCCGCCGTGTTGATCGCCCCCTGCGCAGTCGAGTGGTTGGCTGAGGCATCCCCGAAAGAACACATGGCAATCCCGTCCTCGGGCAGCTCACGGTGCTCAGGTGCGTGCCGCCGCGCCGCGCCCAGAGAATAAGCTGCGCCGACCGCCTTGGGCAGTTGGCTGGCAATGGTCGAGGTCTGCGGTGGGATGGTCAGCGCCTTGGACCCCAGCACCTTGTGCCGTCCGCCCGAGGTGGGGTCTTCGGAAGAACAGGCAAAACTCAGCAGCATGTCCCAGGCGATCTGCTGGCCCGGTACCTGCTCTGCGCGGGCGATCTGAAAGGCGGCGTCGCGATAGTGCAGAAACGCAATATCCGTTGGGCGCAGCGCGTGGGCCACGGCCGCCATCCCCTCATGCCCGGATGAGCCGATGGTATAGAACCCCTGCCCCGCCTTCTGCATCGCGCGGCTGGTGCGGTCCAGCGCCCGGCTCAGCACTTGCGAGCGAAACAACGACACGGCATCCGCATTGCTCAGACCGGGCCGGGGCGCATTGCCTGCGGGAAAATCGCGCGCAGTGACGCGTTTGAGGAAGTTCTCATGCACGATCTGAGCGCGATCCATCTGCGCCTCCGTCCTTTTGTTGTCGGATCATGGGCGCTGCCGAGCGCTGTGATCCCCGTTGTGGCCTATGAACGGCCTGGCCTTCCGTTACAGCAATAATCGCGCCCACGATTGGCGGGCAAGACCTCTGCCGGATCATCGCCGCCGAAGACCGCATTGAAACGCATCAATCTATCAGGCTGGTGCAATCGAAATGCCAGTGATAATCCATCCGAAAGGTATGAGGAATAATCATATGATCGCCCCCCGACGTTTCCTGCCCTCCATCCCGTCCCTGCTGGCGCTCGAAGCTGTGGACCGCCTTGGCAGCGCCTCTGCGGCGGCCGAAGAACTCTCGCTGACACAAAGCGCAATCAGTCGCCAACTCAAAACAATGGAGGAACAACTGGGCGTCGATCTGATCCAGCGCAGCCAGATGCGCCTCCACCTGACCCCGGCAGCCAAAGAATATGTTCAGGTCGCGCGTACTGTGCTGCATCAACTGGCACAGGCTTCGGTCAAGTTGAAAGCAAACCCCAAGGGCGGGTCGCTGAACCTGTCGATCCTGCCCGCCTTCGGCATGCACTGGCTGGCCCCCCGCCTTCAGGATTTTGCACGCCGCCATCCCGAGGTAACGGTGAACCTCAACACACGGCTCCGACCCTTTGATTTCGAAGTCGAGCATTTCGATGCCGCCATTCATTTTGGACAACGGGATTGGCGGGGCGTGAATTACCTGCCCATCATGCGTGAGGATGTCGTGCCGGTCTGTGCCCCCTCGATCCTGCCAGAGCGGGCAGATCGCATCGACTGGCTGCTCAGCGCGCCTTTGCTCCACCTCGAAACCCGCCCGGATGCGTGGGAGAGATGGTTTGCGTTTCAGGGCAAAGAGGTGTCTGGGCTTGGCGGAATGCTGTTCGACCAGTTTTCGACCATGGGGCAGGCAACCGTTCACGGGTTGGGTGTGGCTCTGCTGCCGAGTTACCTTGTGGAAGATGACCTGCGCTCAGGGCGTCTTGTTCCCGCTTGGCACGGTCCGGGCGTCAGTCTGGGGGATTTCTACTTGGTCTGGCCCCAATCCAGGGCCGAATCCGAGCCGTTGAAATCCTTTGTTGAATGGCTACGCGGACAGGTCGGGTAACCCAAACCTTAAACCAGCACGCGTAACAACAGTAGCAAACTGCGCGGCCTTCGGCCTTGCGTCCTGCGGACGGCAGGGGGCCGGGCAGGCGTGGACTGAGCCCGCGCCTGCCCGGCCCAACAGGAGGAGATGTTTCGCCAGAAACGTCGACGACGGGCGAGAGCGCCCTGTCGTTCTTATTTGTCCAGCGAGCGAGCGATGAGTTCTTTCATGATCTCATTGGTGCCGCCATAGATCGTCTGTACCCGCGCATCCGCGTAAAGCCGCGCAATCGGGTATTCCATCATGAATCCATAACCGCCAAAGAGCTGGAGGCATTCACCCATGATTTCATTCTGAATTTCGCTACCCCAGTATTTCGCCATCGACGCCGTGGCCGCATCTAGCGTACCCGCCTGCAACTGAGCCAGACAGTCGTTGAGGAAGCTGCGTAGAACTTCGGCTTTGGTCTTGCACTCCGCCAGCTTGAAGCGCGTGTTCTGAAAATCCATCACGCGCTGACCAAAGGCCTTACGCTCTTGCGTGTAGCGCACCGTCTCGGCAATGGCGAAATCAATCGAACCCAGAGCGATCAGAGCAATCGTCAACCGCTCCCAGGGCAGCTGCTTCATCATCTGATAAAAGCCCTGCCCCTCTTCAGGACCAATCAGATTGGTCATCGGCACTTTGACGTCCTCAAAATACAGCTCGGCCGTGTCGTTGGCCTTCATGCCCAGCTTCTTGAGGTTGCGCCCCTTGCGGAAACCGTCGGCGCCCTTGGTCTCGACCGCGATCAGCGACACACCCTTAGAGCCTTGCGACTTGTCGGTTTTGGCCGCCACAAGGATCAGGTCAGCCGACTGGCCATTGGTAATAAAGATCTTCGACCCGTTCAGGCGGTAGGAATTGCCGTCCTTATCTGCGGTGGTGCGGATCGCCTGTACGTCCGACCCGGTGCCGGGTTCAGTCATGGCCAGCGCGCCGACCATCTCGCCCGAGGCCAGTTTCGGCAGCCATTTCTGCTTTTGCTCTTCGCTGCCATAAGCCGTCAGATAGTGGATCACGATCGACTGGATCGGATAGCCCCAGCCGCAATTGCCGTGCGACGACTGGGCATAAAGAGTGACCGCGTCAAACCCCAGATCCCCGCCAACGCCGCCATGTTCCTCGGCGATTGATCCTGCCATAAGGCCCATCTCACCGGCTTTTTGCCAGAATGCGCGGTCCACCATTCCTTGATCGTTCCAACGTTCTTCGTTGGGGACCAGTTCGTCCTGCATGAACCGATCCGCCATTTCGGCGAACATGCGGTGTTCTTCAGTGACCCAGCTAGCAGAGCTTGTAAACAAAGACATCAAGTGTCCTCCCGTTTCAATTTCTCAGGAAGTTACTCTTCGTCTCGCTGCAATCCAATGCGCCAAAAGACGCCGCAACGCAACGTCTTTCAGGCTTTTTCCCACCCGGGCAGCGCGCTTTCCAATAGAGTCAGCGCCGCGTCTTTAGCATCACGCGCCGGGTCGCAGCTTTTCAACAACACAGCGGACACGATAGCACCTTCTTTCAGGATCAATATCTGACAGCCCAGCTTTTCGGGATCAGCCGCACCGGCGGCGCGGGCCAAGTCGGTGAAATACTCCAACAACAGGCGCTTGTGCTCGGCCGCCTGAACGTGGATCGGGTGATCCTTATCCTGATATTCAGCCCCTGCCTTGATGAACATGCAGCCGCGATATCCGTCTTCCTGAAACCATTCAGCCAGTGCATCGAAACTGGCCAACAGCTTTTGCCCCGGCGTTTGGCCCAGCGCGTCGATCCGCTGATAAAACCAGGTGCGAAAGTTCTCGTCCCTCAGCTGCAGGGCCGCGACGATCAACTCTTCCTTAGTCCGGAAGTGTTTGTACATCGAGGTTTTCGAGACGCCCGTTTCCGCCACCAGCTTGTCCATACCAGTGGCGTGAAACCCGTCCCGGTAGAAAACCTGCAAGGCGTTGCGAACCAGTTCATCTCGTTTGTTCGGTCGCATGATTCGGCTCCTGAGTGTACTGATCAGTACATAATTGCAGCCGCGCCCCGCGACAAGGTTACACGAAATCCAAAGTCAACAGCTTTGAAAAGAAAGCGATTTAACGTCAGTCGCAAAGTTTTTTCACTTTGAGACTTGCAAAAGTTTACCGATCAGTACACATTCACCTCAAAATGTACCGATCAGTAAACTTAGGAGCTTGACAATGAAACGCCGCACCAGCCCGTTTTCCCCTCAGTACGTCCCGTTCCTGTTGACCCTTGCGATGCTTGCCGCCGCACTGACCTGAAAGATCAAGTTATGAGCCGACCCCCTCTGCCCCCCTTCACCCTGGAAACTGCCACACAAAAAGTGCGCATGGCTGAAAATGGCTGGAACAGCCGTGATCCCGATTTGGTGACCCCCGCCTATACCGAGGACAGCCAATGGCGAAACCGCGCTGAATTCCTATCGGGACACGAAGACATCCATGCCTTCCTGACCCGCAAATGGAACAAAGAACTGGACTACCGTCTGATCAAGGAACTCTGGGCCTTTTCCGGCAACCGGATTGCTGTGCGCTATGCGTATGAATGGCACGACGACAGCGGCCAATGGTTCCGGTCTTACGGCAATGAGAATTGGGAATTTGCCGAAGATGGCCGGATGGCCAAACGTCATGCCTCGCTGAATGACCTGCCGATTGCCGAGGAAGACCGGTTGTTCCACTGGCCCCAAGGCCCACGGCCCGAAGATCACCCCGGCCTGTCTGATCTGGGCCTGTAGAAAGGATCGCTCATGCCCCGCGCCTTTTCCGAATTGACCTTCACCCCGGCGGTTCTGGCCCATCAGGAACGGATGGGATCAGCAAGGACCTATGCCAAATTCATCGAAGACGGGCCGCAGCAAGGGCACCAGATTGGTCCGGCGGAAAAAGCCTTTATCGAGGCTCGGGACGGGTTCTATCAATCCACCGTTTCCGAGACCGGCTGGCCCTATGTGCAGTATCGTGGCGGGCCGATTGGGTTTCTGCGCGTGCTGGGGCCCACTACCATCGGATACGCTGATTTTTCGGGCAACAAGCAATATATCTCGCGCGGGAATCTGGACGGGAATGACCGGGTTGCCATGATCTTGATGGACTACGCCAACCAACGCCGGTTGAAAATACTGGGTCGGGTAGAGTTCACCGAGGGCGAAGCCGCCGCCGCCAGCCTCTATCCCGATGGGGCCGAAGCACCAGCCGAACGCGCTGCGATCATCCGGGTGGAGGGGCTGGACTGGAACTGCCCCCGCCACATCACGCCGCGCTTCACCGAGGCCGAATTGCGCCCGCATTTGAATACACTTGGCCAGCAACTGGCGCAGCTTCAGGCCGAGAACGAAAAATTAAGGCAAGAGCTGGCACAAAGATCTTGAACCGACCCGTAAGGTCTCAGTGAGTTTAGGAATGGAAAAACTGTCAATGCTACGCACGACACTCAACCTCACCGGCCTGTGCCTTTTGGGCCTGCTGGCTTGCGTATCGGTCCTGATGCTGGGCTTTTTTGCCTCGCCCGAAGCGGTGCGCGCAGCGCCGCCTGCGCAGTATAACTCTCTGTTGTTGCAAGCCTTGCCCCAGCGCTGAGCCACAATGCATGGCGGGTATGCGGCATAAACCCTTGACCTTCCCGTGACTGGAACCCCCATTTAGAGGGCAACAGCAGATCAGGATGAGTCGGATGACCTCCGCACATGAAACCCGGTTGAACATCACAGGAATGGGCTGCGCATCCTGCGTGGGGCGCGTGGAAGCGGCCTTGCAAGGCGTCGCGGGCGTGTCCGAGGCAACGGTGAATTTCGCAACCGGGGCCGCGCAGGTCGCTTATGACGGCCCCGTCAGCGATGTAACGCAAGCGCTGGAGGCTGCGGGTTATCCGGCTGCAATCGCCAATGTCACCATGAAAGTCGACCAGATGAGCTGCGCCTCATGCGTGGGCCGGGTCGAGCGTGTATTGCGCGCCGACCCCGCCGTGATCGCGGCGGATGTGAACCTGGCCACCGAAAGCGCAACGATCCGCTATGTCGAGGGCGCGACAAACCCTGCCGCGCTTGCGAAACTGGCGGGCGATGCAGGTTATCCGGCGCATATCGCCCAAACAGACGAGGCCCCCGCCGACAAGGTACATGAGGCCACGGCACTGACCCGCACGACTCTGATCGCGGCAGCGCTGGCCTTGCCCGTATTTGTCCTTGAAATGGGCGGACATATGATCCCCGCCTTTCATCATTGGGTGCATCAGACCATCGGAATGCAAGCCAGCTACCTGATCCAATTCGCCCTGACCTCGGCCTTGCTGGTCGGACCGGGCCGGGTGTTTTATGCCAAGGGCATTCCGTCGCTGCTGCGGCGCGCACCGGATATGAATGCGCTGGTGGCAATGGGTACGGGCGCGGCGTATCTGTACTCGATCATCGCTACCTTCGCGCCGGGCCTATTACCGCAAGGCAGCGCGAATGTGTATTTCGAGGCTGCCTCGGTCATCGTTGTCCTCATCCTTCTGGGCCGGGCGATGGAGGCGCGGGCCAAGGGCCGCACCGGCGCCGCGATCCGCAAGCTGGTGGGCCTGCAGCCTAAAACCGCGCGCGTGGAACATGGCGATACCACCCTGGACCGCCCGATCTCCCAGATTATGGTGGGCGATATCCTGCAAATCCGCCCGGGCGAACGGGTTCCGGTAGATGCCGTGGTGCTGGACGGCACGTCCTATGTCGATGAAAGCATGATCAGCGGCGAGCCCGTTCCGGTTGGCAAAGCCCCCTACGATCAGGTGGTGGGCGGTACGGTTAACGGCACCGGCGCAATGCGCGTGCGTGCGGCGCGGGTCGGGGCCGATACGGTTCTGGCACAGGTCATCCGGATGGTTGAACAGGCGCAGGGGGCCAAGCTGCCAATTCAGGGGCTGGTCGACAAGATTACCGCGTGGTTTGTGCCTGCCGTGCTGGCTGTTGCACTGTTGACCATTGCGATCTGGCTGATCTTCGGACCAGCACCTGCCCTGCCGATGGCGCTGGTCACGGGGGTTTCGGTCCTGATCATTGCCTGCCCCTGCGCGATGGGTCTGGCGACGCCAACTTCGATCATGGTCGGCACCGGGCGCGCGGCTGAGTTGGGTGTTCTGTTCCGCAAAGGCGACGCGCTGCAACAGTTGCAACAGGCCAAAGTTGTGGCCTTGGACAAGACCGGTACTCTCACTATGGGCCGGCCCGAGCTGGAAAGTATCACCACCGTCAACGGGTTCGATCGCGACGACGTGTTGCGCCAGGCCGCTGCGGTGGAATCGCGGTCCGAGCACCCCGTCGCCACCGCCATCACGCGCGCCGGACCTGCGGACTTGCCGCAGCCAACAGGATTCACATCGCAGACCGGGCTGGGCGTCCGGGCCGTAGTTGAAGGGCGCGAGGTGGTGATCGGTTCCCCCCGTCTGATGTACCGAAACGGCGTGGATCTGTCGGGCCTGACGTCCGAGGCAGATCAGCGCGCCGCCGCAGGGGCCACGCCTTTGTTTGTGGCGATTGACGGTCAGGCTGCGGCTTTGCTGACGGTGTCGGACCCGGTCAAACCCGGCACGATTGAGGCTCTGGACAGGCTGCACGCGATGGGCCTGACACTTGCCATGGTCACGGGGGACAACGCCCGCACAGCGCAGGCGCTGGCCGATAAGCTGGGCATCGACCACGTGACCGCCGAGGTGCTGCCCGATGGCAAGTTGCAGGCGATCAATGCTCTACGCGACCAATTTGGCGCGCTGGCCTTTGTGGGCGATGGTATCAACGACGCCCCTGCGCTGGCCGCTGCCGACACCGGCGTGGCGATTGGAACCGGCACGGATGTGGCGATTGAAACCGCCGATGTCGTGCTGATGTCCGGCGATCTGCGCGGTGTGGCCAATGCCGTTGAGATCAGCCGCCGGACGATGCGCAACATCCGTCAGAACCTGGGTTGGGCGTTCGGGTACAACACCCTTTTGATCCCGGTGGCGGCGGGCGCTTTGTATCCCCTTGGCGGACCGCTACTGTCCCCGGCTTTGGCAGCAGGAGCGATGGCCTTGTCCAGCGTCTTTGTCGTCACCAACGCCCTGCGCTTGCGACGGGTGCGGGCCAGCCTGCCCGAACGGGACATGAAACACCAAACTCAGGCGGTGACCTCATGAATATCGGAGACGTGTCGACCCAGACGGGCCTGCCCGCCAAAACGATCCGGTACTATGAAGACATCGGGCTAGTCAAACCGCTGCGGGACGACAACGGGTATCGGGTATTTCGCAGCCAGGACGTGCACAAGCTGAACTTTCTGGGCCGCGCTCGCGCCTTAGGGTTCACCATCGAAGACTGCCGAACCCTGATGGCACTTTATGAGGACGAAACCCGCGCCAGCGCGGATGTCAAAAAGGTCGCCCGGGCACATCTTGCGCAGATCGAGGCCAAGATCGCCGATCTGAACGCCATGCGGGATACGCTGGGTCATCTGGTAGAGGCCTGTGCCGGGGACGACCGTCCAGATTGTCCGATCCTGCAAGATTTGGGTGGCAAACCATAGCGCAGGGTTGCCCTTTTCGCGCAGCTTTGCTTTGTCTCTGCTAAACATTCCGATCTGCTGCGCTAGGTGGGTATCGGACAGCAGAGAGGATCTCCACATGGCAAAAGTCGCGTTTTTGGGTTTAGGTGTAATGGGCTATCCGATGGCCGGCCATCTGCAAGCCGCCGGTCACGACGTCACCGTTTATAATCGCACCACAGCCAAAGCTGAGGCTTGGGTCGCCCAGCATGGTGGCTCGATGGCGGCGACACCACGCGAAGCCGCTGAGGGGGCGGCCTTTGTCATGGCCTGCGTCGGCAATGACGACGATCTGCTTATGGTCTGTAATGGCCCGGACGGCGCGTTTCACGGCATGTCCGAAGGGTCGATATTTGTTGATCACACAACCGTATCCGCCAAAGTCACGCGTGAGCTTTACGAAGCCGGAAAAGCCGCAGGTATTGCGTTTGTTGATGCTCCGATCTCAGGCGGTCAGGCGGGGGCTGAGAATGGGGTCTTGTCGATCATGTGCGGCGCAGATCAGGCGGCTTATGATGCGGCAGAACCGGTGATGCAGGTCTATTCCAAAATCTGTCGCCGTATCGGCGAAAGCGGCGCAGGTCAGATGACCAAGATGTGCAACCAGATTGCCATTGCCGGATTGGTGCAAGGTCTGAGCGAGGCGCTGCATTTCGCGGAAAAGGCCGGGTTGGACGGGCGATCGGTTGTTGAAGTGATCAGCCAGGGGGCGGCCGGCAGCTGGCAGATGGCCAATCGCTATGAGACGATGCTGGACGATCATTTCGACCATGGTTTTGCTGTCGACTGGATGCGCAAGGATTTGGGGATTTGCCTTGATACCGCGGATGAGACCGGAGCCTCGCTGCCGGTGACAGCCTTGGTCGATCAGTTCTACAAGGATGTGCAGAAACTGGGCGGGGGACGGTGGGATACGTCCTCGCTGATCAAGCGGTTGCGCGCTTTGGGGTGATCGGGAAAGGGGGGCGGTCTGCCCCCCATCGCGCCGAGGCGCGACTCCCCCCGAGGATATTTTTGACCAGATGAAGAGGATCCCGTTTTGCGCGGGCCGAGGTTTTGAATGGACGACATAACTGTGTTCTGGGCGGCCGCGTTGCGGACGCATTGGGGGTTGGACGCCAAGCTGACCCGGCTGGATGGCGAATATGATCTGAACTTCCTGGCGCGGGCGACCAATGGGCAGGATTATGTTCTGAAGGTTATGCGGCCAGGATGTGAGGCCGAGCTGGTGGACTTGCAGATCAAAGCGTTGGAGCATCTGGCCTCGGAAGCGCCCGGACTCCCGTTTCCCAAGGTGTTTAGCGATTTGAATGGGAGGCTATTGCCCCAGATTACGGATCAGGACGAAAACCCCCGGCTGGTGTGGCTGCTCGAATGTCTGCCGGGTTCGAGTTACGCCAACGCCGCGCCTAAATCCGAGGAGTTGATCCTGAAACTGGGCCGAGTTCTGGGAGCGACCGACCGAGCGCTTGAGCGGTTCGATCACGAGGGTTTGCATCGCGCGGGTTTCAAATGGGACCTTATGCAAGCCAGTTGGATTGCGGATCATCTGGATACGATCAGTGACGCCGCGCGCCACGCGTTATTGTCCGACATTTGCGCAGAGTTCGACACTGTCCGGGAGACTTTGAACGACCTTCCGAGACAAGCCATCCACAACGATGCCAATGACTACAATATTTTGGTTGAAGGAGAATTGGGGCAGCGCCAATCTATCGCGGGCTTAATTGATCTTGGGGACATGTGCGCGGCACCCCGGGTTTGTGATCTGGCGATCGCTGGGGCCTATATCGTTCTAGACCACCCACAGCCGGAGAGAGCGCTGGCCGCTTTGGTACGAGGGTATCATGCGGCCAATCGATTGCGGGCAGATGAGGTTGATCTGATCTGGCCGCTGTTGCGGATGCGGTTGGCGGTGTCGGTTGTAAACTCGACCTTGATGGCAATTAAGAACCCAGATGATCCCTATGTGACAATTAGCCAGGCCCCTGCCTGGCGGTTTCTGGAAAATGATACGGTCAATGGCGGCTTGATGGGCGCGCGGTTGCGCGTGGCCTGCGGGTTGCCTGTGACCGATGGGGCCGAACGGGTCCACGCTTACCTAACCGAACATCGAGGGCAGTTCGCCCCGATGTTCGGACAGGATCTGAGTGACGTGCCGATGGGGTCGCTGTCGGTTGAAAACTGCGTCTGGCCGCAAAACCCGTTCCACATGTCCTTGGCCGAGGCCGCGCGCGTAGGTGAGGAATATGGCGAAGGCCAGTGGCTGGGCTACTATAACGAGCCGCGCCTGATCTATGCCGAACCCGGGTTCCGCAAGGGGCCGTGGAAGGCCTCGGACCGGCGCACGGTGCATCTGGCGGTAGACGTCTTTGCCCTGGCGGGCACCGTGTTGCATGCTCCGGTCAGCGGGCGGGTTGAGGCGGTCGAGAACCGTGACGCGCACTTGGATTATGGCGGCGTGGTGATCCTGCATCATGAAACGCCCGAAGGGGATGCGTTCTATACGCTCTATGGTCATCTGGACCCCGAGGTTTGTGATCGACTGAAACCCGGTGATCCGGTTGCACAGGGCGCGGCGTTCGCGCAGCTGGGGGATGCCACACAGAACGGCGGCTGGGCCCCGCATGTGCATTTCCAGCTGGCGATGACCACGGACGGAATGCAAAGCAACTGGCCCGGTGTCGGTGATCCCGATGAGATGGAACTGTGGCACGCGGTTTGCCCGAACCCGGCGGCCCTGCTGAACCTGCCTGATGAAAAGGTGTTCTATCAACCGACCGACAAGCAGGCGATCCTGCAGGGGCGGCTGGATCATTTTGGCGGCAATCTCAGCCTGACCTATGACGATCCAGTCATGCTGGTGCGTGGTTGGAAGCACCATCTGTTCGATGAATGGGGGCGGCCTTATCTGGACGCCTATAACAACGTCCCCCATGTGGGCCACGCGCATCCGCGCATTCAGGCGGTGGCGGCGGATCAGTTGCGGCGCATGAACTCGAACACGCGCTATCTGCACCCGGCGCAGACCGAATTTGCCGATAAGGTGCTGTCGAAATTACCTGATCACCTTGAAGTCTGTTTCTTTGTGAACTCCGGCACCGAGGCGAACGAACTGGCCCTGCGGCTGGCCCGCGCCCATACCGGGGCCAAGGGGATCGTGACGCCCGATCACGGCTATCATGGCAATACGAATGCGGCGGTTGCGATCTCGGCCTATAAGTTCAAAAAGCCTGATGGCGTGGGTCAGGCGGATTGGGTCGAACTGGTCGAGGTGGCCGACGATTATCGCGGATCATTCAAGCGCGACGATCCCGACCGCGCCACAAAATTCGCGAATTTTGTGGACCCTGCGATTGCCGCTTTGCAGGACAAGGGCCACGGCATCGCCGGTTTCATCGCCGAGACCTTCCCCTCGGTCGGGGGTCAGATCATCCCTCCCATAGGATATCTGCCCGCAGTCTACGAAAAAATCCGCGCCGCCGGAGGGGTGTGTATCGCCGATGAGGTGCAGACCGGACTGGGGCGTCTGGGTGAGTACTACTTTGGCTTTGAGCACCAGGGCGCGCTGCCCGATATCGTGGTGATGGGCAAACCGATCGGTAACGGGCACCCCTTGGGCGTGTTGGTCACGACCAGGGAAATCGCACAAAGCTTTGACAACGGGATCGAGTTCTTCTCGACCTTCGGCGGATCGACCTTGTCTTGCCGGATCGGGAAAGAGGTGCTGGACATCATCGATGACGAGAGGCTGCAGGACAACGCCCGCGTGATGGGCGGACGGCTGATGAACGGGTTACGCAGGATCGAGGCCGATTTCGGTTGTGTCGGCGATGTGCGGGGCATGGGCCTGTTTCTGGGGGTCGAGTTGATCAACCCAGACGGCTCCGAGGGCACCGAGATCTGCAAATACGTCAAGAACCGGATGCGCGATCATCGCATTCTAATCGGCAGCGAAGGGCCCAAAGACAATATCCTCAAAATCCGACCGCCTCTGACAATCGAGGCCGTGGACGTTGACATGATCCTGTGGGCATTGGGGAATGTTTTGGCCGAGGTGGGCGACTATGCCCCTGCCCCAACATGTGATCATGATCACCACCATGCCGGCTGCGGGTGCTGCTGAACGATCAGACCTCTGGCCAGATATGACCAGAGGTCTGGATCGGCTTCGCTGTCAATGCAACGCGGCCGAGGGGGATAGATGCCCGGTTGAGGGCAGAGGTTGCGGCGCGGTCATCCGGCGCAGCGCCAGACCCAGCTCTTCGGACAAGGCGGTAAGTGCGGGGGCAAAGTCCGGCCGGACAATCAGCGTCGCCATCATCATCGCGTCCTCGCGCGCCCCTTCCGAGGCCGCAGCGATCATCTGCGCAAAACAGTTCTCATCCGCGCCAAGACAGGAACACCCAACCTGATGACGGATCAAAGGGCGTCGCCCGTGATGCGCACAGAGCGCACACAGTCGATCAATGGTCATCATTGCAACAGCTTCAGGTTCGGTGCCAAGGTCGACCCCGATCTTGCAGGCGATGTCTTTGCGCGCCGTGGCGTCGCCCCAAAGCCGCAGGTACAGGACCGCGCTGGCCTCGATCGGGCTGAGATCGGACAGCTTTCCAACCGCCGCCCCTCCGCGTGATAACGAGGCGGTCATTTAGTCAGGATCAGCTTGCCCGCGCGTGTAATGCGCAGGGTGTAAAGCTGGTCACCCAACGCGATATGAGCAAGGTTCCCGCCTTTGGTCAGCTCTTCGGCCTTGTGTGCCGGCAGCATCGATACGGGGTAGGATTGCGTCGGGTTCGGGTTCTGCGCATTCATCAGGTCAACTCCAGAGGGTCACGGGCGAAAGGCCGATATCTGTTCTCATTTTTTGGGATGGCTGACCCGATTCCGGGTTGGCTGTGTGTCTTGCTGGATAATCTGATTATTTTACTCAGGTATGTCAAGCGGCAATCTATACGCTGCAACCAAGAGTGTGGAATTGCGCTGAAATTGCGAAAAGGCTAGGTCTGACTGAACAATTTCAACGACCGAGGTTTCAATGACCGCAACGCTGATGTTCGACCTGGATGGTACGCTGATTGACAGCTTGCCCGATATCGCCGCAGCGGCGAACCGGATGCTGGGCGACGAAGGCAAACCCGCGCTGCCGCAGGAGATCATCCAGAAATTCGTGGGCAACGGCCTGCCGAAACTGGTTGAGCGTGTGATGGGTCACTGCGACATACCGCTAGACCGCCACAGCGAATTGGCCAAACGAACTCTGGACTACTACGGGGCGGCCTCCAGTGCGCAGACCGTTGTCTACCCGGGCGTACCGGAGGCTTTGGCCCAATTGCAGCAAATGGGCTGCGTACTTGGCATCTGCACCAACAAGCCCGAGGCCCCGGCTCGCCACATCCTGGACGCGCTAGGGCTGTCGCAATTTTTCGATACCGTTTTCGGCGGCGATACGCTGAACACCCGCAAACCCGACCCCGCCCATCTGCACGCCAGCTTTGACGCGATCCCTCAAACCGGTCCGCGCTTGTTCATCGGCGACAGCGAGGTCGATGCGGAAACAGCGCAACGCGCAAAGGTTCCATTCCTGCTATTCACGAAAGGCTATCGCAAATCATCGATTGACGAGATCCCCCACATGCTCAGCTATGACCAAGCGATAGAATTGCCGCCAGCGGTGAGGGCGTCGCTGACGATGTTGGAAGAAACAGCCTGACCCGAAAATGAAGGGCCGGCCGAGGGGGAAAGTAGCCAGCCCCTCATCCGGGGAAGTGGATTGTCCTCGGTGTAACCTTGGATGAACTAGAGTTAACCGCCCGCGCCCTCCGAAGATATTGGGGGTTTCCCGTATTCGGCGAGACAGAGAATTTTCGTCGAAAATTCTTGTGCGTCAATTATGCGCCCGGATTGCACTTTCCTAACTGGCCACCAGAAAACATCGGATGCTGAGGGTCATATTCGACCTGCGCCCTTGGGGTAACATCGACGACTTCCAGCCTGTCATAAGGGTCGGTCGGGCTATCACGTCCCTGCACAACAAGTACGTCTTTGAAACACTGGTGATCCGCACCACGGTACCAGCTTGGCCCATTACCCAAACCGTCAAACTCGAAATCTTCGAGAGCTTCGACAACACCACATGGGTTGAAGGTTCCCGCCCGTTCGACTGCATCGGCATAGAGCAAAACCTGAGAATAGCCGGTCTGTGCAGCGATCGAAGGCGGGAAGCCATATGCTTCCTGAAAGGACGACACGAACGCCTTTGTCCCTTTATTCTGAAGCTGCCAGCTCCAATTCACCGAACCCAGCACGCCCTCGATAGTCGCACCCGCCTTCGCGGCCATGAGATCGGAAAGTACCGGGACGACAATCTTGAAATCCTTGCCATTCACGACCTTGTCCAACAAACCGAATTGCAACGCGCTGGCCAACGAATCCTCTAAGTTGGCACCATAGTGGTTCAGGATCAGAACATCCGCGCCTGAGTTCAGAATCGGCGCGATATGTGTCGTAAATTCCGTCGATGTCAGAGGGGTTTTAACCCGATTGACTGTTTGCCATCCCAACGCTTCGGTCGAGGCAACAATCGCCTCTTCCTGGGACCAGCCCCAATTGTAGTCAGCACTTAGATGATAAGCACGGCGGTCCGTGCCCAGCTCAGCCGCCAAAACCGGAGCAAGGGCGGCACCCGTCATATAAGCATTGAAGTAATTGCGGAAACCATTGGCTTTCTTCTCCTTACCCGTGAGGTCATTTGCATGGGCCAGGCCAGCCATGAAGATCACGCCCGCGTCTTGGCATAAGTTCTGAACCGCAATGGCCTCGCCCGACGTCGACCCGCCATTCAGCATCACTGCGCCATCGGAATTTATCATTGCTTTGGCAGAAGAATGCGCCTTGGACGCCTTGCCTTCTGAATCTGCCACGACAAACGTAACTTTCTTGCCCAAAACACCATTCCCGGACAGAGCCCGCGAGGAAAAAGTGTTCAGGCACCCGCCATCTCCTTGGCCACTAAGATGCTCGACGGCCAGTTTCTGCCCGCGCAATTGGTCATTTCCTTCCTCCGAGAAGTGTCCTGACAAAGCCGCATTGAAGCCAAACGTAACCGTGCTTCCGTTTGTTGCATTCGTGAAAGCAGCAGAGGACGAGGCGGGAAATATCATAGGCAACGCAAGGCCGGTGCTCGCTACGACTCCACCGGTCAGCGTGTAGCGACGTGTGACAGATTTGTTACTCATCCACTCTTTCCATTCCCCGTGTCATGCCATCAAACCTATCCAGTCACAGCCGAAACTGAGGGGCATCGCAGGGTTGTGCAAGAAAACAGTTTCAAAGCATCGAGCTGCCCTCGAAACACTCTCTCGTCAATGACAACACACCAGGTCAGCAGGGTTCTCTGACTGGAGCGCAGCTATCTCTCTATTTCCATTGAGAATATCAAGGTTTGTGCCAACTGCCTTTCGCTTTGAGAAACGACGCCACGGCAACCATTTTGTTCAAATTTTAACGCGAGAGCCGCCATATCTGGGCATAGAACGCGTCTCTGTTTGAGGCTTCTAAAGACACATTTCGATACTTTACAACCGTTTGTCTCCGACTTACGACCAATAAGACACATGATTAGATGCACAGTCAGGATTTATGTATTGTTAATTTTCGGTTCATGTACGATTGGTAGGATTTTTGGACTATTGAAGAATCGGTTGAGGCGAAAATACAATTCGTGCCATTAGCCAGTAAGTTGTTTTAACCAGTGTGGAACGGTAACTCATGATTGGGGGGAAAGCTCATAGCGGTGCGTGGCTGCCAAACGCGCAACATGCCAGAGCGATCATCAATTTCATTCATTGGAGTCAGGGCGGTCTTGTATTGGACGCAGCGCTGAATGGTATTGCCGAAGCATTTGGCGCCGAATGCGCCGTAATCAGCCGTCTGTGGCTGAACAAGGGTTCTCATCGCGTTGCCGCCAGGGCTGACACCCGAGATCCTGCCCATTGCCGTCCTCTATTCCTGTCTTTCGCGAATGACGCGTTGGGGCCGTTTCGCAATATGCCCAAGCGGGCCTCGGTCTTTAGTCTGGTTGAAGATGGCGAAGACCCGAGCGATCTTTCCCCCGTCCTGACCGAGTGGATTTCACATCGCAGCCTTTCGGACATTCTGTTTGTCTGTCTTGATCACCAGGGCGGTGAGATTGACTTCTTAGAGCTGCATTTCGGGCGCAACCCGGAACCGGGTTTCAAAGAGGCAATTGAACAAATTGCACCCCAATTGTCCGAAACATTCCAAAGTCGCCGTCCCGGTCTGGTAACCGAAGCGCTGTCGCGCCAGTCGGTTGCGACCATTCGGAAAAGTAGCACGGAAAACGTTGCGATTCTCAGCACCGACAACCCGACTGGCCTGACGCGGGCTGAGTGGCGGGTCTGTGTACTGGTATCTCGAGGATTGTCCTCGCAGGCTATTGGCGCCGAGTTGGACATTGGCGCTGCTACTGTCAGGACACACCTCAAGCATATCTATTCCAAAACAGGTCTGGACAACTTCCATATGCTGGCCCGTCGGCTAGTATCCGTTGAAGAGCGTGAAGCTCTGCATGGGAAGCAGCATCAAGCAAGGGCTTAATGCCACAACTAGACTGGCAAAACTGGATCTCGCTTTGGCTGTTCGCCCCGCTGTTCGTGGCGATCGCATGGACCGATTTCACCCAACTTCGTATCCCGAACCTATACTGCTTAATTGGCCTAGCACTATGCGTTGTCGCCGCCCCTTTCCTGGACTGGAACGAATTGCTGATCCGTTTGCTAGTCGGCGGGGCGTGTTTTCTTATCTGCCTGGGGCTATTTGCGATCAACTGGCTGGGTGGAGGGGACGCAAAGATGTTGCCAGTCATTTTTTTGGCCATGCCCCCAAGCGTCGTGCCCACATACATGATTGTATTTTCCGCGGCCATGGCTCTGGGTTTGATCGGGATGTCCCTCTTTCGGCGCTACGCCAAGCGTTTGTCCCCCAAATTCGAGTCGACAGCGCAATCACGAGAGTTTCCGATGGGCATCGCCATAGGGGCGTCAGGCTTGGCCATGATTGCGATGTCGGTTTTCAACGTTTAGTTCCCAAACGCTTCAGCATAGCGGATGAAAATCGGTGCAAGGATCAAACCCGCAATCGCTGGCAGCATGAGGAATGCCATAACCGCTGACATCTTTACCGGCAATTTGTTGGCCAATTCCTGCGCTCGCAGCTCGCGCAACTCCCGCATTTCGTTGGCGTAAGTCGTCAAAGCCGAAGCCAACGGCACACCAAAGCGGGTCGATTGCAGAACGACACTCACAAATGAGCTCATTTCCTCAATCCCAGTCCGACGGGCCATACGCATCAATGCGGTGTCCCGGTCGCGGCCAGCTTGAATTTCGCTGAGCGCAATCAAAATCTCTTCGGACATCTCGGGAGAGACCAACTGCATCTCTACGGCTACTTTCAGCAACGCCTGATCAAAGCCCATCCCAGCCTCAACCCCGATCTGCAGAAGATCCAGCATGTTCGGGAACGCATTTTCCATCTTGCGACGGCGCTCCTTGATGCGCGCGTTCATCCAGTAGTGTGGGCCAAAAAATCCCAGCCCGCACAGCAATGCAACGTTGCGAAGTATCGCGATCAGGTCCAGGCCGGACATATATTCTGAAATGGACGCGCCAAATCTGGTCGGCGGCTGCCAGTTCAACAGCAGGATAAAGAGCAACGGTAGAGACGTCGCCAGACCCAGACGGATCATATAGTAGCCGGCGATCGCGTTCTTGCCACGGAAACCGGATTGCGCCAGAACCTGACCAACTTCGAAACGAACACTGGCGTCCGCCGGGATCAGCGCTGCGCTCAAGCCAGTCGGCTCGGGGTCTTCCCCTCGATCGATATTCGCGCGCGCCAGATTTTGACGTGGGCGACTGGGCAGCATCCGCTCAGCTGCGGTCGACCGTTCGCTCAACGAGGATGAGATACCGAAGAAGGCTACAACCGCGCCAATCAGAACCAGGCCGAAAATCAGGATCTGTAAAACAATGTTGTTTTGAAGCAAAGAATTTATGAATTCCATCGTAAATCCTCCTTATATCCGGAAATTCACGAGTCTGAACATGACGATGGCGTTCAGGACGATTGCCACTGCAATGGCTCCCATGACGGGCCAAAATGCTGGAGCGTCCATAACGTCGCCATAGTAAGATGGGGTCAGGATCGTCATGAATACCGCAATTGCGACCGGGATAGCGGACAAGATATAGGCGGTCATGCGTCCTTCGGCAGAAATGGCCTTGATCTTACGACGCAACGAAAGTCGTGCACGGATCACGCGGGCCAGGGTCCGCAGAATGCCGGCAAGATCACCGCCTGAACCGTGCTGCATCATCAGCGCAACGGCCAGGTACCGGACGTCTTCCTCATCGATTCGATCCGCCATGCTTTTCATGGCCGTCGTCAATTCTTCGCCAAAGGCAACCTGATCGACAACCAATCCAAATTCAGTTCCAATCGGATCCGGCATTTCTTCGGCCACACTTTGCAAGGTGGTGTTCAAAGGATGCCCAACCTTCAAGCCCCGAGACATCAGATCCAGTGCATCCGGCAACTGTTTCAGCAGATTCGCCTTACGCTGGTTCAAGGTCGCTCCCAAAAGCATCAAGGGGGCGATCAGGAAGACAAAAGCGGAAATTGCTACAACCTGTAACGGGTTCGCAATTGTCGAGCCGCCTATGGCACAGATTAGGAAGGCAACACCGCACCCGAGCAGAAACATCTCGGGCACCATGTTCAGGCCAGCTGCTTTTAAGGCGGCGGGCAAGTCCCCCACAAAGGGGAAGTTGCGCAGGAACGGACGCGCCTCCTGAGGTTTGAGCAGATTGAGGACATCCTCCCCCGTCTTGCCTTCGTTCAGCATTTGGATACGGCGATTGATCGCCTCGTCCCGGTTTTCACCACGACGGGCAAACTGCCGGATCCCTTCGAATGCGATCAATGCACCAACAAAGATGGCCAAGGCCAGCACGAACCGAACATCAAATCCGGCGACTTCCATTTCCGGACCAACAATTGCGCTGAGGTCCAGGTTCTCGATAAATGCGCGAAGCTGTTCCATTTTGCCAGTCCTCCCTTAATTGAACTGGATCGAGGACAGATCGATACCCGCAGCGGCCAGCGCATCGCTTGATTTCGGGCGGATGCCCGTTGGTTTGAAGCGCCCCTTAACCTTACCGTTCTCGTCCTTGCCTTCGCGTTTGAAGACAAAGATATCCTGCATGGTGACGATCTCACCTTCCATACCGGTCACTTCTGCGATCGAAGTGACGCGGCGGGTCCCGTCGGACAGACGGTTGAGCTGCAACACGAAGTGGATGGCCGACGCGATGGTCGCGCGGATGGCCGAGTGCGGCAGTTCCATACCACCCATCTGAACCATCTGCTCTACACGCGACAGCGCGTCGCGCGGGCTGTTGGCGTGAACCGTCGTCATCGAGCCATCATGGCCGGTGTTCATGGCCTGCAACATGTCGAACGCTTCAGAACCACGTACCTCGCCCACCACGATACGATCGGGACGCATCCGCAGCGCATTTCGAACCAGATCACGCTGCGCAACAGCACCGGTTCCATCCAAACCAGCAGGGCGAGTTTCCATGCGCAGCACATGTTCCTGTTGCAGTTGCAATTCAGCGGCGTCTTCGATGGTCACGATCCGCTCGTTTCCACCAATATAAGTCGAAAGAGCGTTCAGCATCGTCGTTTTACCGGACCCGGTACCGCCCGAGATCAGAATGTTCATCTTGGCTTCGACCAGCCCTTGCAGCAGCGCCGCAGCACTTTCATTCAGCGCGCCATTGTTCACAAGGCGCTGCATGGTCAGCGGTACGCGGGCAAACTTACGGATGGACAGGGCCGGGCCGTCCAACGCACAGGGCCGAATGATCGCGTTCACACGGCTGCCATCCTCAAGACGCGCGTCCACCCAAGGCTGACGTTCGTCGATGCGGCGACCTACGCGGCTGACGATCTTGTCGATGATGCGCAGAAGATGACGCTCATCCCGGAACCGGGCCGAGGTTTTCTCAAGAATACCAGAGCGTTCCACGAAAATCTGTTGATGGCCGTTGACGAGGATATCGTTGATCGTCGGGTCGGCAAGCAATGGCTCGAGCGGGCCAAGGCCCAGAACCTCATGCATTAGCTCTTCGACCAGTTGCTTGACCTCTTCGCTGCGCATGGCGCGGCCTTCGTGGCGCAACAGTTCGGTGGCATGTTTGCCGATCTCACCGCGCAGCGTATCTTCTTCAACCTTGTCGATCACCGCCAGGTTCAGCTTGTCCAGCAGCGAATTGTGCATCCGCGCTTTCAGGTCGATGCGGTCCATCTCTCTGGCACGCTTGGTCGCCAATTTCTCGGCTTCAAACACAACGTTATCCGAAGCTTTATCAGAAACCTGCTTCGTATCCAGCGGAACGACCTTAGCGGTGTTCGAAGTTGTGCGACCTGTCCTGTCAAATTCACGAAACATGTTCTTAACCTTTACTACTTTTCACTTCACGTCTGCGGATATGCGATTACGAGTTGTTAACACGCGGCGGCATAGCAGCGCGCGCATCATCGGCCAGTTTTTTGATTGCCCGCGTTGCCGGCGCACGGTTGGAAACATCTTGCAACGGGATGCCCCGGTCCACGGATTCACGAACCGTGCGGTCATCCTTGGGCACCCAATGGGCAAAATCCTGTTCCAGCAACTTCGCCGCTGCGCGGTGATGGGCTGCGGGCAACAGAGGTTTCTTTTCAAGGCTCGCCACAAGTTGGATATCGATGGCGGGGTTCTCGCTTTGATAGAAATCCATCAGTTTGCGGGCCGACCGCACCGAAGGGACGGCGACATCCGTGACCAGATACAGCCTGTCGGCCTGTGTCAGCACCGGAGTGATCCATTCCACCAGGGCCCGCGGCAGATCGACGACCACATAG
This sequence comes from Ruegeria sp. AB6, assembly GCF_056542685.1. Taxonomy (NCBI): domain Bacteria; kingdom Pseudomonadati; phylum Pseudomonadota; class Alphaproteobacteria; order Rhodobacterales; family Roseobacteraceae; genus Ruegeria; species Ruegeria sp. AB6. The sequence continues at coordinate 149,371 of NZ_JBQGAD010000007.1, read as the reverse complement.
TCATGAGTCCGCTTCAGGTTATCCAGAATTGCCGTGATCTGGTCTTCCTGAATGGCTGACAGCGGGCCGTAGCGCGAGGGTGCAGCCAGAACGTCAACACCGCAGGGTGCCTTGACCATAGCCTGTTCCAGAAACGCACCGTCGGGGATGCTTTCATCCATCGCCATGCGCCACATCGCGTCGCTTTCTTCCACATCCATCAGTGCCGCGATCGAGCCGAACTGGAAATCCAGATCCACAACCGCAACCTCGTTGGTCGCTTTCTTCTTGAAGAAACCCTCTTTGGCCTGCAACTCGTTGGCCATATTCGCGGCCACCAGCGAAGAGCCGACGCCGCCACGCGACTTGGCAACCGCGATCACTTTGCCGAGCGTTGCATGTCCACTCCAAACGGTGGGCAGTTGCGCCTGACGGCGGTTTCGGATTGCATCCACCTGCGGCACGATTTCTTCATTGATGGCTTTGCGGGGCAAAACCTCGTCCACGCCCAGCTTCGTGAGCTGCCGCGCCTTTTCCAGCGGCAGATCTTCGGGGGCCAGTGCGATGATGATGGCGTTTGGCATCCGCGCATCGCAGATATTCTGCGCCGTCTTCAACGCACCATCGGCGTCATCTTCGACATCGAACAGGACAACATCATGCAAAGACGCAAGGTTTGCGGCCTTTCCATTGACGCCGGACACCGTTTCTTTCCGACCAGTAAAGCTGCAATTCTCCTGATCCGCCAGAGACCCTTCGATAGCCGAGTAAATCTCTTCATCGGGCGAAATCAAAAACACTGAAATCTGCTTGGAATTCATTATCTTACTCCTTACTCTACCGCCCCGACAGCCAGGTCTTCGGCAGGAACCGAAGTGCTCATCGCGGGAAGGGAAATACTGTTCGGGGTATTGGACGTGACCGCCGGATTGCCCGAGGCCAACGCAGCCAGACCAGCCAGCGGCATTACGAAATTGAAATCGACATTGATCAGATCGGCCGTCACAACCGGGGTATAGGGGCCACCCAGGAAACCCAGACGGGTATCATGCGAATAGGTGAACTGAACGTTCTGTGGGCCTGTACCGGGCGGCAGCAGCGGACCGATCTGGTTCCAGATGCGCGCGCCGTATGGGGTTGAGGTATCCAGCGTGCAGGGCGCAGGCAGGTTGGGCACGGCGCAGATGCCGCCGTTGCGGCACAGAGCACCAAATCTTGTATTTGCAGGAGCACCGCCGGAAAGAGTATGTGTTGCAGGCAGCGCCCCGCATTGCGGCGGACCCACCGTCGCCAAACGGGCGGCCGTGTGCATCGCTTTTTGCGCCGCTGTTGTCGACCAGTACAGACGTCCGTAGTCAACGACCCCGAAAATCAGGAACAGAAACAACGGTATAACGATTGCCAGCTCGACCAAAGCGGCACCACGCTGATTGCGGGCAACGGCTTGTAGGATATGTGGAACTCGGTTCATACGCCATACACCCTGCTTTGATCCGCGATTTGGATATTCAGCGGGCCAATCCCGTCTCCAAAGAAGTCAAAAATTCCGCCAAATATCAGATCAATGCGCACATCGGCCGTAACCTCCACAACCGAGGTCGGATCAAGCCGATAGGTTCCAGAACGCGAAATGCAGGTTGGTGTTACGTCCACAATTGTCGCGCCGCCGGGGATGACCGTCGACCCGCCCAGCTGGTTCTGAACAATGTCCGTTGCCAGCGCGTCATAGGTTCCGACTGTGCCAGCCGCGCACAGATCCAGCGGTGCAATTCGGGCAATCATGCGCGAAGCATCACGCACCCCTGCCGAAGTCACCTGATGGATCCAGGTGATCCGGCCGCCTTCAATAATCACGGCCAGAAACAGCAGGATCAAGGGCATGACCATGGCGAATTCAACCATTGGGGCACCGGATTCGCAGCGCTTGAAGCGAGTGATATGGGACAGCAAACGTTTCACCGGTACAACCTCACGACATCGCGGAAGATACCTTCGTCGATGCCAACACCAGCACCACCGACCTGTTCGACCACTTCGACGTAGATATCGAAATCAGTTCCCGAGGTTTGCTCTAGTGGCTGAATAAGAAAGACTTTTACGAATTCCTGCACCGGCACGTCTACGGCGCGACCTACAACTGGATTGGCATCGCAATCGATAGCGGCGGCGATGAATGTGCGGCGATCAGGGTCAGGGTTCGTTGTGCTCGCACATTGCCGACGACCAGTTTCACTGCGTCCCTCAAGAATGTCACGGCCAGCGAACTTGGTAATCTCATCCAGATACATCTGGTAGCGCGTGTTGCCGGTAGGCAAGCTTATGGTCCCATCAGCAATCAGCGGATGCGGTTGCAGCGGGTTTAAAGGGTCTGTTCCAGTACCATAGTTCGTCGCCAAATAGGCGGCTCTCCCATCATCCCAGTCCCCATCACCGAAGCGGCCGGCACCTTCGGGCACCAATGTGGCGCAGTTTCCGGCATCAAAACAGTCGTCGCGCGGGAACGGCATGGTGTCATCTGAAATCGTTGGATTGTTTTTCAAGCACTGGCCGGTCGGATTCTCCCACCCAGCAATAACTTGAGGACCAGGGGCATAGGCCGGATCATTCCGCAAGCTGTTCATCGTTGCGAGGAATAAATCAAAACGAGAGTTATAGATGGCCGAACCAATACCGTTCCGTTGCCCCGGTTCCGTGTCCACCCCACGCTGCGACACACACTTAGTCAAGTTGCCCTCGGCGGCGATAAGACAGATATAAAGGCTTGATCCATTCAAACCCGCACAGGGGCCGTTGGGATTGATCCCAATATCTTGAGGGTCAAGAAAGCCGAAGTTTCCAGGACCCCAGGCCGAGTCGTTGCCACCGGTACGCAACTGGATAGCCTGACCGACATTTGCGTTAGCCGTCCAGCCGCCCGGAATGCAAAACATCAAGGGGGTCACGTCGCAGGCAAATCCTGTATACCCAGCAATCGCTGTCGCTCCGACTTGTTCATTGGGAACCGCAGCACCCAACAACGTCGCTAAACCACGGGCAAAAGGCAGGAAAACGGTTCGCGGCGTTGCTTGCACCTCGACCATGATGGCTTCACGCGCATCGCTGGTCAAAAAACCATCTACCGCGTCATCATCGTCTGGGTCGACAGCAGGGTCCGGCAAACCGGTCAGAAAGCGCAGGCTGAAATCGGCAGCCGAGTCCAGCGTCTGATCGCCATCGGCAAAGAACTGGCGATCCGCGATCATGTTCTCGGCGGCTGTACGAGCGCGGGTAATTGCGTCGGCATTGCCGTCAAGCTCACCCGCAGCGGCCAAGGCCACATGGTCGGCATAAGACTGCAGGTCGGTCTGGGTCGAGGCCATACGGCCAAGGTCAAAGGTCAGGGCGGCGAAGCCGAGGATCATAGCCAGGCAAAGTGCCACAAAAACCAGGATCGTTCCGTCTTCTTCTTTCTTGAACTTGGAAACAAAAGTCATCGATAACCCTCCCTGACCCTGACTGGTATCAATTCACGGTGCTTGATGTATCCGTGACCGGGACCTCTTCTTCGGATGCTGTGATTTCAACTTCCGGCACCTCGTCGTCGGTTGCCGTAATTGTCACTTTTTCTTCCTGAATATCCGAAATACCGCGGCGCACTTTCACAACAGGTTGCGGGGCACCGTCTTCGACTGGTGATTTTTCCAGCAGGATGTCGCTGAGGCGAACGGCCTCAAGAGGTTTATTTTCAGTCTCATCCAGTGAACGCAAAGACAGGCTAAGCTGTCCGGCTTTTTGCGCCAAAGCCAGCCGCTGGCTTTGTTCCGGCGTCACCTCAACGGTGACGGTCCGCGCGATACCGGGCTGGTCGATCTCTTCATCAGCCTTTTGGTCAACACCAATGACGCGGATATTTTGAAGGATGGTCAAGGCACGCAGCGATTCATCTGTGCCGCGTGTAAGAACAACATCCACGAAATCACCCGGTGTGACAAATCCACCAACGCCCGACTGTGCGTTGACATTAATTGCCATCGCGCGATTGCCTTCGCCGATCGTCTGAACGATGGTAACTTTTTCCCCGAATTCTGAAACTTTTGAAGCAAGCAGAATCTCACCTTGCGCAAGGGCACGCTTGGCCCGGCGCGGCTCACCGCCTGCCCCAGGCAGTACGTCATCAAAGCTTGTGAATACACCGACTGGGACAGATTCAGCCGGCCATTCAATTGTGGTCAGCTTATGGCTCTCAATCGGATTTCCAAACGGGATGTCTTCTGAAACAGCAACAACCCGAACGATGCTCGCGTCTACTGCAGCAGCTTGATTCCGTGCCAGCTGGTCCTGAGCCCAGAAAACTGCGCCTCCAGCAAGGCCGACACCGAAGATAGTCATTAAAAGAGATTTAACGCGCATGTTGCCCTCCAATTTCCGAAGTTAGCTTTGGCTGTCAGGTATGGGCGATCTTCAATCGAACTGAGCAAATCAGCATTCACACTGACGTATTTTTTAGTCATGATCTCCAACCCTCCCGCTTAATAATGCGGGAGAGTTGGCTTGTTTCTAGCTGTTTGGCTAGTTTTCAAAACGTCCAGTCGAGGTATGTTTTGAAGCATCGACCAAACGGGGATCAAGCCTCTGGCTGGACCCAACTGCCGAAGACTTACGGAGTACGGTTGGTGATCGAACCGTTAGCTTCAGTGAAGTTCGAGCTGGTGCTCTGCGCAACGGTGATCAGAACACCGCCACCGGCAACGATCGCAACCAGCAGGGCGATACCATATTCAACCAGGGTCGCACCGCGCTCGTCTTTACGCAGCTTCAGAAAGAACTTGCGAATAGTTTTCGACATAATTTTTACTCCAGACTGTTTTACCAAGTGCGAAATCCGCACGCTTACGAGGTACCAGGCAGCATCCCCGTTAATAGAATGTTTACCAGCCGTGAACCTTTAGAGCCTCCCCACAAACGAAAAGGTTTTCCCGTATAACGGGAATTTTTTGTCGTTTAAGGCAGATTTGTGACCTTGCTCTTGCGTTGAATCAGCGATTCGATCGGTGATTCCCGCTTATTTCACACGCAAACACGTCTATGGCCGATCTGAGGACACAGATCGGCCACATTTGCCCCCAATTCGCGGATTGAGTGTTCTACACTGTTACGCCTTGCAGAACCCGGTCGCGCGACAGCTCCTGCCGCGATCCTTGCATCAAAATCTCACCGCGCCTCAGAACAACGAAGCGGTCAGCGAGGTCATAGGCGAAATCGAAATACTGCTCGACCAGAACGATCGCCATCTCACCTTTAGAGCGCAGATGGCGAATGACCTCACCGATCTGCTGGATGATGTTGGGCTGAATACCCTCGGTAGGTTCATCCAGCAACAGCAGGCTGGGTTTGGTGATCAGGGCACGTGCGATGGCGAGTTGTTGTTGCTGGCCACCTGACAGATCACCTCCGCGGCGGTTCTGCATTTTCTTGAGAACCGGGAACAAGTCGAAAATCTCATCGGGGATAAAGTGTTCGCTGGACGGCAGGCAAGCAAAGCCAGTTTCCAGATTTTCGCGCACAGTCAGCAGGGGAAAGATCTCGCGCCCCTGGGGAACGTATGCCACCCCCTTCCACGCCATTTTATGCGCCGGAAAGGGCGGGAGGGCCTCACCATTCAGCTCCAGCGTACCGCCAGAGCGGGGATGCGTGCCCGAGATTGCCTTGATCAGGCTGGTCTTTCCGACACCATTGGTGCCCATCACGCAGGTCACCTCACCCTGCGCGGCTTGCATCGAAACACCGTGCAGGATTTGCGAATGCCCGTAGTGCAGGGTCAGATCGTTCAGTTTCAGCATCGCCTAGCGCCCCAGATAGACGTCAATGACGTCCTGATTTGATGTCACGTGGTCCAGAGAGCCTTCGGCCAGAACCGAGCCCTCGTGCAACACAGTCACCTTGCAGTTCAGACGGCGGACAAACTCCATATCATGCTCCACCACAACCACGGCGCGGGTTTTCGCGGCCTGCACCAGAAGATCGGTGGTGTGTTCGCGTTCCTGCGGTGTCATCCCAGCGGCGGGTTCATCGACCAACAGCAAGCGCGGTTCCTGCGCCAGCAGCATACCGATCTCTAGCCATTGCTTCTGCCCGTGGCTGAGTTCGCCCGATTTGCGGGTCAACTCGTCCTTCAAGCCGATCTCGGCGGCCAGTTCCTCGACTTTCTCCAGATCACCCTTTGAAGGGCGATAGAACAGCACACCCAGCCATGCGCGTTTGTTCTTCAGCGCCATCAGCAGGTTTTCCTGCACGCTCTGGTCTTCGAACACGGTAGGTTTCTGGAACTTCCGCCCGATCCCGGCCTGCGCGATCTTGGCCTCACTCATGCGCAGTAGGGAAACGGATTTCTCGCCCCAGATGACGCGGCCTTCGTCGGGTCGGGTTTTGCCGGTGACGATATCCATGAAAGTCGTTTTACCTGCCCCGTTTGGTCCGATCACAGCGCGCAACTCCGCGTTGCCGATCTGGAACGAAAGGTTGTTGATTGCGCGGAAACCGTCGAAGGTGACGGAAACGCCGCTGACCTCTAGCAGAGTGCTCATTCCGTGGCCTCCTTTTCGCGCAATGCGCTTTCATCGGGCCCGAGGGCCGCACCGTGGCGCTGCGGTGCGCGACGATTGGTCCAGAGGTCGAACAGCCCGCCGATCCCTTGCGGGGCGAACAGCGTGACCAGCACGAAAGACACGCCCAGCAGCACCTGCCACCAATCGACCCATTTGATTGTATAGAACCCCAACGGAATGTCCGGAGCCTGCCCACCGGTGAACCATGTGCTGAGCAGGCTGACAAATGCCGCGCCGATGACGGCGCCATACAGACGACCACGCCCGCCGATGGCGACCCATACCGCCAGATAGATCGAGGCGATGGGGGCCATCTCCTCGGGGTTGATAATGCCCGCCTGCGGATAATAGAGTGCGCCCGCGATGGCGGCGATGCAGGCGGTCAGAGTGAAGACGGCCAGCTTGTAGACCTCGACCGAATAGCCGAGGAACCGCACCCGCGCCTCGTTATCGCGGATGCCGCGAATGACCGAGCCGAACTTGCCCGACACCACCCATGCCGCCAGCAAATAGCCCAGCCCCAAGGCCAGTGCCGAGGCCCAAAGGAACCAGATCGACACCACGTCCTGCGAGACGGTGACACCCGGCAGGTTCTGTAGGCCCGACAGGCCATTGTTGCCGCGCAAGCCACTGTCGTTCTGAAACAGGTACAGCGCCAGTGCCAAAGTCATCGCTTGGGTCAGGATCGACAGGTAGACGCCCGTCACCCGACTGCGGAACGCCAGCCAACCAAAGATCAGCGCCAGAAGGCCCGGCACCAGCACCACCAGTGCCAGTTGCAGGAACAGGCTGTCCGAGAAGGCCCAGATCAACGGGAATTCGGACGACCCGACCACACCGAAGATCTGCGTGCCGATGGCGTCCACGACCTCGGATGACGTCGGAGGGATTTCGGCTTGCGACAGTGACTCGACGACGATCAGCCGCGTGCGTTCATACATCAGCCACATGCCGATCATGTAGCCGCCCAGCCCGAAAAAGGCGAAATGGCCCAGAGAAAGGATGCCGGTGAAGCCCCAGACCAGATCCATTGCTACGGCAATCAGGCAAAGGCACAGGGTTTTGCCCAGCGTCTTGACGAAACTGGTCGAGATCACGCCGATCCCGAACCCTTCGGACAGGACGGTGACGCCCAAAGTGAACAGGGACAGGATGGCCAGAAAGACCAGTACCGAGGGGTTTTTGGCAACAAAGCTGCGTTCCATGGCTCAATCCCCCGCCGCGCGGCCTTTGAGGGCGATGATACCCCTTGGCCGGAACTGGATGAAAATGATGATGAAGATGATCATGTAGGTCTGCGCTGCAAGGGTATTCGACGGGTTCATCCACTCGATCCCCTTTTGCAGGAAGCCGATCATGCCCGCACCAGCCAGAGCACCCCAGATGTTGCCGACACCCCCGACAACCACGGTCATGAAGCTTTGCACGATATAATCGCTGCCTAGGTCGGACGTGACCTTGGCGAACAACCCAATCGCAACCCCCGCGATCCCGGCGATGCCCGAGCCGAGGCCAAAGGTCAGCATGTTCACCCGCCCCGGGTTGATGCCCATCGACCCGGCCATGCGCGGGTTCTGCGTGACGGCGCGCATCTCAAGCCCCAGCCGCGTGCGTTTCATGATGTACAGGAACAGTCCCAGAAAGATCATCGCCAGAACGAAGATCGCGATACGGATGTAACTGATCGAGACCACATCGTTCAGCACCCATGCTCCGTCCAGCCAGCCCGGTGCAGTCAGTGGGCGGGCCTGCGTGCCAAAGATGTTCTTGGCCAGTTGTTGCAGCGCAATCGAGATACCAAACGTCGCCAGCAGAGTCTCCAGCGGGCGAGAATAAAGCCAACGGATCACCAGCCGCTCCATCGCGACGCCCATGGCGAAAGTGACGGCAAAGGCCATCGGGATGGCGACGATGATCGACAGCGTATGGTCGGGGACAAACTGCTGCACCACATAGCCGGTATAGGCGCCCATCATGATGAACTCGCCATGGGCCATGTTGATCACGCCCATCACGCCGAAGGTGATGGCAAGACCGATAGCGGCGAGGAAATAGATCGAGGCCAGAGAAATCGCGTCCAGCGTCAGGTCGAGGGCCTGGTTCAGGCCAACTTTTAGCTCGATCTGGTCCAACGCCTTTTCGGCGGCGGCTGTGACTTCGCCCGACGGCTCTGCATAGGTTTCAAAGAACACATGCGCGCCCAGCGCCGCGTCGACATCGGCTTGCGTGATCAACGCCGAAACGGTCCCGGCCTCGGCCAGCGCCGCATAAGCCTGCGTGCGGGCGATGTCGGTGTTCAGTTGCGCGACCGGAATGCCCCCAACGCGGCCCCCGTCGATATTGGCGGCCAGTGCAGCGCGGATATCATCGGGTGATACACGGGGTTCGGCCAGATCGCTGGTAACCAACAAGTCATAAGCGGCATCACGCGACAGGTCATTCGAGCCCGGTTGCAGTACACCGGCGATATTCACATCCGAAGGTAAATCTGTCGCCGTTTGCAGCCTGGTCACGACCAGAGGGTTCAAAGCCGCGCGCACGTCCACACCCAGATCGTCGGACATCTCCTCGATCGCGACCACACGGGCTTCAGTATCTTCGTCGTAGCCGATGGTCAGCAACCGCTCGAGGCGTTGCTTCTGCGCTTTCAGATCGGCATCGGGTTCGCCATCAATCGACGCGCGCAGCGGCTCAAGCAGAGCGCCCTCGGGATCGCGTTGGATAGACGTCAAAGCGGCCAGTCGTTTTGCACGATCCGGGTCGGTCAGTTGGAATTGTACCAGTGCCGTGCCGATCATCGCGCGGATGCCGCTATTGGGTTTCAACTGTTTCAGGTCGGATTTCTCAAACGTCCCGACGACCTCTCCGGTGTCGAAATCGGTCAGCTCATATGAACGCCCTTCACCCTTTTTGCCGGCAAAGAACAGGCCATCGGACTTGCGCATCCACACGTTTTTGGCGGCCCACGTCTCAAGCATGACCTGCGCTTGCGGCAACCCGCTGCTGGCAATCGCTTCAATCGCCGGTCCGATCGTCTTGCGCGAGCTTTTGGCGATGATCTCCTGATGCTCTTGCAGGATCGGTTGCAGACCGCCCTCTTGCGCGTTGGCCGTCAGGCAGGCGCACAGGATTGCGAGGCCCGCAAGGAATAGTCGTAACATGTAGAGAAACCCGAGGTGTCTTAAGGGCAAGGCGGGCGATCACACCCGCCTTGCGTGCCGTTTAGTAGTTCGACAGCGTCTGAACGCAGGTCTTGGTCTCGGTGTTGTACATACCGCAGCCCAGCTCTTTCCAATCCGAGATCAGAACCGCCGATTCCGGCAGGAAGTCGGTCCAGGCATCACCCGGCACAACATCGGTCTCGCTGATGATATCGAACTGACCGTCTTCCTGAATCTCACCGATCAGAACCGGTTTCGCCAGGTGGTGGTTCGGCAGCATGACCGCCGTACCGCCGGTCAGGTTCGGGAATTCCTGGCCGTACATCGCAGCGCGTACATCGTCGACTTCGGTCGAGCCGGCTTCAGTCGCGGCGTTCACCCACATGTTGAAGCCAATATAGTGGGCTTCCATCGGGTCATTGGTCACACGCTCGTCGCCCATGGTGGCTTTCCACGTTTCGACAAATTCGGCGTTCGCGTCGGTGTCCGCCGACTGGAAATAGTTCCACGCGGCCAGATGGCCCACAAGGTTGGTGGTGTCCAGGCCGGACAGTTCTTCCTCACCGACCGAGAAGGCCACGACCGGAATGTCATCTGCCGAAACCCCAGCGGCGGCCAGTTCTTTATAGAAACCGATATTCGCGTCACCGTTGATGGTCGAGATCACGCCGACCTTCTTGCCATCCGCGCCCAGCGCGACAACGTCCGCCACGATTTTGGACCAGTCGGAATGACCGAACGGGGTGTAGTTGACGAAGATATCCTCGTCCGCGATGCCTTTACCCTTCAGATAGCTTTCCAGAATGTTGTTGGTGGTTCTGGGGTAGACATAGTCTGTGCCGAGCAGAGCGAATTTCTCGACCCCCAGTTCCTCCAGGAAATAGTCGGTCGCAGGGATTGCCTGCTGGTTCGGCGCGGCGCCGGTGTAGAAGACGTTCTTGGACGATTCTTCGCCCTCATACTGAACAGGGTAGAACAGCAGGCCGTTCAGTTCTTCGATCACCGGCAGAACCGATTTGCGGCTGACCGAGGTCCAATTGCCGAAGATCACATCCACTTCATGCACGGTCAGCAGCTCGCGCGCTTTTTCAGCAAACAGCGGCCAGTCGGATGCGGGGTCGACGACAACCGCCTCAAGCTGTTTGCCCAGCAGGCCACCCTTGGCGTTTTGCTGGTCTATCAGCATCAGCATGGTGTCTTTCAGCGTGGTTTCCGAAATCGCCATGGTGCCAGAAAGCGAGTGCAATACACCGACTTTGATCGTGTCTTCGGCAGACAGTGCAGCGGTCGCCATGGCGGCAAAGACAAGAGATCCGGCGAGCGTGGATTTGAGAGATGTCATATGATTCTCCTGGGCGGGGCCGGGAGAGAGGGCTTGCGCAGATACGCACTCTTCTTCTACCTGATCCCCGCAACTGTTGTTGCGTTCCGTGTGGCGGTTGTGTCCGAGGTCCAATTCGCGCAGCCGTCACACACCCTCGGGGATCGTCCCCGTGGCGGGCACCCATACCGTTTCTGCATCGCAGAGAATTTGGCAAATAGTTGACAGATCATTTCCGACAATCCGCCTCATTTGTTTAATTTTCAGGCAGTCGTTAACCAATTCGCTCAAAAATTAACCCAATCCGCCGGATATTGGCCCAATTCCGACAAGGCAGAATAGAGTTCCGACGTCCAAACGGCGAAACAAGCGGCAGAACAAAGTGATCCGCAGGTGCGCCATTACACATCATGCCTCGATATTGCCCACGCAAGCCGCGACCCCGCCGCGCGCGCAAGGTGCGATTCGGCTGAGTGCCAAACGATTGGGCACATCCTCGGTTCTGGACGGGTTCCGGCAGTCGGGCTCGTTCAAGTGCCTGTTTCCGCGCACCGATGGCGACGCGTTGAACGCGGTGCTGCTGAACACCGCTGGCGGGATCACCGGCGGCGACAATTTCCGCTTTACCGGCCATGCGGGCGACGACACCACCCTGACGCTAACAACTCAGGCCTGCGAGCGCGCGTATAAAGCCAAACCTGGTCCCTCGGGCCAGATCGTGAACCACCTAAGCGTCGCTCCGGGTGCGCGGCTGAACTGGCTGCCGCAGGAAACCATCCTGTTTGACGGCAGCGCGCTGGAGCGTCGGTTGCAGATCGACCTTGCCCCGGAAGCCACCGCACTGATGGTAGAACCGCTGGTCTTTGGCCGCATGGCGATGGGCGAGACCCTGACCGATATCCGCCTGCGCGACCGGATCGAGATCCTGCGCGATGGCACCCCCCTGTTTCTCGACGCGATGCAGTTCACCGGTGATCTGCACGCCCATCTGTCCAAACCGCATATTGCAGGCGGTGCGGGGGCGATGGCGCTGGTGGCCTTTGTCTCACCCACAGCCGAGGGCCAGATCGACCCCATTCGCAATATGCTGCCTGACACTGCCGGAGCCTCGCTGATCCAGGACGATCTGCTGGTGATCCGAGTGCTGGCCGAGAACAGCTTTACCCTCCGCCGCACGCTGATGCCGGTTCTGCGGCGACTGAACAATGACACGCTTCCCCGATGCTGGATGATCTGACATGAACCTGACCCCCCGTGAAAAAGACAAACTGCTGGTCGCCATGGCCGCCGAGGTCGCCCGAAAGCGGCTGGCCCGCGGCGTCAAGCTGAACCACCCCGAGGCGATCGCCCTGATCACCGACGCGGTGGTCGAAGGTGCGCGTGACGGCCGATCGGTGGCTGACATGATGCAAGCCGGGGCCGAAGTGATCACCCGCGCGCAATGCATGGAAGGCGTGCCTGAGATGATCCACGAAGTTCAGGTCGAAGCCACCTTCCCTGATGGCACCAAACTGGTGACCGTCCACAACCCTATTCGCTAACAAAGGAACACAAATATGACCCGTATGCTCTTCCCAGCCCTGATCCTTGCTGGCCCTGCAGCCGCTCATACCGACACGCATATTCATGCGCATGGCACAGACTATGCCACTTTGGGCGTCGGTTTGGCGGTTGTCGCGCTGGCAGCTTTGGTCGTGATGACAAAGCTGAACAAATGATCCCCGGTGAGCTGTTCCCAGCCGAGGGTGAGATCACCCTGAACGCGAATGCCGAGGCAATCACCCTCATGGTCGCCAATACCGGCGACCGCCCGGTTCAGGTCGGCTCGCACTATCATTTCGCCGAAACCAACCCCGCGCTGGAATTCGACCGCACTGCCGCACATGGCCTGCGTCTGGACATCGCGCCGGGCACCGCCGTTCGGTTCGAACCCGGTCAGGCGCGCGAAGTCTCGCTGATCCCCATCGGGGGGGCGCGCAAGGTTTACGGGTTCAATCAAAAGGTCATGGGGTCGCTCTGATGCCAGCAACAATCAAACGCTCTGACTATGCCGCCATGTTCGGCCCCACCACCGGCGACAAGCTGCGGCTGGCAGATACCGATCTGGTGATCGAAGTTGAACGCGACCTGACCGCCGAACGCGCCGGCGCTGCCGCGACTGGGGGAACGGGCGACAATGCGCTGCTCTACGGCGAAGAGGTCAAGTTCGGCGGCGGCAAGGTGATCCGTGATGGGATGGGGCAGTCTCAGACCACGCGGGCCGAGGGGGCCGTGGACACGGTCATCACCAATGCGCTGATCGTGGATCACTCGGGCATCTACAAGGCGGATGTGGGTCTGAAAGACGGACGCATCGCCAAGATCGGCAAGGCCGGCAATCCCGACACGCAGCCCGGTGTCGACATCATCATCGGCCCCGGCACCGAGGCCATTGCAGGCGAAGGGCGTATCCTGACCGCCGGCGGGTTCGACAGCCATATCCATTTCATATGCCCGCAACAGATCGAAGATGCGCTGCATTCCGGCCTGACCACCATGCTGGGCGGCGGCACTGGCCCGGCCCATGGGACGTTGGCCACCACCTGCACCCCCGGCCCTTGGCATATCGGGCGGATGCTGCAGGCCGCCGACGCCTTTCCGATGAACCTCGCCTTTGCAGGCAAAGGCAACGCCTCGCTGCCCGCCGCGCTGGAAGAACAAGTCAACGCAGGTGCCTGCGCCCTGAAACTGCACGAGGATTGGGGCACAACCCCTGCCGCCATCGATTGCTGTCTCTCGGTGGCCGATGCGATGGACGTGCAGGTGATGATTCATACTGACACGCTGAACGAATCCGGCTTTGTCGAGAACACCGTGGGCGCCATGAAGGGCCGCACGATCCATGCCTTCCACACCGAGGGCGCAGGCGGCGGCCATGCCCCGGACATCATCAAGATCTGTGGCGAGAACCACGTTCTGCCCTCCTCGACCAACCCGACGCGCCCCTTCACCGTGAACACGGTCGAAGAGCATCTAGACATGCTGATGGTATGCCACCACCTCGACAAATCCATCCCCGAGGACGTGGCCTTTGCCGAAAGCCGCATCCGGCGTGAAACCATCGCAGCCGAGGACATTCTGCACGACATGGGCGCGTTCAGCATCATCGCATCCGACAGTCAGGCCATGGGCCGCGTGGGTGAGGTTCTGATCCGCACGTGGCAGACCGCCGACAAGATGAAGAAACAACGCGGTCGCCTGCCCGAGGAAACCGGCGAAAACGACAATATTCGCGTGCGCCGCTATATCGCCAAATACACCATCAACCCGGCGATTGCCCACGGTCTAAGCCATCAGATCGGCAGCATCGAAGAAGGCAAACGCGCCGATCTGGTGTTGTGGAACCCAGCTTTCTTTGGGGTCAAACCCGAGATGGTTCTGCTGGGTGGCACCATTGCCTGCGCGCAGATGGGCGACCCTAATGCTTCGATCCCCACACCGCAGCCGGTCTATAGCCGGCCTATGTTTGGGGCTTATGGGCGCTCGGTCGAGCATTCGGCGATCACTTTCGTCTCGGGCGCGGCGCAGGCTACGGGGATTGGTGATACACTGGGACTGGCAAAGCAAACCGTTGCCGTCGAAAACACCCGCAACATCGGCAAGCGCGACTTGTTGCTGAACAACGCGACGCCGCAGGTTGAGGTTGACCCTGAAACCTATGACGTCCGCGCCGATGGCGAATTGCTGAGCTGCCAACCGGCCGAGGTTCTGCCGATGGCCCAGCGGTACTTTATGTTTTGACCAAAAATTGTGCTGCGTTGCGGCATTTGCAACACGGCCATGACCAAAAACCCACTACTCAACGAGGCTGGCATGACACATTTTCAAGCTCATGGGAGGACCAACGGAAACGAGGGTCCAAATGGCACATTCAGCAACGCACACTCCGGCACGGGTTTCACTGTCCGGCCTGATCGCATCCACCACATCGCGAATCTATTTGGCATTGATCCGCGTGGCCGAAGCCCAGACACGCGTACGGCAAGTCGAATTCCTGCAATCGCTCAGCGACGAAGAACTTCGCAAACGTGGACTGACACGGGATCGGATCGTTCACCGGGTATTCGCGGACTCGATCTGGCTCTGAAAATCTCCGCTGCAGAGGGGGCAAGCATATGACCGCCCTACTCTGCACCGCGCGCCAATATTCGAACCACTCACATGGTGAACCGGCCGATCATCTGTCGCTGACCTATGAAGACCGCTTTCTGCGTCGCAAGGTTTTGACCTGCGACAGCGGCGAGCAAATTCTGATCGACCTCGCCCAGACCACCTCGCTGGATCATGGCGGCGCGCTTGTCCTTGATGACGGGCGCGAGGTGGTCATTCAGGCCGCCCCCGAAGCATTGCTGGAAGTCACCGCACCTGAGCTGACCCGCATCGCCTGGCATATCGGCAACCGTCATACGCCCTGCCAGGTCGAAACCCAGCGTCTGCTGATACAGATCGATCACGTCATTCGCGATATGTTGCTGAAGCTTGGCGCCACGGTGCGAGAGGTGCGCGAACCTTTCACCCCCGAAGGTGGGGCCTATGGCCACGGCAGGACCCATGGCCACGCCCACTGACACCGACATACTGACGCTGGCGCAATGGCTCTCACCTGCCTACCCCGTAGGCGGATTTGCCTATTCGCATGGGCTGGAATGGGAAATCGAGAGCGGCAGCGTTTCCTCGGCCGCCGAAACAGGCGCGTGGATTGCCGATCTCGTCGAGTTCGGCACAGGACGCAACGATTGTATCTTGCTGTCGGCGGCATATGCCGCTCCGGCAGATGCTCTGGCCGAAATCGATCAAACCGCACGCGCCTTCTGTCCCTCATCCGAGCGTCTGCGGGAAACACATCTTCTGGGTGAGGCGTTCAGCGGGCTTACAGCTGATATCTGGTTGCTTGACCTGCCACCCCTGACTTATCCTGTCGCGCTGGGCCATGCCGCCGGACTGAGGGGGCTGCCCTTGGCGCTGACAGCGCAGATGTACCTTCAGGCATTCATGTCGAACCTGGTCGCCTGCGCGACACGTCTTGTGCCGTTGGGCCAGACAGAAAGCCAGCGGTTGATCCGGGATTTGACCCTGTTGTGCCAACGCGTCGCAACGGGTGCTCTTGCAGCTAACATGGACGACCTTGGCGCGACCGCCTTCTTGTCCGACATCGCGTCGATGAAACACGAAACCCAATATTCAAGGATGTTCCGAACATGACCAGTATGAACGGCCCCCTACGCGTGGGCATCGGAGGCCCCGTGGGTGCAGGCAAAACCACCCTGACCGCCGCTCTGGCAGAGGCACTGCGCGACAAGCTTTCGGTGGGCGTGATCACCAACGACATCTACACCCGCGAAGATGCCGAAGCGCTTATGCGCATGCAGATCCTGCCGCAGGACCGGATCATCGGTGTCGAGACCGGAGGTTGCCCCCACACGGCGATCCGCGAGGATGCTTCGATCAACCTTGCCGCCGTGGCCGAAATGCAGGACCGCCATCCGGAGGTCGATTTGGTGCTGATCGAAAGCGGTGGCGACAATCTGTCAGCCACATTCAGCCCGGAACTTGCGGATGTGACGCTTTACGTAATCGACGTTGCCGCTGGCGAGGAAATCCCGCGCAAAGGCGGCCCCGCGATCACCAAATCCGACATTCTGATTATCAACAAAACCGACCTGGCACCGCATGTCGGCGCATCGTTGGACGTCATGAACCGCGACGCGACACGGATGCGCAGCGGCAGACCTTTCGTATTTGCGTCACTTCGAAATCGCAAAGGGGTGGATGATATCGTGTCTCTCCTTGCTCGGATCGGAGGCCTGCCAACACTCATGGCGGCAACCGAGTCGGAAACGGTCTGAGGTTTGCACCCACAAACTTGGCTTTACGCTAAGCCGGATAAGCGTGTCCGGTTTGGCGCACCTTTGGCCATTTACTTGCGTTAAACAGCTTCTTCTCTAGACCGACTTCCCCTCGCAAAGACGGCGACTATCGTTTTCCGGCGACAATCCTGTCAAGGATCAGAGCGCAGAACAAGATCGCTAGACCGGCAAGAATGCCTTGTCCTGCTGCCGCGTATTGCAGAGCTTCAAGCACATCTTCGCCCAGCCCTTTGGCACCGATCAGTGAGGCCACAACCACCATCGCCAGAGACAGAAGAATAGTCTGGTTCACCCCTGCCATTATGGTCTTGGCCGCAAGCGGAAGATCGACACGCCACAGCAAATAGCGCGGTGTCGCACCAAACGCCAATGCGGCTTCGCGTACGGTTTCAGGCACTTGTTGAAGCCCGAGTACAGTAAAGCGGATGACCGGTGGGCTGCCAAAGATCATGGTCGCGACGACACCCGCCGGTTTGCCCGAACCGATAAATGCAACAACCGGGATCAGGTAAACAAAGCTTGGCATGGACTGCATGAAATCGAGGATCGGACGAACAATTGCAAATGCCTTGGGACGACGGGCGCAATAGATCCCAAGTGGGATGCCAAGCGTGATCGAGATCAACGCCGCAGCCCCTAACAATGCAATGGTTGTCATTGCTTTTTCCCAGAAATCGAGCAAACCCAAATATGCGAGCGCAGCCCCGGTGAAGATGGCAACGCGAGCACCAGCCGTGAGATAGGCCAGCAACACGATGACAAGCCCGACTACGGGCCACGGGGTTTGCACAAGAATAACCTCTATGCAGTCAAGAAGGGTTCTCATGCCGAATGTCAGACTGTCAAAAAAACCGCGTCCAGTGGTTTTGGTCCAATCAAACACGGCCTGAACGCCATCGCCGACGGTCAATCTCCAGGTGCGATCCGTGGGAAAGGACTTCAGCACAGCAAACGCATCGGGCTGGGCAAACTTAATCACCGACAGGCTCACAACGCAGCCAAAGAGAAACACAGCGATCAGCAGACGCTGGGGTGACCACCCACTGGCTGCGCTTCGGTCCGAGCGCCACCGCGCGAACTGGCCCTCAAGCGTCCAGTTGGCAAGAGCGGCTTGGATAAATTTGAACGCCACCAATAACAGCAGCCCAACAATAATGAATCCAAGTCCAGTCGCATCCGCCTGAACCGCCGCGTCCTGAGCCTGTGCCAGAGCTGTTTCCAGTGACTCTGCAGCCCGTTTCAAGGAATCCAAAGATGATGCCCCTGTTTGCTCAGCGACTGCGATCTGTTCACGACGAAGGTCGAGCGTCTCTCCGATTTTTTCCGCGCGCTGCCGGGCTTCGCGGCCAAGATCCCCAAAAAGACCTTTGCCAATCTGAATATAGGCAAAGGTTTCCAGCACCATAAAGCTCAGAAACCACGACCAAAGACCGCGCGCGCCAAACCAGAGCGGCCCAAGGATTGCAGCAGCCAGGTTCAGCGTGAAGCGATAGCCAGGGGCTTCCATCATATAGGCAAATGTTTTGCGGTAGTAATCCGCGCCGTTGCCAACAAATTCTTCGACCAGACGGCCCAGTCTTTCGGCGGTTTCCGGTTTAATATCCGACATGCCAGTCCTCACGCCTGATTTTGTTGAATTGCGCGGATGAGGCCGGTGCGATTGATCACTCCGACTGTCTTGCCATCATCGACGACGGCAACAATCCCATGTCCTTCGACGCACAGGTTCATGAGTTCGTCCAGATCCATCTCAGGATGCGCTTGATGAGGGTCATCGGGTATGGGACCGTTCTGGGCCTCGTGTTCATCAACAGGTGTCATGACGGAATGTGCAAAGATCATGTGAAGCTTTGATATTCCGGCGACGAAGTCCGCGACATAGTCATCTGCGGGGTTAAGGATGATCTCTTCCGGGGTGCCCACCTGCACGACGCGCCCATCCTTCATGATTGCAATTCGGTGACCAATGCGAATTGCCTCGTCTAGGTCATGGGTGATGAACATCGTTGTCTTGTTCAACTCGCGGCTCAGCGCCATGAACTGATCCTGCAACTGTTTGCGGATCAATGGATCAAGCGCAGAAAAAGGCTCGTCCATCAGCAGGATTTCCGGATCCGACGCAATGGCGCGGGCCAGCCCGACGCGCTGCTGCATCCCGCCCGACAGTTCATGCGCGTATTTGTCTTCCCAACCTGTCAGCTCTACCAGGTTAAGAACGCGCTCAGCCTCTTCCCAGCGCCGCGCCTTACCTGTACCGCGAATTTCAAGCGGCATCGCCACATTGTCTCGCACGGTCCGATGCGGCATCAGGCCAAAATTCTGGAATACCATGGCGACGCGACGATTGCGCAAGTCCCGCAATCCTTCGGGCCCCAAACCCATGACATCTTCGCCATCAAGCAGGATCTCACCTGCAGTCGGCTCCAATAGCCGATTGACGTGACGTACCAAGGTCGATTTGCCCGATCCAGACAGCCCCATGACGCAGAAAAGCTCTCCGCGTTCAATCTCAAAGCTGGCATCGGCGACACCTACAACGCAGTTAAATCGTTCAAGAACCTCAGGTTTTCCCAACCCTTCCGCGTGAATGGCCGCAAGTGCTTCTTTTGAACGATCCCCAAAAACTTTCCACACGCCTCGCGCGTCGATGGCTATATCTTTGGCCATGGCTCCACCCAGAAAATGATAGTGCGTGCCGACGGCGCTGCCCGCCGTCGGCGATTTCGATCAAGCCCGGTTTAGTTTAGGCCCAGCCATCCATCCACGGTGTCCCCATTCTCGGCAATCCATGCGGCGACTACTTCGGAAATGTCGCCACCCTGAACAACGACCTTGTAGGTGAGCTCCGACAGCGCATCCGAATCCATGTCGATATTTGCCAATAGCGACGCGGCTGCAGGGTTCCGTTCGTTCAACGAGTTCGAGTAGGCAACCTTGACGGTTTTAACAACGTCGCCACTGGTGATCTTCGATTTGGCATACCAATCCGCGTCATCACCGGGCTGAACAATCGTGTATTCATCAGGGTTGTGGGGCGGTTCTTCGATCATCGTCATATCGTAAAGCGCATGAACATAGTGCGGTTTATAGCAATAAAAGACGACACCCTCTTCGTTCGACACTGCATCCTTCAAGCGTGCGTAGAAGACGGTTTCGTCTTCAGTGCTCGGCTCAAGAAATGTCTCGACGCCGTAGTCGCGCACTTTGACCCGGTGCACGTTGGTCGACGCCCATCCCGAAGCACCGATCCAGATCTCACCCTTACCGTCACCATTGGCGTCATAGAGTTGCTGAGCGTCCGGGGTCGCCAGATCAAAGATGGATTTGATGTTGTGCTTTTCGGCCATGTAAGTCGGGGTGCAGAAGCCGGCTTTACCTTCGTATGAACCAGACGAAAGAGACACCGTGCCCTTTTCATCCACATACTCATCCGTGAAGGACGACTGGTTTGGCAGCCAGACATCCGGGTGCACGTCAATGTCACCACGCCCGCCGTCCATCGCGGCGAAAATGACGGCATTCGCACCGGGGGCATAGCCCACTTCGCCACCCAGTCGACCTTCGATGATCTGGCCTATTACGTTGGCCATGATCTTTGCTCCGGGCCAGCTCGGCTCACCAACCATTACCTTTTCTTGCGCAAATGCACTGGTTGCGCCGAGGCTTAGCACAATGGCTGCTGAAATTTTAGTTAACGTTTTCATCCTGTTGGTTCTCCTTTTTTTGATTTATGCTCTGGCGCGCGTGCGTTGCGGATCCACAAACGGGATATCCACAACCACCCCACCAAGACGTTTTAGGCGACCGTCTAATTGTCCAATTTCCAAGCGGGTGCCAGTCTCGGAAAATTCGATCGATAGCCGTACCATCGCAATGGCGCATTCAAACGTGGGCGAATACGTGGCAGAGGTTACCTCGCCGATTTGCCGTTCTCCGGCAAAGATCGGGGCGCCATGCGCGGGAACATCGCTGCCGCCTAGCGTCATGCCTTTTAAAACCCGACGTGGGTTTTCGGCATTTCGCGTCAATGCACCCTTGCCGACGAATTTGGGTTTGTTCAGATCAATCGCAAAGCCCAGCCCCGCTTCAAACGCATCGACGCCTGGGGTGAATTCAGCACCGGCCGCAGCTAGCCCCGCTTCGATCCGAATGGTCTCAAGCGCGGCCGACCCCATTGGCGTGATGTTAAACTCTTGCCCGGCTTCCATAAGAGCATCCCAGAGCAAAAGCGCATCGGCCTGAGAACAGAACACCTCATATCCGAGTTCGCCGGTATACCCCGACCGTGACAGCATAAACGGCGCCCCGTCGCGGGAGTGCAGCCGGGCGATTGTGACACCAAACCACTTTAGTTGTTCCAGAGACGGGACATGCGGCTGCGTAAACACAATCTTGCGCAACAGGTCCCGCGAACGCGGCCCTTGCAGCGCCAGATTGGGAAGAGACCCTCGCATCGCATGAATGCGCACATGAAGGTTGTTTTCCAAGGCCAAAGCTTCAAGCACGCGGGCACTCTCTTCAGTGCCGCAACACCAGCGGAACAGGTGATCGCTTAGCCGGAACAGCGTGCCGTCATCAATCACAGCCCCCGTCTGATCGCACATCAAAGTATACGATCCGCGCCAAACCGACAGCTTTGCAACGTTGCGTGTCGTGGCCAATTGCAAAAGCTTCTCAGCATCCGGCCCGATGATGTCAAATTTCCTTAGGCCGCTCATATCCTGAAGGGTCACGGCTTCACGACACGCCCAATATTCTCCGATCGAACCGACTGAAGGAAAGCTGACAGGTGCCCAAAGATCCCGCGCAGGTGCGAAGTCCTGCGTCAAAGGCTCCAACCGCTTGAAGAATGCAGACTCCTGACTGAGCGACATTGGGGCATCTTCCTTTTCACGATAAGCAACAGCGCGGCGAATTGGGGTGTTCGTCTTGTAAATCCGGACGTGTACGTCTGTTGGATTCCAGCCGTTTATCGGGTCTATGTCGTCCGGGCAGGCGGTTGACACACAGGTGAGCCGCTCCATCGCTCGCATCGCCACATAATCACCAGGTCGCGAATAGCTCTCCGCAGTCCGGAGATCATGGGTGTGGGGATCAACCCAGGTATTCCAAAAGAAATTGATCGCAGGCCAGGCTGAACGCCGCCGTACTCCGAATGGGTCCAACGCCGCCGAAATATTGTCCGAGCAGTTAACGTGGCCTGGAAAACCGCGCTCTTCGTACCCCCGTGCGGTGCAGGCCAGTCCAAAGGTATCATGACGCCCACAAGTGTCCTGAAGTACATTCAAAAGCGGGTTCATGTCCTGATCAAAAAATTTGTCCAATGATCCGGGCCCCGGATAGCTGCGCCGAACCAGAGATCGCGTGGCCGTATTGTCAATCAACAGCTCTTCGCCCCTGTCCAGCCCGTCGGTGCGCAGCGCAAGAAAATCCGAACATTGCTGCCCTTCGACATCAATGATCTGAACAACTTCGCCGGGGGCCAATTCATAGGCCACGCCAGTACCCCGTGCGACGGTGAACTCGTCTCGCACATCTCCCAATTCAGGCGGCAAGATTGGCGTATTGCGTTTGGCGGGCTGAAAGGATGCCGTGACCCAGCTGTTGAGAGCGCCAGATACCAGTTGTTCGTTATTGCCCAAGCGCACCACCCAGACAGTGACGCGCGCTTTCACGCTGAAAACCACCTGATCTTCCGACGCCGGAACATTGGTGACGGGAATGTCAGAAGATGCATTCCCACCCATTGCAGTCACCCAACCCAACAAAGCCCGACAATCAGCAGCATTCATGTCCAGCTTGCCTGTGGCATTTACCCCGAGGGCCGCGAGAGCATCTTTGCCTTTTGAGTCGAATGCACCGATCTGCAGATCGGACGTCAGCCAGCGGCCCGATAGTGAAAGCAGGTCCCCAGGCTGCATGTCAAACCGTTTAGCTTCTCGTGCCGCGAGCCGATGGGTTGTCCCGCTTTGCGCCTTAGGAAAGCCAAAGAAGGATCGCTCGGGAGAAGTCCACCCGATGTTGCTGAAGTCGTGAATGACCGAATGGGACGTCATGGAAACCTGCAGCCGCAGCTAAATGTAACTAGTTACATAAGTTGATGAAACTAGTTACATGTGTCAAGTTTATTTCTATAGCGCTTGCTGAACAGCCTCGATTAAGAAAGTAAATGACTGAAAAAGAGACAAAGAAACGAGCCAACCTCAGGGACGTGGCCAGAGCCGCCGGTGTTTCCGTCGCCACGGTTTCGCGTGTATTAAACACACCTGAGGCTGTATCCAAGAACACGCGCGACCGCGTCCAGCAGGCAATCGAATCCCTTCACTTTGTCCCCAGCGCAGCTGCCAGGGCCATAAACTCGGGGCGAACTCGGGTGGTGGGTGCTTTGGTGCCGACACTGGACAATGCGATCTTCGCCAGATTCCTCTCCGCACTCGAATATGAACTCGGCGAGTTCGGGTTATCCTTGGTGGTTGCAACAACCGCAGGAGACCCGGGAATCGAAGCCGAGAAGGCGCAACGTCTGATCGACATTGGTGCAGAAGCGCTAATCGTTTCCGGAATTACCCATAGCCCTGATTTCGACAACCTGATTTCTCGCACGCGGCTGCCAACCATAGCCACATCTTACTACGACGACGGATATTCACTGCCTACCATCGGCTATGACAATGCGCGCGCTTCCCGCATGGCACTGCAATACCTCATCGACGCGGGGCACCGCCAAATTGCCGTTATTCACGGCCCAGCGGACAACAACGACAGAACGCGGGCGCGCCTTTCAGGCCTGCTTGTCGATATGCCGGGTTTGGAGACTTTCAAATTTGAAACCAAAATCACTTTGGAAGGCGGCGCAACAGCCATCCAAAACGCCCTGAGCGCTGGAACTCACTTCACCGCCGTAATGTGCACGTCGGACGTTCTCGCGCAGGGCGTACTTTTCGAGCTAAATCGGCAAGGCATGGTGGTTCCATCAAACGTCTCTTTGGTTAGCATCGATGACCTGCCCGTATCCGGTCAATCGGTACCAGGCATTACAACGGTTCACTTGCCGGTGGTTGAAATGGGAAAGAAGACCGCAAACGCGGTCATCCGATGGATTGAGGACGGCATCCGCCCTGACTCACAGTTGATTGATGTTACTCTTAAATTGCGACAGTCGGTGGCTGAAATAACATGACAGTTAGCAGGTAGCCCCCCTGAACTCGGATGACCGCTTGTCGCGCCAAATCAGCCCTTTTCTTATGCAGTTCAAATGCCTGGTTAGTCCGCCCACCGGACGTTCGATGGGCTACAATACGCAGCTAGACAGTGAGCGGCGACTCAGGAGCCCAATTTGCCTAACACTGCAGACCGATTGAATGTCAGCAATGCAGGTTGCGCCTGCGCTCGCGTTCGGCCCGACTTGGACGCTGCCTCCAAACCCATAATCTGCTTTGATGAAGCCAGAACCGCCACCCTAAACAAGTCCGTTTTGGGCAAACTGCCTATTTGCCTTTGGACTTGTGGCAGACGTCAATCACGCACAAGGTGACCGCCATCCACATCCAAGACCGAGCCCGTTAGAAACCCGTTTGTCATCGCCATGACAACGGCTTGTGCGATGTCCTCGACCTCTCCAACCCGTCCTGCGGGCAGGCTGCTGCCAACCTGCGCATACATGGCTTCACGTCTCTCTTCAGTCATTGCGGCATAGGCTTCGGTTGCAACCATGCCAGGGCTGATGCAATTCACCCGCGCCCGACCAGCCAACTCTAGCGCCAGCCCTTTGGCCAGCGCTTCGACCGCCGCGTTTACTGCGCCCAGGCCAGTAGCTCCGGCCGATGGGCGACGACTGAGCACGCCGGAAAAGAACGTGATGGAGCCGCCTTTGACCAACACCGGCAACACTTCACGTGCAGTCATATAGGGGCCGATGAACTTGGCCTCGAACATAGCGCGCAGATCGTCGATGGGCAGGTCGGTGAACGCCCCACGCGCAGCACTTGAAGCAGAGATCACCAAGTGGTCAACCGATCCCAGCCCTCTGGCCCAGGAGGACACTCCTGCTCCATCAGTCGTATCCACGGGCGCGATCCGTACCCCGCTCCCAATTTCGCCCGCGGCAGCCTGAAGCTTGGCAGTATTGTGACTGGCGATTGTAACTTTTGCCCCGAGGGCGGTAGCCATTTTTGCTGTTGCTTTCCCCATGCCGCTGCTGCCACCAACGATGACAATGTGTTTGCCACTCAGGGCGGTCTCGAAAACAGTGTTCATTGCTGTGATTCCTCTTTTACTGGATGGGTCAGTCGAAGCTCAGCACCAGCTTGCCGGTTGTTTCACCGGCTTCTAGGCGGCGGTGCGCCTCGGCAGCTTGAACAATGGGCAGGGAGGTGACTTGAGGGCGCAGAACGCCCCTCTCAAGCAGATCAAACACTGTGGCCATATCCGCGCCAAACTGATCAGGTCGATTGATGAAATAGGTGTATATGTCGCTGACACGGACCGAGACGGACTTTTGGAAGTGCTTCGCCAAGTCTTCGGCAAAACTGCCTGTAGGCGGACCGGCAAGAAACCCGAATAGAACGGTTGTGCCCAGAGGTGCCAGTACATCGAGGTCTGATTTCAGGGTATCGCCCGAGATCGGGTTCAGCGTCAGATCCACGCCGCGCCCCTCGGTAAGGTCCATCACCCGCGCGGTGACATCCTCGGTGCGATAGTCGATGACGTGATCGGCGCCCTGATCTTTGGCATATCCAACCTTGGCAGTGCTGGTCGAGGCGATTACCGTCATGCCCAGATGCTTGGCAACATGCAGGGCCATGGTGCCGACACCCCCGGCTGCCGCGTGAACCAGTATCGATTTGCCGGCCGCCGCGCCGCCCAGATTGACCAGCATGTGATAGGCGGTCATCCCGTTGACGGGGATTGCAGCGGCTGTTTCGAAGTCCACGGTATCGGCCAGCCGAGTGACGTAGGGCGCAGCGATTAGCGAATGGGTACCGTATCCACCGGCCCCGATTGGTCCCATCCAAGCCACACGGTCCCCAACAAAAAAGCCTTCGGCACCCTCACCCAGCGCCTCGACCACACCGGCACCTTCGACCCCTGGTACATGAGGCAGATCGGGCATCATCCCCTCGGGCATCTCACCGCGTCGGATGATCGTGTCGATAAAGTTGACCGCCCCGGCTGAGTTGCGGATCAGGATTTCCCCGGCATCGGGGGTCGGGGTCGCCTTGTTGGTCTTAAATAAGACGTCCGGTTTGCCGGTTTGGGTGATTTCCATGGCGAAAGGCATCAGCTATCTCCTTCTGTTGCGCAGAAGGTAGAGGTCACATCAAGCAATGATAATGATTGATATCAGGAGTTATAATCTCAAAAATAGAATAATGATCTACAACGACCTTGCCCTGTTTACTGTCGTCGCAAACCATCTGAGCTTTTCCAAGGCTGCAGACGGTCTGGGCATACCGCTCAGCCGGGTCAGCCGCAGGATTGCAGAGTTAGAAGACCATCTGGGCACCAAACTGTTCGAGCGGACAACCCGGCAGGTTCGCCTGACGGAGGAGGGCCGGCGCCTTCTGGACCGATGCCAGGATCCGATCGAGGCGTTGCAGGGTGTTGCAGGCTTTGCCGACGATACCAGACGCCAGAGTATCCGCATCACGGCACCTCCGCTGGCAGCACGCACGACGATTGGCCCTCGGCTGTTGGATTTTGCGGAACAGAATCCGGATGTGGCGCTTGAGATGACCACCACCAACATCATGCTGGACTTCTTTCGCGACAATATTGATGTGGCTTTTCGGGTAGGCCCACTCACCGACTCCAGCCTTGTCGCGAAACGGCTCTGGTCGGTTCCCTACTGCTTTTGTGCCGGACAAGGGTTTATTGGAGAGCGTGGGCTAAGAGGGTTGATTTCCAGACCGGACTTTCTTGCTTTGCCCGCGCTGACAGCTGGTCAACCCTGGGTGCTAGAGAGCGGGGAAACACTGCACCCGAAGCAAACCGCACACAACTTAACCGACCTTGATGTCATTGCGCAGGCCGCCCGTCGAAACCTGGGTGTCGCGATGCTGCCTTCGGATATGGTAAACAGCGATCTAAAACGGCTTGAGGTTATAGACACCGTCCCTCTGACGCGGGACATGTTCGCAGTCTATCCCAGCCGCCGTCTGTTGCCCGCACGGATCAGGAAGCTAATTGATTTCATGACACCCGGCTGAACCTACCAATCAATTGCAACACCATCGCGAAAGAACCCTCCGGTCGGGCCGCCTTTCGGCAAAGTCGCTGCCCAGACGACTCCTTTGGCCCGTTCGGAAATCGGACGTCCCCCGCCGCCCATATCCGTGGCAACCCAGCCGGGACAAACGGCGTTCACGAGAATGCTCTGAGGTTTCAAGGCGGCAGCGGTCTTGAGGGTCAGCGCATTCAGAGCCGCTTTGGACACGCCATAGCCAGGCGTTCCGGCGGACATGCTGGACAGCGACCCCGCCCCAGAGGACACGTTGACGATCCGGGCATCCGTGGCTCGTTTTAACAGTGGCACCGCCGCGATCGTCGTCTCCCATGGTCCGAAAAGGTTCGTATCGAATGCTTGGCGGACCCTGTCCAGATCGGCGTGGTGAACCTGTTGGTCGGCGTCATAATCCACGCCCGCGTTGTTCACCAGAACATCAAGGCGACCATAGACCGATTCAATCGTCAAAAAGAAAGCGGCAGCAACAGAGTCCGGATTAGAGACATCCAGTTGCAAGGCTTCCGCCCCATATCCGATTTCATCCGCAGCGGCCTGCCCTTTTGCCAAGTCGCGCACACCGATCAAAACTTTCATCCCATGGTCTCGGGCCAATTGCCGGGAGACCTCTTTGCCAATACCGCGATTGGCTCCGGTCACGAGTGCGACGCGCTGACTGGTCATGGTCCTTCCTCAATTTGCCTCGGCCGCGCGCTGACCGGCAAGAGCCACAAGCCCACGGTCACCGGATTCCCAGATTGCCGTCATGGTCATCGATGTGACAACCCAGCGATCATCTGATTTCTCAAGCTCATAATCATAGCGGCCACCCAGCACCCACAAGCCGTCATCAAGACGATGGGTTGCTGTGAAATCCGCCTGTGCCGTCGCAGATGTATCGGACAGGGAGGTGACGGTGTGATTGGTCACCATATGGTGCGTCGCGTCGAAACCGGGCAGAAAGGCGGACCATCCAGCTATAAGCTCGTCGGCGGGTTGTGTTACTGGGTCTCCGCCCCAGAGGCTGGTATAATCCGTCGTGACGGTATCGGAAAACGCGCCGCGTACGCGGGCCCAGTCGTGGCGGTCAGCACCTGCCGCGATGTCGGTAATGGCAGTCGAGATATCCGCTTGTTGTTCAGCAAAAGCCGCGGATCCGATCATAGAGACGGCCGCAAGGGTCGATGTGAGTTTTCTACGCATGAGGATGCTCCGAATAGATGAGGGTGGACGCCGAACGATTGCTCGGCGTCCGGACAGGGCTTAGTTGCTCGAACCGGCGCGGAAGTGGTCAGCGACGGTATCCGCTGCGCGGGTGACATCCGCGGGATTGTCGTAGAAGTCGAACTGCGTGACATCCTCCAGCCATTGCTCGGTCGCCTCGCCTGCAAAGCCGGCAAGGAAGGTCTGCACGCCCTGTGGGATCGCCGCGCTTTCCGAATGCACAATGGCCAGTGGCTTATCCAAACGCTGCGGATTGTCGGCGGGGTGATAGGTCAGCCAACCTTCCCAGCCCGCATTGTTCCATTTGTCATCGTATTCGGGGATCGCGCCACGGTCGGCCTCATAGTAGTATCCGCCGATTGGCATCAGCACGCCCTCGGCACCCTCGGGCCCTGCGGCAGGAATGATCTGGCCGCCAGCGGCCTCGGCGGCATGGGACACTTCAATCAGCCCTGCGACACCTTCTGCACCGCCATAAACCGCCTCGACGATCTGGGCGTTCTGCAACCAAGGTGCAACCAGACCCAGCCGCTGAACCAGCGGATTGCCAGAGACTGCATCGACCATGTACCCGGCCGAGGCACAAATCCCCAGACCGTTGATGTGTTCGGCATCTACTTCGGGCAAGGTCGCGACGAATGCAATCGCGGCTTGGATGTCCGATGTCTTGGCCTCGGGGCTTTCAACAAAGCGCACGTTGTTCGGCAGATCACCCGATTTGCCCCAACCGCGGAAATCGAAGGTGAAGGCCGCAAAACCGCGTTCGGCCATCTCGCGGGCATAGTTGGCGGGCATCTGTTCCTGAACCGAGGTCCAGGCCCCGGTCACGACGACGGTCGGCAGCGGCTCGGTTCCGCGCTCTTCCGGCAAATACAATGTGCCGGACATGGTGGCGCCTTCGTTCTCAAAGGTGACGGTGCGGGTTTCCACCTGCGCAACGGCGGCTGTCGACGCCATCAACGCGGCAGCAGTGTTCATAGCAAGGGTGTTCATAGCGGTATCTCCCAAAATCTGTCTGGATGGGCATACGCCCAATGACACCTGAGATACGACGCCGGTGGCAGGGATACTTGCACCGGACTGCCGCGTTTTTGAAAGATTCTGCTTCAGAGAGCCTGCGCCGCACGGAACACGCGCGGGGTCTGGCCCACCACCTGTTTGAAACTGCGCGTGAAATGCGCCTGATCCGAGAACCCGCAGGCCAAAGCGATGTCGCCCAGAGGGCGCGCTGTGTCTTCGATCATCTTCATCGCCTGCTCGACCCGGTAGGCCATGACATATTGCATGGGGGTCGAGCCCAGCGTTTCCTTGAATACCCGCGCGAAATGCGAGGGGCTCATGCCCGCCTCAGACGCCAATTGATCGACGGTGATCGTCTGGTCCAAACGGTCCTGCACATAGGCCAGCACCCGTTGGTAGTGCTGAGAGGTAAAGCGCGAGGACAGCTCAACCTCTTCGGCGCGGCGTTTGCCGTATTTCTGCAGCAGTTTGACCAGAAAAACCCGGCTCATGGCTTCGAACATCACCGCCGAGGACATATCGTCGGTCGCAAGCGCGTCGCGCAGGATGACGCCCGCAGCACATAGGTCAGGATCAGAAAACTGCGGCTGGTCGTGAAACTGCTCTGGTGCCAGCAACATACCAAGTTCAGATTGGGCAAAGTGCTGAACCTTGTCCGGGTGCAAGGTGATCACAATCACGTCGGACTGCCCGTACCACCGCCAACCCGACCGCATGCCTGCCGGGGTCACGATGACTTCGTCCTTGCAAAAGGTGAAATCCCGCAGCGTGCCGTCCCGCCAGTTTTGCACGCGATGCCCCTTTTCCTGCAGGTTCAGGAGGACGTGGTGTTCCGAAAACACCTCTTCCGGCATCCGATCGGGTTCGGCGCGAAAATACCGCACTGACATCAAACCTGCCGCAGAAGGGCGCTGCATCGCATCGCTGTTCAGCAACGGTTCTGACGGGTAGATATCAGCGTATCTTAGGGGCAAAGAGCGGCTCCGGCTGGCACTATTCGATATGTGGGGTCTGCGCGCGCAGGGTCAAACGCTTTGCTGGCGCTTTATGTGGTCGATGAACAGCCTTAGGGGCATCATGGATTTATACTCGCGTGGGAAATACATGAAAAAGCCAGGGGTGGGTCCCAAGTGGTCGTCCAGAACCGGTTGTAACTCTCCCGCAGCGATCTGGGTGCCGACATAGGCCTTGAATGTATAGGCGAGGCCCAGCCCTCGCTTAGCCAGATCGACGGAGGCTGGAAGGGCGTTGGCGATCAGGTTGCCCTGCACATCGACGTCATACCCTCCCTCGCTCGATAGAAAACTCCACGGCGCAATCTGGCCCGAGGATTGAAACCGGTAGCGGATACAAGTATGCCCCAGAAGATCACGTGGTGTGTCCGGGATGCCTCGTGCCGCCAAGTAGTCCGGACTGCCGACAACGGTCACCGGAAGCGGCGGCGTCAACCGCACTGCCACCATATCCTGCGCCACACGATCCCCCAGACGGAAACCGGCGTGCAGCTCTTCGCCCAGTATGTCTGACAGCGCATCCGTTAGCGACAGCTCCAACTCGATCTCGGGATACGCGGCGCAGAAACTGTTGAGGATCGGACCAACAAAGAGGTGATAGGCAAACTCGGGCATCGCCAGTTTCAACGTGCCCCGCGCGGCGTGACCGGTGCTGCGCGCGCTTTCGACGGCCTCAGAGAGTTGATCAAAGGCAGGCCCAGCGCCACGGATCAGGGCGCGTCCGGCCTCGGTCAGGCTGATCGAGCGTGTTGTCCGAATGAAAAGCGCGGTGCCCAACTGATCTTCCAACGATTTCAATTGATGGCTAACGGTTGACGGCTTGATACCCAGCGCCTCGGCCGCAGCACGTAGCGATCCGTGACGCGCGATGGCCGTAAAGATTTCAAGCGTGGCAAGTGGCAGGCGCATCATATCTCCGAGCTACCTCATTATTCGATATGATACATGAAAGTAATGCCAACTTGGTTAATTATCACGCGCAATGAAAATTATTAACTTTGTGTCACCACGTATTCAGGAGGATACAAGATGAACACTCTGACCAAAGTTGCTGCCCTCACCGCTGCTCTGATCACAGGAGAGATCGCCATGGCCGCATCCCCCGAAGACAATATCAAGGTCGTACAGGACTTCTTCGCCGCCTATGGCGCCAACGATCTGAACGGCATCGCAGCCGTGATGGACGAGAACGTAAAATGGCACATCCCGGGCCGCCATCCCTTGTCCGGAACCAAGACCGGTCGGGATGAAGTACTGGCGTTTTTCGAACAGCTGGGCACCGCCGGATTTCAGGCCGAACCCATCTATTTCGGAGCGGATGAGACCCATGTGGTTGATATCCACCGCGGCTGGTCGAACGCCGACGGCAAACCGAATGTCGATACGACCTGGGCGCTCGTCTACAGGATCGAGAATGGCAAGATCGTCGAGGCAACCAACCTGTCCGCCGATCAGGATGCGGCAAACACGTTTTTCTGGTCCCAGTACTCGCTGGCTCCGGTCCCTGAGCGGCTGGCCAAGTGAACTATCAACAGGTGATTCAAGTGACCGATTACCCCGAAATCCGCGGTTTCATCGCCGACTGGTTTGCCCGGTTCGACAGGCTGGATCCGATCGACGCGTTCCTGCCTGACCTCCATCCAGACGTAGAGTGGGATACGCCTGACATCGACACCGCACTTGGCGGACATGACCGGGTGCGGGCCTGGTATCGGGTCGTGTTGGAAACCTTGCAGCGCCCGACCGAGCATCACGTCAGCAAGATCGTAGTCAAACCCGGTGCCGCACAGTTCGAACTTCTGTTTCGCGCCACGACCGTTGCGGGCGACCTCATTGAAGCCAGCGTTCAGGAAGACTGGCGCTTTGAAACCCGACCCGATGGCCGCCCGCTGATCACCCACTATTCCGCAAAATTCTTGCAAGAGGCTGATACATGAAAAACCTCGTACTGACCGCCCATCCGGACCTGAGCAAATCGCGAATCAACCGCGCATGGTTCGACGCACTCTCTGATGTTTCGAACGTGACGACCCGAGATCTAACCGCCATTGGTGGTGCCGAGATGCGTTTTGACACAGAAGCCGAACAGGCCCTCTTGCTGGCGCATGACCGGATCGTGTTTCAATTTCCATTCTACTGGTATTCCGCACCGCCGGTGATGAAGGCTTGGATGGATCAGGTGCTGAACTATGGGTTCGCTTACGGGCCGGGCGGGGACCGCTTGAAGGGGCGCGAGCAGTTGATCCTCGTCTCAACCGGTGGCCCGGAGCACAGCTATCACGCAGGTGGATACAACAACTTCTCCATGGCTGAGTTTCTGAAACCGTTCCAACAGACGGCGAACCTAGCAGGCATGACATATCTACGCCCGTTCGTGGCTCACGGCATGGCGGTGGCAACTCAGGATCAGATTGACGAGAATGTGCCCCATATGCTGGCTTATTTGAGTGATCCCGAACTGGATCCAAGAGTGAGACAAGCCCGATTGCTCAAGCAACTAGAAGACGACCCCTCGCTGACGGCGGCGGTGAGCTGAAGCCGACGGATCCCGCGTCTGGCAGAAAGGCATGAGTTTTTCAGCCGGCGTGGGTTCTTTCGTGACCAATGACAGCTAAAGTATCAGCGCGGAACAAGAGTGTGAGACCACGATGACCGAGACTGATCACCTGAAACACTGGTTGATTTCCGATGGTCGCCTGCTGGGCGACGAGGGTCTCATTGTCAAAGGGTATTGCGAAGGATTGGTGGCGCTTGGCGTACCCCTGGCCCGCGCAAGGATCGCCCAGAATTACTCGAACCCTTTGCTTAGCGCGTGGGGCATCATCTGGACGCCGGAAGAAACCCGCCGCTACACCGTACCGACCACGGTTCTGGCAACAAGTGCATGGCACGGCAGCCCGTTTGAATATGTCGTCACGCAGCGGCGCCCATTGCGCAAACGCCTGACCGATCTTGACGTTCTGGAAGAACATCCGGTCTATGCCGAGTTGGCCGAAGCAGGTGCCACAGATTTTCTGGCCATCCCGCTGGAGCATGGCAACGGTTCGGTTCAGGGCACCAGCTTCACCTCGGACGCAGATGCTGGGTTTTCGGACGCGCATATCCGATACATCGAAGACACGCGATACGCACTTGCCGCTGCTTTGGAACCCATCGCAATGCGTCATTCGCAAAAAAGCCTTCTGCAAACCTATCTGGGGCACGGTCCCGCCGAAGAGATTGATCAGGGCCACATAAAGCGCGGAGAACACAGAACAGTTTCAGCCGCGATCCTATTTGCGGATCTTCGTGGCTTCACCAGCAAAGCCTCATCCTGGTCCGAAGACGCTTTGCTTGCCATGATGGGTGAGTATTTCGAAATGGTCGTGTCGCCCATCCAAGAACAGGGCGGTGACGTTCTCAAGTTCATGGGGGACGGCATACTTGCAGTTTTCAACATTGATGACGATGCGGAAACCTCGTGTAGATCTGCGGTGCTAGCTGCAGAACAAGCCCTGACCACCCTGAGAGGCTACAACGAAACAGCCGCCGACACGGGAAAAGAGCCAATAGAATTCGTAGTCGGCATTGATTTCGGTCGCGTCACCTTTGGCAACATCGGCAGTCCGGATCGCTTGGATTTCACAGTTGTCGGACAAGCTGTGAATGTGGCCAGTCGTGTTCAGGAGCTATGTAAGAATTTGGATGAAAAGTTACTGGTGACGCAGAGCGTCGCAGAACATATGCCACACCATATGCAATCAGCCGGCTGTCACTCAATCCGCGGTTTATCCAATGAAATCGAGGCGTATAAGGTCCGAGAATAGCTTTTTCAAAGCCAGGTTTTCGGTGACCGCGACCACTGTTATCGCCTCGATCAAAAGAAATTTTCGTTTGCGCCGAACAAGTGGGTACTTCTGAACTTTCACCCGGGTCAACACAAGATAGAGAAGAGCTTACGACGGCCTCGCGCCTCTGAATATGTTTGCAATACGAATGCCAGTTTGAGGTGAAGTTGAACTATTACGTCGACTCAGAAGAGAATAACCGACGCCCACCTATGGTGTATCTTGGCTGTCGGAGATGTCTCGAAGGCGGACGCAAGAAGGAGACCGGCGGCTTGGTCCGTGGTGCTGGGCTACTGCAGCTTCCTTAACAAGTGGGAAATCGTGTCACTTAATTCTAACCCAATAGCGGCGACTTCAGGATCAGTTGAAAGGTGAAGTTAACCTTTCGCGCCCATCTGGAAAATAGAATACTTGGGTGCCTTTAGCGAAATCGACATGAGACTCAAATATTGTCAAAACGGCGCTTACTATGAGTGCTGCCAAACTGAATTTGGCACTTTCGACAACTGGCACTGCTGAGTTGGCCCGGTTCTTTTTGAACCCTGAATTTGGGATTTTTCAACAAGAATTCCCGTTTTCGATCAGTTTTTGTCGTTGCTGATCAAACTAGTCCTCGATCATGTCCAGCAGTGCCGAAACGGCCCGGTAAGCTGCAGCCACCCGCCATGTGGGACGATGATCGTACGTTTCCAGTATGCTTAACCGACCGTCGGTCACGTATGGCTTTAGCAAGTGGCGCGGCGCGCACGTCAGCATGTCCACGCTCTGGACGACAGCCATGATCATTCCGTACTGATCTGTCGGAAGCGTCGCGCGAAACGGACTACCAGTTTCTTGCTCCAGAAAGGCGAGATGATTTTGCAAATCAAGGGGTACTTCGGTGCGAATTCATCTGAGTCTAATGTGGAACGTTGTGAAAATGCAGTGGGCGCAGCCCGGCAGTTGGGCGCGTTGGCAACAGGTAATTCGCAAAAAAAGTCACCTCGAAAGCCAATGGATCTGGCTCTCAAGCTTACAAAGGGTTGGGGTGCCCGAATGAGAAGGTGCGCCAAGCTTGATGCTACTCCATGCAGGACCGCATCGTAGCGGTCAGCCTGCACTATCCTCCCGCAGCGGGGCAAACTGTCCCTCGGGCATGTCCACTGCTCTGTAAGATTCGACAAAAGGCAGGATATGTTGATCCGGGCGCGCAAAGCGCCGATACATCCAGACAATGTCAGCAATTTTTATCCCCGGACGAATTTTGTAGAGCCTGTCTCGCGCGGAAATGGCTGCGTCTCGAGGACCCAGTTCAGCCAGAATTGCAACCTCGATGGAAACCGACCACCAAACGTCCGGCTGTGCACCCTTGCGATAGGTCTTCAGCGCTGTTTCGTAATCTCCGTTCAGGAAATGATACTCGGCCAGCGCCTGATACCAGTTTGGGTCTGCTGCATTTGGGTCTAGCGCGATTGCATTTTCGACAAGCGCAGCCCCCAAATCCAGACGACCGGACCATATGAATTCATAGCCGATTTGCCCTTGCAGATAACGATCGGTTCCCAACGCCAGTGCTGTTTCGGCGGACGAGAAGAACCCGTCAAGATCGCGCTGAATCTGAAGCACAAGCGCCAGAAGGAAATGAGCGCGCGCAGAATACGGGTTCAGCGACACCGCGTTCCGCGCGGCCTCTTCCGCGCGTTGGATTTTCTGGTCCTGTGCCCCTGGATAAAGCCCGGTAAAAAGCTTCACATCGGTCAGCAGTGCCTCGGCCAATTGCGCCCACCCGCGCCAATACTCGGGTTCGTCCTCGACAACCCGCACAATACAGCCCCGGACGCGCTCTTGCATATCTCGTCGGTTCAGAAAGCCAACGCGCAGCAAGGAACATTCATAAGACGAGAGAAGTTCCGGAGGTTTCGCACGCGCATGACCTGCGTGAATGCGCTTGATCGCCCCGCCTGCGTCACCCAGAGCAGAGGCAACTTTTTCGGTGATGCTCAGTTGAACGTCTAAAATGTTTGAAGTCGTAAGACTTTCATCATACGCCCCAGACCAGACCTGATGCCCCGAAGTTGTGTCTATCAGTCTTGCCGTCACGCGCAGACGATCTGCAACCTGCCGGACGGAACCCTCCAGCACATAGTCCGCGCCGAATTTCTGCCGGATGCTGCTCGGGTCACTTTCGGCCGGCCCAACAGAATGGGTGGATTGGCGGGACAATACATTGAGGTCCTGGTAGCTCCCCAGCTCAACGATGATGTCTTCGCCAATGCCAACAGCCAAC
The DNA here is from genome assembly GCF_056542685.1 of Ruegeria sp. AB6. Classification (NCBI taxonomy): domain Bacteria; kingdom Pseudomonadati; phylum Pseudomonadota; class Alphaproteobacteria; order Rhodobacterales; family Roseobacteraceae; genus Ruegeria; species Ruegeria sp. AB6. The sequence goes on along the minus strand of NZ_JBQGAD010000007.1, from coordinate 112,848 downwards.
AAATCGCGGGCGTCCGTATTGCTAAGGTTTTGAAACGGCAGAACCGCAACGGTCGGACCTGTTGGCTCTGACAACAGAGCGGCTTCATCAAAGGTCATGGCATCGGACGGCTCGTGATCAAAGCTGATCCACCACGCAATCAAGCTTGCAACGCCCAGACAAACCAACACCGATGCACCGGTCATCAACGGAAGTTTGTTGGATCGCTGTTCAGAGGCGGGTGCTCCGTCAAGCATGACGCGAAAAACCCGAACCGGTTCAGCGATGTTCTTTAGGGTTTTGGGGCCGAGATCCTCAAACTCGGCATCTACCTTTGCCATTGCCTGCTGCGCGACACTCTCAGAAACTGCGACGCCCCCTGGATCCGCCAGACCTTCAATGCGAGAGGCAACATTCACCCCGTCACCATACAGGTCTCCATCAGCGATCATGACATCACCAAGGTTTATCCCGATCCGAAGTTGCAATAGCGACCCGTTGGCGAGGCCAGGAGCAGCCTCAGCCATTGCCCGCTGGATCTCGACACCACAGTTAACGGCATCGACAACCGAAGCAAATTCGACAAGAGCACCATCCCCCATCAACTTGACGAGACGCCCGTGATGTCTCGCAATTGCGGGATCAAAAATCTCTATGCGCAACGTCTTGAGAGCGGACAATACCCCTGTTTCGTCGCTGCCCATCAACGACGAATACCCAACGACATCGGCAGCCATGATCGCGGCGAGTCGGCGCTGCATAGGACCCTCCTGCTCGCAGTTTAACGGATGTCGCGAAATCTCGACAGTGGATGCCCTACTGATAGTCTAACCAATTTGGCTGTCATGGTTCAGACTAAGTGTTCGCTTCACCTCAACGGCCCCTACTCTTAGCAGACGCAGCAAATGTCAGCTTTCCGTCCAAATCAGACCTTCACTCCATAGACCCCATAATGCGCGCGGCCTAGCAAACCAACCGCATGCTGCGCGCGCAATATCAGCCAATGACCGAATTGCGGACAACTTGCCAATTCGCCGGTAACTAAAACGACCGCTCTCGGAAATTGACCGGCCCGAAAAGTTTGGCTCGTTACATGGCTTGGCGTTTGCGTTTTTCCTGCAGGGCTATTGAACAGTTTCGAAAACCCGATCTTGTCTTGGAGAGCGCCCGAACTTGCGGGCATATTCCCTTGAGAATTGAGCCGGGCTTTCATATCCAACCCCGTAGGCAATCTCTGATATCTTTGCTCCGGTAGATTGAAGCTCATTGCGGGCATGAAGCAGACGCAGGTCTTTCTGGTATTGTAGCGGTGATGTTCCCGTTACCGCCTTGAACTGCTCGAAGAAGGCCGAACTGCTCATACCCACACGCCCGGCAAGCTCTCCGACAACAAGAGGATTGGCCAGATCTGACCGGATTTCGTGTGTCGCCGCGAGAATCCTGCTGGACGTGTTTTCGTGCCACACCAGTTTTTGAAGCGTGCCGCCATGTTGCCCGATCAGCAGGCGGGCATGGATTTCCCTAGCCGTGATCGGTGACAGCATGTGACGCGTCTCTTCGGTTTCGCACTGCTGAAAATACCGCAACAGGGCGCTTTTCATGTCATCATCGGTGTCAGCCAGGCAGATCGAAAATGGATCCGACACGCGTTTACTAGAAGATTGAGGCAGTGAGGATGCCAGACCGCGCACGAGATCCAGATCAAGGGGGAACACGAGCGCAACGTAGGGACGTTCGGGTGTGGCCTCGGTAATCCTTGAGACAACCGGCAGTGCGTTGCTGACGATCAGCGACTGCCCTGCCTGTACGGAGAGCGTTCTGGTACTGGTCCCAACCTCTTTGGCGCCTTGTAAAACCGCGCACAACAGCGGGCGGTAGACATTTGCGTCATGTTGAGTGGTCGAAGGATGGGTGAGAAAAACCGCCCCGCTTTCCTTATGTGTCAAGACACCCTGCGCGACGCCCGCGTGGTCAAGCAGATCCCGAACATAGTCCAATAGTGTATGAGGTCTCATGAATGCCTCCAGTCGTTGCCCTCATCGCTAGCACGGAATAAAAATGACTATTACTGAAAACGCTTACTTGTGGATAATTAGGCAAGAAAATTGGAAGATATAGAAAGATACATCCTCTTTTTTTGTGACTATTGTATGCTTATAAACTTGCGGAGCAACAATGTGAAAACCATTCTGATCACCGGGGCGTCATCCGGTATTGGCGCAGCAACCGCCCGACATTTCCAAGCGAATGGTTGGAATGTCGTCGCCACCATGCGCAACCCTGCAGGCAGCACCGATCTTAGGGCTTTGGAAAACGTGCATCTGACCCAACTGGATGTGACGGATGCGGGCTCAATTGCAACGGCCGTTCGCGATGGCATCGAACGGTTTGGCCAGATTGATGTTTTGTTGAACAATGCGGGTTACGGCGCCTACGGTGCACTAGAGGCCTTTTCGATGGATCGCATCCGACGTCAGTTTGACACCAACGTGCTTGGGTTGATGGAAGTGACCAAAGCGGTTCTGCCTCATTTCCGTCAGAACCGGTCAGGCACGGTCATAAATATCTCGTCCATCGGAGGACAGATTACATTTCCGCTTGGCGCGCTCTATCATGGTACAAAGTTCGCAGTAGAAGGGCTGTCTGAGGCGCTGCATTACGAATTAGAACCCCTCGGCATTCGAGTCCGTATTGTCCAACCGGGCATGATACGGACGAACTTCGGCGGCAGCTCATTCGATTTTGCGATGGATGAGAACCTGCCGGACTACGCGCCTATGGCCGAAGCCATGGGGCGTCTTTTTGGCAAACTGGCCGCGAGCCCTTCTGAACCAGAAACGGTCGCGCAAGTCATTTGGGATGCGGCCAACGAGACCGGAAACCGCCTGCGTTTTCGCGCAGGACCCGATGCCGAAGAACTGCTGAACGCGCGGAAACAACAGGATGACGAGACGTTCATTGCTGGCCTTAAGCAAAAGATGGCGCCCTGAAGAACCCTTTAGTCATTCGCAGAAAAAAGGGATGCTCCATGTACCGAAAAGCAATCGAAAAAGGTGGCCTGGCCGTTGTAACCGGGGCCGCAAGCGGTGTCGGCAAGGCCGCGGCCCAACGATTTATTCAAGACGGCTTGGGGGTTGTGCTGGTCGATCTGGCAGGCGAGGTCTTGGACAGAGCTGAGGCAGAATTGCGCGATCAGGCTGGGGCGTCTGCAATTGTTCAGGCGGTTCCGACGGATGTTAGCGACGCCAAAGCTGTGAATGCCTTGGCAGATCAGGTCTTTGCGCTCGGTGAGGTGGCTATCCTGATGAACAATGCCGGTATCGCAGTGCCGTCCGGCAGTTGGGAAAACGCGGAAAACTGGCGCAAATTGTTTGAGGTCAATCTTTTTGGCGTCATGAACGGTGTCCATGCTTTTCTGCCGCGTATGATTAAGGCGGCGCGTCCGGCAGTAGTGATAAACACTGGGTCAAAACAGGGCATCACCACACCACCCGGAAACCCCGCTTACAATACCAGCAAAGCTGCTGTGAAGGTCATGACAGAAATGCTTGCGCATGACTTGCGGCAGGCCGAAGCGGATATCACCGCCCATCTGTTTGTGCCGGGATTTACCTATACCGGTATGATTGAAAAGTTTATGCCGGAAAAACCTGCCGCAGCCTGGACAAGCGAAGAGGCCGTTGACTATCTGCTGAGGCGCATGTCGGACGGGGACTTCTATATCCTCTGCCCTGACAACGATGTGTCAGAAGAACGCGACCGCAAACGGGTTGAATGGGCCATGGGCGATATCATCAACAATCGCCCGGCTCTTTCACGCTGGCATCCCGACTACGCGGATGCCTTTTCGACGCACGAGGTCTCGGAATAGTCAAACTAGACAAGATGCGGTGATAAATACACCGAGGGTGCTGGTGGATGGGGCGAGTAAGACCGTTGTGTATCTGACAGGCTCCACACCGAAACTTGAATCTGATCGGACAAAACCGGGGGATGTGGTCGGACACTCGTACAAACCACAGTATCAATTACTTTGGGATCGTTGCTGGCCTGAAGGGTTTATAGCAATGGCCAAGATAACTCTGCCCCTTAGGATCAAGGATCGGCCCATTTCGGTCATTCGCCAGAGTACCTCAACGCTGCGGGCGTTGCCCGCATTGCGGACATTGACCACAACGCAAAGGATTGCACAGAATTGAACAGGCATAACCTCCAATTCCTTCGGTCGCCGGTCTATTTGGGATAGGTCAGCTCACGAAAATCGCCATTCCAATACGCCAGCGGTTTAGTCTCAGAGCTTTCGGCGCGTTCGACCTTGCCGATCAGAATGCGGTGCGTGCCGAATGAGACTGTCTGAATATGCAGGCATGTGAAGATTGCGGCAGCATTTGACAGGACCGGCAGGCTCGTCCGTTGGTCAATCGTCCAATGTTCAGAGGTAAAACTACGCTGATCCGTAAGGTCGGGGGCACCGGCGAACGCAAGCGCCAGCATGTCATGCTGAGGCGCGACATAGTTCACGCAAAAGATCCCGTGTTCCTCAATCATGCCCAGAATGCGGCTTTTCTTGTTGATGCAGATCAGCACTGCAGGTGGTGCTGCCGTCAGGGAGCAGGCTGCGCTGACCGTCGCGCCATGCGGGCCGTGCTCGCCGCTGGTAGTGACAATTGACACAGGCGTCACCGCCTTGCGCATTGCGGATGTAAATTCAGTAGGGTCCAGCATGTCGCCTCCGTCGGTCTCAGGCATTTCTGTGGCGGCGACCGCCTTGAATACAAGAACGAATTGCTTAAGCTTTGCCTAACAAAAACTTATGCAGGCCTGTGATGCGACGCGCCCTTCGAAACAAACTGGATCATCTTCGCCCCGGTGCTTTGTCGAAACTGGAACCAGTTGGCTTTGACAGCAATCGAATGCGTCGCCCGCTGCCACCGTTGCAGACCCTGATCGCATTCGAAGCCGCCGCGCGGCTGCAGAGCTTTACGCTGGCCGCAGCGGAACTGAACCTGACACAACCGGCTGTCAGCCAACAGGTCAAGCTGTTGGAGCATCGTCTAGGCGTCAAACTCTTCCGTCGCCGCAACAACATGATCCTGCTGACCGAACAAGGTGAACAATTTGCCGAGGACGTGGCCGAGATCCTAAATACGCTGGGTGAAAGCGTACAGAACCTGGCCCCGGACGCTGGGCGGACGACGCTGACGGTTAGTCTGCTGCCCTCGTTTGCGTCGACATGGTTTGCCGCGCGGGCGCACCGGTTTGTGACGGCCAACCCTACGGTCGATTTGATCACTCTGTCGACCGTGGCAAAGACAGGCTTTGGCCAAGAGGATGCAGATGTCGCCATTCGTTGGGGGCCAGGCGGGTACGAGGACGGGTACGAGGAACGCCTATTCGGCGAGAAGCACATACTTGTGGCCTCTGCGCAAACGGCCGAAACGTTGCGCGACATGTCGGACATCAATGCGCTGGCGGATCGCCCCTTTCTGCACGACACAAATTACAGCGAGTGGCGCGCTGTGATCGAGAAAAATGGCGGTGATCCTGCGGCGTTCGAACGGGGGGCCTTTTTCGGCGACAGCAGTGCCACGGTGAACGCCATTCTCTATAGTCAAGGCATTGGCGTTGTGCGCGATGTGATTGCCCGGCATCTGCTGGTCTCGGGGGCTTTGGTGCAATTGCCATTCGAACCGGTCAAGGGGCCGTATTCCTACCACTTTATCTGCCCCGAACGGCGGGTAGAACAACCGCGCGTTCAGGCCTTTCTGACTTGGTTGCGGAAGGAGGCACAATCTCCATAAGAAATTCTTTGCCACTGGTAAAGGATTCAACATTTGGTGCTTTGCCAGCTTTCCGACAAACTGCACAGACCAAGTGATGCAGCCAGACCGGAGCCCCAACGACATGGAATTTTCGTTGTTCAACCTGATGACCAAGCCTGTTGATGGCTCGTCGCATGCGGATGTGTTCAACCAGATGCGCAACATGACGAAAATGGTGGATGAGGCAAGCTTTGACGTCGCCTGGTTCGCCGAACATCACCTGTCGAACTATTGCATCTCACCCTCGCCGCTGATGACAGCCGCGAACATGGCCGCCCACACCAAACGGATCAAGGTCGGCCCTGCGGTGGTGGTGATGCCTTTCTACGAACCCTTGCGTTTGGTCGAAGATATCTGCCTAGCAGATCAACTGACCGAGGGCCGTCTGGTTCTAGGTCTGGGCACTGGCTATCAGCCCCGCGAATTTAAGAAATTCGGATTCGTTATCGACGACCGTCTGATGCGCGGGCTGGAAATCTGGGATTGCATCGAACAGGGCGTCTATGGCGGCGTGATCGACTTTCAGGGCGACCACATTCAGATCAGCGACGCGGCCCTGTCCATCGCTCCGGTTCAGGACCGTATCCGCACCTTTGCCGTCGGAAACGCACCAGAGATGCGCCAGAAGATGATCGACTACGGGGCCGAAACGCTGACCACGCCGGCCATCGGACCAAACGCGATCGTGGGCACTGCGCGGCGGTTGTACAAGGAAACGCGCATCGAGAACGGCCTGACGGGGGATGATTTCCCCTTTGCGGTGCAGCGCTATATCTATGTCGCTCAGGACAAAGACGATGCCCGTGCGGCAGCCGAGCAGGTGCTGATCCATGCCCGCATGGCCAACAACATGCGCCGCGCGGAACCGCTGATGGAGGGCGCGGACCTCAAGATCGTGCCCTTCGACAACGAACCGGATACCGACACGGTTCTGCAGCGCGCCATCATTGGCGATGCCGAAGACGTCACGCAACGTATCGTGGCCGAAGCGCGCGAGTTTGGCATCACGCATCTAAGCGTCTTCATGCAGATTGCTTCGATCCCCTTTGCCAACACCCTGCGCTCGCTTGAGGTGTTCTGCGATCAGGTCATGCCTGCGGTGAATACCGCGCTTGCGGCGGATAAGGCGGCCCTCGCCTCATGAGCGGGCCGAATTTCTCGCTGGCTGGCAAAACCATTCTGATCACCGGAGCAGCACGCGGATTGGGTGCGGCGATGGCACAGGCCTGCGCCGCACAAGGTGCGCCACTGTGCCTGCAAGACATCAACGCCGAGGCCCTCGAGGCCACAGCGGACGGCTTGCGCGCGGAAGGAGCAACTGTGCGAACGGCCGCTTTTGACCTAACCGATTTCGACGCCTGCACCGATTGGGTGCAGGGTATCGGCCTGATCTGGGGTCTGATCAACAATGCCGGGATCACCAATCACGGGCACGTACTGGACCACACGGTTGATGACTACCGCTCGATCTATGATCTGCATGTCTTTGCACCCTTTGTGCTGGCGCGCGAAGCGGGCCGAGTGATGCGTGCCAATCAAGGGCCTCAGCGAGGGCGGATCGTTTCGATCTCGTCCATTGCCGCCACACATCCGCGACCGGGGGTCGGCAATTATGCCTCGTCCAAAGCGGCCGTCGCAGGTTTGACTCGGTCGCTAGCGGCGGATTTCGGTACGGACGGCATCTGCGCCAACGCCATCGCACCCGGCTATGTCCTGACCGAGATGAACCGTAAAATCCTGAGCGACGAAGGTTTCGTGCGCCGAATTGAAAACCGGACACCAGCAGCGCGGTGGGCGAATCCAGCGGAAATCGCGGCACCTGTGGCTTTTCTGATGTCCGAGGCCGCCTCTTACATCAACGGGCAATTGATCGCCGTTGACGGCGGTATGAATGCCTTTTTGCAATCCAATGAGGGATGACTGATGAAACGGTTGGAAGGAAAAGTCGCCCTGGTGACGGGTGCGGGATCCATGAAGGGTGGCATGGGCAACGGCAAAGCCACCGCCATTCGTCTCGCGCAGGAAGGCGCACGGATCTGTGCCCTGGATTTGCATCTGGCCGCGGCTGAAGAAACCTGCAAACTGATCCGTGCCGAAGGGGGCCGCGCCGTTGCGCTGGCCGCCGATGTCACGCAGGAAGATCAGGTTCAATCATCAATTACTCAATGCCTGTCCGAATTCGGCCAGATCGACATTTTGCAAAACAATGTCGGAATCCTGAAAACCGGCGGCGCCATGGACAGCACAGTCGAGGATTGGGACATGCTGGTGCATGTGAACATGAAGGCGGTCTTTCTGCCAACAAAGCATGTTCTGCCTCATTTTGTTGATCGCAAGGGGGGAGTTGTGACCAACATTTCCTCGATCGCCGGGCTGCGTTATCTGGGCACGCCCTATATTGGCTATAATGCCACCAAAGGGTCGATCATTTCCTTCACCCGCAATCTGGCAGCAGAAGTGGCACCACATGGAATCCGCGCAAACGCGATTCTGCCGGGCTTTATCGACACACCAATGGCGCGCGATATCACCGAACAGAATGCGGAAGACCCCGAGGCAATTGACTGGGATGCGCTGGACAAGCAGCGCGCAGCACGCATCCCGCTGGGCCGAGTGGGCACCCCGTGGGATGTGGCCAACGCCGCCGTGTTTCTGGCCAGTGATGATGCGTCCTATATCACCGGCACTGAAATTACCGTCGACGGCGGCGTTTCATGCCGCGTGTAGAGGGACGATCAAGGCGCGCCACACGGGTATTGAACCAGAAAGCAGTGCAGACACGCCTTGCGCCGGCTGCATGCGTGTTTGAAACCGCTGGAAGTGCTGGACCCTGACGCGATCGCCTATCTTCAGCGCTACCGCTTCGGAACCTCTGCGATGTATGGGCAATATACCGACTCGATCTCGAAAAAATCCAGCACACTAATGACAGGCATCCCCGAGGTCGCTTTGATCACGACAGCAATCGGTCAGCCTGCATGCAAACTCGACGTGCCTTGGCGAACCTCTTCTAACCATGTGTCCCCGAAGTCCTTTTGACGCGCAATCGGGCTATGAAACGGCTACAACCTTTGCGTCTCGGGGCCAAACCTGGTGCTGCATTCCGGAGGCAGGGATACGGGTCGGCTGGCCATCTGCGATGGCAAGTTCATCGCCAAGGACGCACAAAACCAGTTGATGGCGCGACATGCGGACGGGACATCAGTAGACCGGTTCGATGAGGCGCTTCAGCCCATGCGGCGGGTCGGACCAGTTGCGCGCGATCTCAGCGACCGTTTTACATTGGATCTTTTTCGCAGCGCCTTATTTGGACGGCGTCGTTTGTGAAGAACTGGATGCCTATGTTGCGCGTCGGGAATGAGAACATCAGTTACCTGCGCATTGATGCGTTTCTTGTTCGATGATATCGCAACGAGCCCACCGCAGCGCAGGCAGTTAGCCGAGTTTTTGGTGACAGTACACGGCTCCTATTCCGCCAAACTGACTGCCTGATAAAGCTTCCGAAACCGCGCCAACCGCTCGAACAATAGTGGCATATCTGCGGGCTCGAACCTGTCCGATGTTGGTGGCTGAAGCGCAAGATCAGCTGTGTCCAAAGCTCCATTACCACAAGCTGCCAACCGAGCCGCACCATAAGCCGGACCGGAATCTGCTCCGGTCGATCGCACAATTGGCTTTCCGGTCACCGTCGCGATCAGTCTCAACAGCAGATCTGATTTGCTGCCTCCTCCTATCGCTGCGAGCTCCGGCAATTCTTCTATAGTGTCACCGAAGCTCTGCGCCGCATCGGCAAAGCAGAAAGCAATTGCCTCCACCACGGAACGGCAGATGTCTGCGCGTGTTGTGGAATCCTCCAGGCCAAAGAAACAGGCTCGGATATGCGGATCGCCGAGAGGGCTGCGTTCTCCCGTCAGATAAGGCAGAAAAATTGGCACACGGTCCCCACTGACCGTTTCGGCAAGCGCGACAACTTCGGCTTCGGAAAGCCGCAATTGGCCACCTATCCAGGAAATTGGTCGCGCGCCGTTCAGCATCGCCGCCATTTGGTACCATCGGTCGGGCAGTGTGTGCGCAAAAGCATGCACATAGCGTTCAGGGTTTGGCTTGTAGCTTCGATCTGCCACAAACAGCTGTCCAGAAGTCCCCAAAGAGACAAATCCCCGGCCCGGTTCGGTGGCGCCCAAAGACACCGCCCCGGTTGCTGCATCTCCACCTCCCGCAACGACTGGCGTGCCGGGTTTCAAGCCGGTCTCAGTCGCCCCTTGTGGGGTCACAGTCCCAACCACACTATGACCATCGAATAGCTGCGGCAGCCAATCCAAAGCTACATCTGTGGTTTCGGCGATACCGGCGTGCCAGCCACGCGACGCCTGATCGAGCCACATTGTCCCGGCGGCATCGGACGTATCAGTTCCCAATTCGCCATGCAGCCGTAAACCGATGTAGTCCTTGGGCAGCAGGATGTGAGCCAGTTGGGCATAGTGCTTTGGCTCATGCTGTTTTAGCCATGTAATCTTGGGCGCGGTGAAGCCCGGCAAAGGGAGGACCCCAGAGATTTGACCAATCTGCGGCAAGGCCTGTCGCAGTTCGCCGCATTCCCGCGCGGCCCTGCTGTCGTTCCAAAGGATTGCCGGGCGGATTGGGCGCAGATAGCGGTTCAGTAAAACGGCCCCGTGCATCTGACCTGACAACCCGATGGACTTCACCTCCGACAGTGTGACTTCCCCAGAAAGTTGGCTTAAGGCGTCGCGTGTCGCCTGCCACCAAAGATCCGGGTGCTGCTCTGACCAACCGGGTTTAGGAGAGGAGGTCTTTATACTCACCGAAGACGTAGCAAGGATTCGACTGGAATCCGCGCAGACAAGCTTGACCGCTGACGTACCGATATCGATCCCGAGATACATTCAAACCCCTTACCTGCACAAAAGTCCGGAACTTGTCTTGCTATTGATCTTTTTAGCGCGCGCAAAGAATATGTAAAAATAGGATAAGATCAAGGCGGCCGAGATCCGCAGGCAGACTGGCATGACCAAGATAAAGAATATGGAAGAGTTCGCAGCCCTCAGCGGGATCTCGCGCCCCACGGTGTCCAAGTACTTTCACGACCCAGACAGCGTTCGCCCAACTACACGGGCACGCATAGAAGAAGCGCTGGAACAGTTCGACTATCGCCCGAACATCTATGCTGTGAACCAGAACCGCAAGCTGACCAAGAATATTGGCATCGTCGTGCCCTACCTGGCCGATCCGTTTTTCGCTGAAATCGCGCGGTATCTAGAACAAAGCTGTATCGCAGCCGGGTACCGCCCGTTTCTGTTCAGCTCTCATGGCGAACAAAAACTGGAAAACGAAATCCTGGACGGCTTACAATCCTTGAAACCCGCGGGCGTTTTGTTGGCGCCTTTGGGACGTATCTCAGACAAGTCCGCTATTGAGAAATTCTGCGCCAGTGTGCCAACGGTTCTGTTCGACAGTAACCTCGATGGATTGGGCGCAGCGTTTATCGGGTCCGATAATTTCAGCTTTGTGTCTCAGACCGTAGAATACATGACTCGCACCGGCGAGCCGCCTTCGTTTTTCGAAATGCGGACACCTGCGAACCCCAATGCCAACAAGCGACGCAAGGCTTATGTCGACGTAATGGATCGGCTGGGTTTTGAGCCGCATGTGATCAAAATCGAAGGCACAGGTTGGGCCTTTGAAGAGATTGGCCGAAAGGGTGCGCTCAAGGCTTTGGATGAACGCAAGCTGCGCACGGATTCAGTTCTGTGTAGCAATGACCGATTGGCCATCGGCTTTCTGGCGGCGTGTTTCGAACAGGGGATTCGCGTTGGTAGGAAAGACGATTGTACACTGCGGGTGGCGTCGAACGACGATCATCCGTTTGCAAAATTCACCTGCCCGTCACTGACGACCGCCGCGCATGACTATGACAATGTGGCCGCGCGAAGTGTTGAAACACTTTTCGAACTCATTGAAAACGGTGGGAAATTCGAGAGCCGAACAGAAACTCTCTTCCCTGCGCGATTGGTGCTGAGGGAATCTGCATGACGATCTAAAATTAACGCGCGTAAAGTTTTTATTGACGGCGCGACAAATCCTGAACTAGGCTCTCTGCACAGCATCCAAGCTCAGGGAGGACAGGGATGTACTTGAAACACGCACTTCGTGCGGCGACTGCGCTAACATTCGTCGCAACGGCAGCGGCCCACGCACAATCCATAACGATCGCAACCGTGAACAACGGCGACATGATCCGGATGCAGGGTTATACCGACAAATTCACCGAAGCGACGGGCGTTGAAGTCGAATGGGTGACGCTGGAAGAGAACGTTTTGCGCCAGCGCGTGACCACCGACATCACCACCAAGGGTGGTCAGTTCGACATCATGACGATCGGTATGTACGAGACCCCGATCTGGGGTGCGAACGGCTGGCTGATTCCGCTGGATGGTCTGTCCGAAGACTATGATGTCGGTGACATCCTGCCCGCGATGTCGGGTGGTCTGAGCCATGAAGGAACGCTCTATGCGGCACCGTTCTATGGCGAAAGCTCGATGATCATGTATCGCACCGACCTGATGGAAAAAGCAGGCATGGAAATGCCCGAAGCGCCAAGCTGGCAATTCATCAAAGAGGCCGCGGCGGCCATGACCGACCGTGACGCTGACATTAACGGTATCTGCCTGCGCGGCAAAGCCGGTTGGGGTGAAGGCGGCGCGTTCATCACTGCGATGTCCAACTCATTTGGCGCGCGCTGGTTTGACGAAGACTGGAAGCCTCAGTTCGACCAGCCAGAATGGGCCGATACGCTGAACTTCTACGTTGAAATGATGTCGGAATCTGGCCCTGCAGGCTATGCCACCAACGGCTTTAACGAGAACTTGTCGCTGTTCCAGCAGGGCAAATGCGGCATGTGGATCGACGCCACCGTTGCGGCGTCATTTGTGACCAACCCCACTGACTCGACCGTGGCGGATAGCGTTGGATTTGCACTGGCCCCCGATACCGGACTGGGGAAACGCTCCAATTGGCTTTGGGCGTGGGCACTGGCCATTCCGGCTGGTACACAGCAGGAAGACGCGGCCAAACAGTTCATCGAATGGGCAACGTCGAAAGACTATATTGAGCTAGTTGCCGAAAACGAAGGTTGGGCGAATGTTCCGCCTGGTGCGCGCACCTCTTTGTATGAGAACCCGGAATACCAGAAGGTTCCCTTTGCCAAGATGACGCTGGACTCGATCCTGTCCGCTGATCCGAACAACCCCACGGTCAAGCCGGTTCCGTATGTTGGCATCCAGTTCGCTGCCATCCCGGAATTTGCAGGCATCGCGACCCAGGTCAGCCAAGAGTTCTCGGCAGTCTATGCCGGACAGCAAACGGTTGAAGAAGCCCTTGCCAAAGCGCAGGCCTTCACCGCCGAAGAAATGGAAGCCGCAGGGTACTGAGGTTTTCTCCCCGCGGGCGGGCAGTAATCTGCCCCCCGCTCCCCCCTTCCACAACTCGCGTTTTTCTCGCAGGCTGGGTTACGCCTGAACAGAGAGGGTTTGCGTTATGGCTACTCAACATTCCCGATCCGTTGCTCGCCTGATGATGGCACCCGCAGTGGTCCTGCTGCTTGGCTGGATGCTGGTGCCGCTGACGATGACGCTGTACTTTTCTTTCAAGAAATACCTGCCGCTGCGCGGTGGGGATCTGGGCTGGGTCGGGTTCGACAACTACATCCGGTTCGTATCGTCCAGCTCTTTCTGGCCAGCCGTTCAAGCCACCCTTGTGATCGTCGGGGGGGTGCTGGTTATCACCGTCGTCCTAGGCATTCTGCTGGCGATGCTGCTAGATCAGCCGATGTGGGGGCAAGGTGTTGTCCGCATTCTGGTGATCGCGCCCTTCTTCGTCATGCCCACAGTGTCTGCGCTAGTCTGGAAGAACATGTTCATGGACCCGGTGAACGGCCTGTTGGCCCATTTGTGGCGCTTTTTCGGGGCCGAGCCGATCTCGTGGCTGTCCGAGGCGTCGATGACTTCGATCATCATGATCGTGTCTTGGCAGTGGCTGCCCTTTGCAACCCTAATCCTGCTGACAGCGATCCAGTCGCTGGATAGTGAGCAGTTGGAAGCGGCCGAGATGGATGGTGCCCCCGTCCTGAAGCGCTTCTACCACATCATTCTGCCGCATCTGAGCCGCGCGATCACCATTGTAATCCTGATCCAGACAATCTTTCTTTTGTCGATCTTCGCCGAGATCTTCGTGACCACCGGCGGCGCGTTCGGCACCCGTACACTCACCTACCTGATCTTCCAGCGCGTGTTGGAAAGCCAGAATGTCGGCCTCGGATCAGCCGGAGGTGTCTACGCAATCATCTTAGCCAACATCGTTGCCATCTTCCTGATGCGCATCGTCGGCAAGAACCTGGACGCGTGAGGAGGTAAGACCATGGCCCGCGCTGTCACAACCCGCCGCAAATCGCTCAATACCGCCTTGGCCTGGGCCGTTGGTCTGCTGATCTTTTTCCCGATCCTCTGGACCATCCTGACCAGCTTCAAGACCGAGGCACAGGCGATCGCCAGCCCACCGCTGTTTTTGAACTTCAACTGGACGTTGGAAAACTACGCCATCGTGCAGGAACGCTCGGACTATATGCGGTTCTTGTGGAATTCGGTCATTATCGCCGGAGGCTCGACTGTTCTGGGTGTCATCATCGCGGTGCCCGCCGCATGGGCAATGGCCTTTGTGCCGTCCAAGCGCACCAAGGACATTCTGCTGTGGATGCTGTCCACCAAGATGTTACCTGCCGTTGGCGTGCTCTATCCGATTTACCTGCTGTTTATCCGTCTGGGCCTGCTGGACACACGCGGAGGGCTGGTGGTTGTCCTGATGCTGATCAACCTGCCCATCATCGTCTGGATGCTTTACACCTATTTCCGCGAAATCCCCGGCGAAATCCTGGAGGCCGCGCGGATGGACGGCGCAACGCTGAAAGAGGAAATCCTCTACGTCCTGACCCCCATGGCCATCCCCGGTATCGCCTCAACCGTTTTGCTGAACTTTATCCTGGCCTGGAACGAGGCATTCTGGACCCTCAACCTGACCGCTGTCGACGCGGCCCCGCTGACGGCCTTCATTGCCAGCTATTCCAGCCCCGAGGGCCTGTTCTTTGCCAAGCTTAGCGCTGCCTCGACCATGGCCATCGCGCCAATTCTGATCCTTGGCTGGTTTAGCCAAAAACAACTTGTCCGCGGCCTGACCTTCGGCGCTGTGAAATAGGGAAAAGCAATCATGGGACGCATCCAACTCAAGTCCGTGACCAAAAGCTTCGGCGACGTGCAGGTCATTCCGCCACTGGACCTGACCATCGAAGATGGCGAGTTCACTGTCTTCGTCGGCCCGTCGGGTTGCGGCAAATCCACCCTACTACGTCTGATCGCAGGGTTGGAGGATATCACCTCGGGCTCTATCGACATTGACGGCGCGGACGCCACCGATGTCCCGCCCGCGAAACGAGGGCTGGCGATGGTGTTTCAGTCCTATGCTCTGTATCCCCATATGACCGTGCGCAAGAACATCGCCTTTCCCCTTCGTATGGCGAAACTGGATCAGGCCGAGATCGACAAGCGCGTCGAAGGCGCGGCAAGCGTCCTGAACCTGACCGATTATCTGGACCGCCGTCCAGGACAACTATCGGGCGGCCAACGCCAGCGGGTTGCCATCGGGCGCGCGATTGTGCGCGAACCAGCGGCATTTCTGTTCGACGAACCTTTGTCGAACCTCGACGCGGCGCTGCGGGTCGGCATGCGGCTAGAGATCAGCGAATTACACGAACGCCTCGCGACCACCATGATCTACGTGACCCATGATCAGGTCGAAGCCATGACGATGGCCGACAAGATCGTCGTCCTTCAGGCCGGAGTAATCGAACAGGTCGGCAGTCCGCTGGAATTATACCGGACACCTCGAAACCTGTTCGTTGCGGGTTTCATTGGCTCCCCCAAAATGAACTTCATCGAGGGCGAAGAGGCCGCGAAATACGGTGCTCAGACCATCGGAATAAGGCCTGAACATATCACAGTCTCAGACACCGAAGGGGACTGGTCCGGGGTGGTGAGCGTTTCTGAACATCTGGGCTCGGATACATTTTTCCATGTCCACGAAACCGGGCTGGCCGACACAATCACTGTCCGCGCGGATGGCGAGGTGGGTTTCCGCCATGGCGACCGCGTTCACCTGACACCGCGCGCTGATGTGATCCACCGGTTCGACGCGAAAGGCTTGCGGATCGGATGACACGTCTGGCTGGTAAAACCGCCCTGATTACTGGGGCCGCGCGCGGCATAGGGCTGGCCTTTGCAAAGGCCTATGTTGCGGAGGGAGCCCGTGTCGCCATAGCCGATATCGGCATCCAGCGCGCGCAACAAGCCGCGACTGAGATCGGCGCATCTGCTCTTGCCGTGGAAATGGACGTGACAAACCAGCCGAGCATCGACAACGCCATCGCCCGCACGACGGCACATTTCGGGCCGATCGACATATTGATCAACAACGCAGCGATCTTCACTGCCGCGCCGATTGTTGAAATTGATCGTGCCGACTATGAGCGTGTCTTCGACATCAACGTTGCCGGTGCCTTGTTCACCATGCAGGCCGTCGCCCGCCATATGATCGCCCATGGTACTAAAGGTCGGATCATCAACATGGCATCGCAAGCTGGGCGGCGTGGAGAGTCTCTGGTTGCCGTGTACTGCGCCAGCAAGGCCGCGATCATATCCTTGACCCAGTCTGCAGGCCTGAACCTGATCCCACATGGGATAAATGTAAACGCGATAGCTCCGGGTGTGGTGGATGGCGAACACTGGGACGGTGTAGATGCGTTCTTTGCCAGACACGAAGGAAAACCCCTCGGACAGAAGAAACGCGAAGTGGCCGCTGGCGTACCCTATGGTCGCATGGGCCGGGCCGAAGACCTGACCGGCATGGCCGTGTTTCTCGCCTCTGACGAGGCAAAATACATCGTTGCACAAACCTATAATGTCGATGGCGGAAATTGGATGAGCTGATGAACCCTGTGGCACACGCAACCCCTCCGATCCAGCTGCGGCGAGACAGGCTGGCAGACTTGCCAGCAACCGTCAGAACCCCTGCTTATCAACCCTCGGACTTGACGCCCGGTATCGTTCACATCGGCCTTGGAAATTTCCACCGCGCTCATCAGGCTTGGTACATTCATAAGCTTATGCAGCAGGACCAGGCCCGCGATTGGGCCATTATAGGAGCAGGAGTACGCAGCTATGACGCCGGGATGCGCCAGAAGTTGCTGGCGCAAGATTGCCTGACCACGTTGATTGAGCTGGATCCACAAGGAATATCCGCAGAGGTCATAGGCCCGATGATCGACTATCTACCGATTGAGGCTGGCAACGCTGCATTGATCCGCGGGATGGCTGATCCGTCTATCCGAATTGTATCTTTAACTGTAACTGAGGGCGGCTATTTTCTGGATGCCAACACCGGCGCTTTCGACACGGATCACGATGATATTCTCCACGATGCGGCAAACCCAAATCACCCCCGCACCGCTTTCGGCGCCATTGTTGCAGCGCTCGGGATACGTCGTGCAAATGGCTTGACCCCCTTCACCGCGCTAAGCTGTGATAACCTGCAGGGCAACGGCACTATCCTTCGAAACTGTATCGTTGGGTTAGCGCGCCTGTCGGACCCTGATCTTGCCGATTGGATCGACCGGAACGGCGCATTTCCCAATTCGATGGTGGATTGCATCGTGCCAGCAACGAGTGATCAGGTGATTTCACAATGCAACGCATTTGGTATTGATGACCGCGCCCCGGTTTCACACGAGAACTTTCGCCAATGGGTCATCGAGGATAACTTCTGTGCCGGACGACCATCACTTGAACAAGTTGGAGCCACCTTAACCGAGGATGTTCACGGATATGAGGCACAGAAGCTGCGCATATTGAACGGAGGCCACCAACTGCTCGCCAATGTTGGAGAGATACTAAACGTCCCGACAATTTCTGCTTGTATGCAAGACCCTGACATATTGGCTTTTTTTGAAAAAGTCCAAATCGAAGAAATTCTACCCCATGTTGACGCTGTTCCTGGAACGACCCCGCAAGAGTACCTTGGGTTGGTTGAACGTCGGTTTGAGAACACTGCAATTCACGACACAACGCGCCGGGTCGCGTTCGACGGATCAGCGCGACACCCTGGGTTTGTGCTGCCCTCGATACGCGATGCAATTGCTTCAGGCTCTTCCATAAACGGGCTTGCTCTAGCAGAAGCTTTTTGGTGCAGAATGTGCGCAGGGGTTCGCGAGGATGGCTCAGAAATCGCCCCTAACGATCCTGTTTGGGAAAATCTGAGAAAAACGGCGCTGGCGGCCAAAATTGATCCCGGACTTTGGCTTGAACAGGACCTGTATTGTGGCGATTTTGACCATAACACGCAGTTTGTGGCTGCTTTTGCTCGGTGGTTAAACGAGATCTGGAAAAATGGGAGCAAAGCGGTTCTAGCCGAATTTGTCTCTCACAACTCTTTATCCCATTAGCTTCCCACAACTCCAATCAAGCAGCCGCGGCGCAACTTCATCTTCGCACTTAGAACGGCATTGTCCTCTCCAACACAGAATCTAACGAACGATACTGGTACAGCGAACTTTGGAACATCATCACGATCTAAAAACCACTAACTCGTTCAATGAGCCAATACATCGACACTGAACCAATGCCATAAGCGGTAACAAGCGTTGCGGTTTGGCTGATCGGAAGTGCTGTGAGCCGCCAAACCAAAACCAGAACAGCCAAAGCCCCGACAAAACTTAGTTGTCCGGCCTCGACGCCAAGGTTGAATGCAAGCAAGGCTTCAGGAATGTCGTTAGAGGGAAGCCCTATCTCGGCCAAAGCGCCTGCAAATCCAAGCCCATGCAAAAGCCCAAACCCGAAACATACGATCCAGGGTTTCTGTTTTGAAAGTCGGAACCGACCTTCGCCGCCCTTTACAATCTCCATCGCCAAAAAAACGATGGAAAGCGCGATAACGGCTTCGACCGGTGGCCCGGGAACATTTAAAACTCCGAGTGTTGCCAATGCCAGTGTAATTGAATGGGCAAGCGTAAAGGCTGTTACGGCTCCCACCAGCCTCCAGGGATCGCGGACTAGAATAAACAGCGCGAAGACAAATAACAGATGGTCCCAGCCTTCCAGAATATGTTCAAAACCCAACTGAAAATACGCGATGAAAACAGACCATGCTGTCTGTTCAGAGGGTATTCTCTGGGCGGTAATATCTGAGGTGAAACGGAGTGTAGCAGACTCGGCCTGAAGGGGATGCCAGCGGAACAATACATCGTTTTTTTGGGTATCCAGCCCTTCGATTGTAATGGATTGACCCGTGACATCCGCGCGGCACTCCACAATCCAGCTAGAAACCCATGCTCGCCCATCGGACATTGGATCAGGTCCGCTGGCAGGCGTACAGCTATCCGGCAGCACCACGTCGATCGCCATTGGCTGACCGTTCACGTCTGGCTTACGCCAATGAACACTCCAGGCATCCGGTGAGATTTGACGAATTTCTAGATATCCCGGATCAAGCGCATGTGCGGCTGCATTGCCGGCAGACCAGGCAAACAGCAGAGCATACAATAGGCCAAGTATGAATTTCATTTGGCCTGACCTGTGAAATCGGGTGCAATGATCTCATAATTGTCGGCAAGAGCCTCATACTGCGCCTGCGCCAGATCTTCGCTCATGACGCGGCGCCAATCCCGCAGCACTTCATCGTAGATATCTGGCAATGGAGGTATCCGGCTTGGCTCGATCTTCAGCAGCTGTACCAGGTGGACCCCGTAGCCTGATTGGATTGGCCCCACCCATCGACCTTCTTCGAGATTGACGAAACCATCGGAGAACCCGGTTCCGAAGACGGAGTCGATGACCCGCGTCGCGGTCAGCGGCATCGACGCAGGCAGCAATGTCGCGCGGTCCAAGTCGGATACCTCTTGTTCCGCTCGCAACGCGGACAATGCCCTTTCGATGTCGGCGTCACTTGGCTTTTCACCAAGAAAAACCTGAGTGAAGGCAATCTTTTTTGGTGTCGCGTAGCGGTCCGCATTTTGCTGGAGGAAAACTTCTAGATCTTTGTCTGCAGGTACAACTGACGTGGCCATGGCTTCGGTCAAAAAATCCATCTTTTGGCTCAGGCGCGATCTGATCACGCTATCCCCGCGATCCAGACCAAGCTTTCTCGCTTCCCTAACCAGAACCTCTTCGCGGATGGATGCATCGACCAAAGCCTGAAGCTCGGCATTGCTGGGCCGACGTTTCCACCTGGCTGCGAACTGTTCAGCTAACCGCGCGGCATCGCTTTCGCTTATTGCTATGGCCTCTGGATCTGCGATCAACTCGTCATTCGGAGAAACAATGTGAAACCAAATGAATATGGCAGCTCCGATCAAGAAGAAATGGAATAGAGGTTCTTTCACTATTCGCATGAAGGCTCCTGCGTGAAACGCCATCCGGCGATATGTTTTATGCTGGCTTCAGTCAGTTAAATTTTCCAAGGAATCGTAGCCCACGACGTTTTGCAGCTCAGGTGAGAGCAACGCGGCAAAGGTTGCTGCCTCATTCTTCAAACGCGTGCGAAGAAACGTCACTCTGCCGGTGTATACCAAATCGGCGAAGAGTACGCGCGTTCCTGATGCGTAAGCACCGCATCCTCTGGTAGCTCGGCACCAAACCTCAATTTGTCGTACAGTATCCAACGTGGCGTCGGGATTTCGAGCGCACGTACGTAGTAGAATGCGCGCGCATTTGGATCGAAATCAGGATCAGACCAAACGGTTACAAGTTCGGCGGTCCCGATTGTGTTGGTCCAACTTGCGGTTTCGGTATCCACCGTGTTGCCAACCGCAGGGATTTTGCCGTTTTGATCAGCAACTCGATCGTCCGACCATGCCACATCGTAGACCTTCTCCTGCAAAGCACCTTCGGAGTCCAGCCATCCCTTAATCACCTGCACACGATCCAGATTGGCCCCAACCGGGTCGCGTAATGCAGCGATCAGGAATGAGGGTGCTCCGTCGCCCTCATTAGGGCGCATGTCGGAACCCATTGGAACGCCCTTCGTGTAGCCAACATTTGCAATGAACCGGGTTTCAACATCGGCGTCATTGAAATCCCATCCACCAAAGAAGCGCAGACCAATCCGTGGCCCCGTGGTTGCGTAGGTTTCGCGCCGCTTGAACGCATCGAAAATCGCCGCACGCGTATTTTCAGTCGCCCAAACGGCCGTGTAGCCGGACGCGACAAGGAGGTCGCCGGGAATTTCGCCAAGATCATTGGCGATGAAAGGATGCTTGATCCTTGTGGCCGAAGGCTCGACGCTGACGGATTTTCCGAAGAAGTTATCTTCTTCGGCGGTCGCCAGAGATGTATGGCTGTCCGTCGCGCCTCCCATGCCGAACTTATAGGGGTTCACGCCGAACTTTTCTTCCAACATCAAGCCGCGCTTCAATGCCTCGCGGGCGTACTCGCCAGCCAGCATGTCGTCGGTTTTGAGTTCCGAGATATCGAGATTGCCGACATCCCAGTTTTCGTAGTCTGCAAATTCATCGTCAGGGCTCAGGAAGGGATGCGCTTCGCCGTCGCCCTTGATCTGAGTGACCTCGTAGTGCGGCTCCCATTTAGCGCGGGCAGCGACGTATTCTTCGTCAACCTTTCCACCGTGATAGGTGTCTTCGGTTGGGAACATCCATCCATTTGACAAGTTGCCATTATGAGCGAATGCAACCGCGCGCCCACCAGTTTTTTGTTGATACTCTTCAAGCCAAGCATAAAGCGCCTTTGGATCGGTATCACCATAAGGGGGTTGCGTGACCGGTGGCACCATTTGAAGCGCCCTGATAGGCCCATCGCGCAGCATAACGTTCCGGTGCAGGTTGAAACCTTTCGGAACCGAGGTCCACTCGAACCCAATGAAAGCGGTGAAATTGCCAGGGTCGTTGTGTCGTTCTGCCGCCAGAACGATATTTTCCCAAGTAAAGGCAAAGGCATCAGCGCCCGGACTGTATGATTCAAGTAAAACTTCCGGCAGAGTCATCTGTGAGAAGTTGGTAATAATGTCGAACGCAGCCTTGCCAGCTTCTTCTCCACCCGCTTTGTAACCATTGTACCACTCCAATCCTTTTGGATCGGCGAGAACACCGGGTTTGCCTGCCTGCAGATCAGGTGCAAATCCCATCAAGTCCGTGTGGTCCGTAAGAACCATCCAATCCAAAGGCCGGGCCAGTCTGACAGGCTGGCCCGTCGAAGAAATGACTTGCTCACCTTTGGCAAAGCGCCAGGCTTCGTCCGGCAGCAGAGTGTTTCCAAAGGCTCCGGCGTCCAATGAAAGTCCCGTGTGAAGGTGAGTGTCCCCCCACAAGGGGCGTTCCGGGAAGGATCTGTTGGCATAGGGAGAATAGGGTTGCTCCGAGAACAAGCCCTCGGCAGCCTCCTGACTTGGGACAGCGTCTGCAAGGACACTAACCGGCGTCAATCCTAGAGCTGTTAAGCTTAGAAGCATACGAAACATTGTGACCTCCCAAATCAATTTGTACCCGGCAGCGTTGGTGATTTACGCCGCATCGGACTAATATTCGCATTTCTTTATATCATATTGATTTTGTTCTTCGGAAAGATTCTTGTTTCGTTGTGACGGTGCTAGGAATGAGACAGGCCAAAGACCCCATTTGCAACATCGTTCAAATGACGCTTTACCAAAAAACTAAGGTCTTTACCCTACCAGTCTATATAAATTGAAGGTTGCTGGTCGATTTCCTCAAAGAGATTGGACAGTCATCTCGTTCTTAACGCGCGTGGAAGATTCGTACTGACAATTTGGAATTTACCTGAGAATCGACTGTCACGTGATTGAGCGGCAATCGAAGCACGACATTGCATGATAAACGACCTTAATTGGCCGCAATTTAAGGGAGAAGAGTTCCTTCGTTGGTGCGATGGCATAGGTAGAGTTCCAAATCATCGACCACATTGGGACCAGATGAAGCGGCTCGCTTGGATCCGACTTTGCATCCAGTAACACGTCAAGAGAGCCAATGAAGCCCTTGACCTCTTACAAAACGGTAGTCTTCACTAAACAAGAAACTGATCATACTGTTGGACAAATGAGCCACCGGTCATTTGACGGGTTAAGTTAACAAGGAGATGCTTGCTGGCAGTGCGCATTCAGAGATCCTGCTCCTAACGCAAGCAATACCAATTGATGTCCGAAACAGCGTCTTGGCTAAATAAACATGGTTTGTCCAAGTATGCCGCCGCTTTTGCCGAACATGAAATTGAACTTTGCGACCTGTCTGAACTAACTGACGAAGACCTTATTACCATCGGACTTCCCTTGGGGCCGAGAAGGCGTTTTCTGAAAGCCGTTCGCGCCAGCATGGAAATGGGGCAGCGCCCGCCCAGCAATAGCAACAGCGCCGAGATCGTGGCTGAGCGGCGACAACTTACTGTAATGTTTATCGATCTTGTCGGTTCAACGGAAATAGCGCAAAGCGTCGACCCGGAAGATTTGGCTGATGTTCTTCGACTTTTCAAGGAAACCTGTGCTGCGGCCGTTGCAGCATTTGATGGCCATATTGCCAGCTACTATGGCGACGGGATTATGGTTTTCTTTGGGTTTCCCCACGCCCATGAAGACGACCCGGAGCGCGCTATTCGTGCCGGTCTGCGCATCATTGATGAGATGCCAGATGTTCGCACCCACGCGAAACTCAACGTTCGGATTGGGATAGCAACCGGGTTGGTTGTGGTCGGCGATCTGCGCGGCGAAAAGATGTTTGAAGACGGAACGGCGATGGGTGAGGCACCCAATCTGGCCGCGCGTCTTCAAGCGATGGCGGATCCAGGTACGATGATCATCGCCCCAACCACTCATCAGCTGGCGGGTGATGCTTTTAAATACGTTCTGCGCGGTGCGTTTAAACTCAAGGGTTTTGCTAAGGAAGTCGAAGCCTGGCAAGTAACCGGGGAGCGGGAAACAGTCAGCCGATTTATGGCGATCGACAATATTTTGCTCAAGCCCTTGGTCGGTCGCACCGCGGAATTGGAGGCGCTGAACGACAATTGGGCTTTGGCCGGTGATCGCCAGGGTCAGGTTGTGTTGGTGTCAGGTGAGCCGGGAATTGGCAAGTCGCGTCTGGTAGAAGAATTTCGGCAGAACATCTCGGACTTGCCCCACAAGCAAATGCGATATCAGTGTTCTCCATATCATTTTGCGACTTCCCTGCACCCCATCATTCGCCAACTTGAGAATGCAGCTGATCTTCGCGCGGACGAGCCAAATCACGTTAAGCTTGAAAAAATCCGCGGCGTGTTGAGCGATCAATCGGACGATGCTTTGAAGTTGGCAGGATCCCTTTTGTCTGTTCCGTTTGAAGATCATTTGGGACCTTTAGATCTGACACCGCAGCAGATCATGGAACAGTCGCTGGAATTGTTTCTGGATAATCTTGCGTCAGAGGCTGACGGTCCTCCAGTTCTCTTCCTTTTGGAAGATGCCCACTGGATTGATCCAACAACCAAATTGCTGCTTGATCGGATGGTGGACCGAATTCGCAACCTTCCGGTGCTGGTCGTCATGACATTCCGGCTCGAGTTCGATCCAGGTTGGACACTGCAATCGAACCTTACGAAGGTTGATTTGAAGCAGCTAAACTTTCGACAAGTAAAGAGCATTGTTGACGAAGTCGCCAAAGGCGAGATGGTCGCTGATGAGATGTATGACGTGGTCGCGGCAAGATCCAACGGCGTGCCCCTATACGTTGAGGAGGTGACGAAAGATCTCCTTGAATCTGGCGTCCTGACCAGGGGAAGAGACACCTACACGATGGGCGGGGCATCGCCGGCAAACTCGGTGCCCAGTACGTTACATGATGCATTGATGGCACGCCTTGATCGCCTGAGCTCTGCCAAAGAGGTCGCCCAGATTGGCGCTGTAATAGGCCCTCAGTTTACTTATCAATTGATCTCAAAAGTGGCGAACGTAAGCGATGGTGCGTTGCGCGCAGGGCTGGAGCTTTTGGTCGAGGCTGGCATAGTAACAGCGTCTCGTTCAGAGGGTTTCGAAACCTTCAGCTACTGTCACGCCCTTATTCGTGATACCGCTTACAACAGCCTTCTTAAGCGGGAACGTCGGGTTCTGCACTCTCGTGTCGCGCAATATTTGAAAGAAAAGTCGGCTCATACGGGTGATGCAAGCCCGGAAATTCTGGCTCATCACTACACCATGGCAGGCATGTGTAAGGAGGCTGTGGACTATCGTTATCTTGCAGGTCAGCGAGCAGTCCAGCGGTCTGCTAACATTGAAGCAGGCACGCAATTGTCCCTGGCGATTGAGCAGCTTGGCGAAATGGATCAAAGTATCGAGCGGGACCGCAAGGAAATTGAGGTTCAGGTTCTCAAGGCCGGTGTCTTACGAACGACCGCCGGAATAGCCGCCGACGAAACCGGTTCTGTTTACGAAAGAATACGCGACTTGTGTGAACGCGTTGAAGAAACAGAGCAGCTATTTCCAGTTCTGAATGGTTTGTATTCCTTCCATTTGGTGCGCGCCGAGTATGATTTGGCCAGGAACGTCGCGGCGCAATTGCTGGATCTGTCGACCTCGACTCGTGAGACGCAGCATCAGATGGTGGCGCATCGCGCAATGGGCGCAGTACTGTTTCATATTGGCGATCTGGAGCCCGCATACGAGCATTTAAGCAAAGCACTCGAACTCTACAGCCGGGAACGTGATGCACATCTGGCTTACATCTATGGATCCGACCATGCGGCGATTACGTCGTGTTTCCTAAGCTTGGCAATGTGGATGCGCGGGGATCCAGACACAGCACTTGAGGTGCAAATGCTGGCGGTTTCGGGTGCAAAAGAGCTGGAGCATGCTCACAGTATCGCGCAGTCTCTGACCTATCTATGCATGCTTCATCTGTTGCGCCGTGAACCCGAAAAAGTGCTGGAGATCGCAAAACAGCTTGACGAGCTGTCAGCCAAGCACTCATTCACATTCATGTCTTTGACTGCGACCTTGTGGCGAAGCTGGGTGAAAGCCAATGTTTCGCCAAACCAAGAATCAATCGATGCGTTACACGAAGCGTCGATAGCGTGGTGGGAGAGTGGTGCGGGAAACTACAAACCATTCTTTCTGACACTTTTGGCGGAACTCACATTGAACATAGGTGACCGAGATAGGGCCCTAAATTTTCTGGCTCAGGCTCGTGAACAACAGCAGTACACAAATGAAGGATGGGCCCGATCTGAGACAGATCGAGTCTACGCGCTCGCACGTTGCGAAAATGAACTGGCCGAAAAAGAATTTCTTGAGGCACTAGGTACTGCAAGAGAACAGAAAGCGAAGATGCTTGAACTTCGAACATCCCTAGATTTCGCAAAACAATGCAAGCTGTTTGGACAGGCGCATAGGGCGATATCTGATCTTCGCACTGCTTTAGATGGGATTGCAGGAGGCGAGTGTACGATCGATGTGATTGAAGCAATCAAGCTCCTTGATCAACGACCCGCAAACTAAGTTTCTTGTTTTCCTGGGCATTGCGCGGCTCTATCGCTTGCGAAGCTCTTTCGGAAGAAATGCACGCTGCAACGGTCGCAAAATTGGCTGCACTCTATGTCATCGCAGAGCCGCCAATCGCAAAAAGCAAGTTTGCCCCTGTGCCCTGCTATAAGCGACCTTGCCATTAGCTTAGCTTGGCAAATATTCCTCACTCCACGACTCTGCAACATCGCCAGATTTGATCATCACTTCGATGGCCTTCTCCACATAACCGAGTTCACCGAGGATCATACGGGTTGAAGTGCCAAACTTCTCGGATGGCTCGACTGCAAATACCTTTGCACGGGTTGGGCGCACTGCGTAGGGATCAAGTTGTGTTACCTCATGACCGCTGGGGTGGTCGGGGTAAATCGAGAAAGAGTAGCTGCCATTTTCAGTGCCCGGTGTACCATCCGCCTCGCGTGAATTCCGCGCGCGCAAAGCGTCGAGGTTTTCGCAGATTGCCACGCCGATATCAGCCGATTGCAGTTTTTCCACCCAATCCGACGCAGGAAGGGTTTGGAATGCAGTCGCAAGATAGGCGGCACGGTCTTCTTCTGGCAGATCAGGCAGATCCTCTAAGCCCTCGACTTTTCGGAACCGCGGCAGATCCGCTTCGTAGGCACTGAGCAGCACATAGCGCCCCGATGCAGTACTATAGAACCGTGTCAGCGCATCATAGCCATTTGCCTCGGGCCCCGACGGTTCTTCGAAAAGACCTCGGCCCTTGTAATCAAAAGCAAAAGGGATTTGCAGAAGACCGCTATTGGCATTGAGCGAGGTGCGACCGCGCCCAATCCGACCGAAGCGGTATTTCTGATAGAGTGCTGCGGCCACACCAAGTGCGCCACCAAATCCGCACATAACGTCGATCGTGCCGACATGGGCGTGTTCCTCTGGTCGGTCCATAGCACCACCAAAGCGCAGCATGATACCGGTTGTCGCCTGAACCAAGTCATCATAGCCGATGTAGTCAGTACGCGTGCCCCGGCGCACGCCGCTGAAACAATCGAGTTTGCAGAACAACGCATCCGGGTTGAGTTTGCGCAGGTTGTCAGCATCAAGACCCATTTTCTTGATCTGATTGTCCGGTGCGTTCCAAACGATAACGTCGACGGATTTCACAAGGTCCTCAAAAACCCGGCGTCCGTGATGCGAGGTGATGTCTGCTAGAATGGAGCGCTTGCCGCGCATCTGGGACATGCCATAGATGACGGTGTTCCAACTGTCATACATCGGCACGGATGGGTCGAGCTTGATCACCTCGGCCCCGAACCGCGCCAGATAACTGGCCGAATGTGGGCCCGCGATCACATTGCATAGGTCCAGAACCCGTACGCCGGTTAACCACCCTACTTTCGCGGTTTCTTCAGAAGGGTCTGGGATCTCGGTGCGGTGTTTCTTCAATATTTTCAGCGCTTCGTCGAAATCGACCCATCGACGGGGCTCCGGCTGCAAAGCTTCTTCGCCGCTCTCTTCCATCCAGACCACCGGACCGGGTTGCGTCATATCACCATAAATCGGGTCGTGAACGTCGATCATCAGACCCGAAGTCTCGGCGTATTCGTCATGAATCCATTCCTGCAGCCAGCGCTGCGGCGCTCCGGGGATCAGGCCCCGGCCGAACATTTTTTTCCATTCGTGCGATGTGCGGGTCATAAAGACCTCTTTCATACGCGCCGCAATTTTATCGGCCCAGAACTTGGGCATCGGATAGACCCCAAGTGAAGTGTCGTGCGACCATTCCGACCAAGGTTTGTATGTGTCTTCTTCCGACGTCAGCCCGTCAGCAACCAACTCGTCATAAATGCCGAGTACTTCCAGACAGCGACGGGCGTGGTTCTTATGGCTGGGGCAGACGACGTAGAACATGCGCCCGTCCTTACACATGTAACTGCGGAAGAACGGGTCCAACAATTCCTGCAGATCTTCATATGCAACGTTCATCGGCAGACCTTCGATACGCCGACGTTCAATCTCGACCTCGCGCTGAGTCAGATAGCGCTCGGGCATGTTTTCTACCTTGATCGAGTTGTAACAGAGCCCCTCCATCACAGCGGCTGCCAGCGGAACTTCGATCTGGTCGCCAAGACCTGTTACCTGCCGTGATTGCAAAGCCAATACCGTAGCCGACGCGGCGATCTGCGAGGCATAAGCCGAGGCAAGTGGCAGGGGAGAAAATGACGGGTTCAGCCCCATTAGCACTCGGTTTAGCCCCATGTCGGTAAATACGCCCGAACTTGCCGCGACGATGCTTTCGTAGGCCCGAAGTTCGCGCCGTTCTTCGTCATTCGATGCAAAACCGGGGATCGAGATTGTGATCAATTCGGGCCTTTCTTCGCGCATCGCGGCAAAGTCCATTCCAAGCGCGGCCAGTTTACCCGGGCGGAAGTTCTCGACGATAATATCGGCCTCGGCGCAGAGCGTTTTGGCTCTCTCCAACCCCTCTGGCGTCTTGAGGGCCAAATTAACGATCACCTTGTTCCGGTTCAGTGCAGCATTTGCCGGGCTGTCCCACATCGGACCGCTGGGCGGATCAATATGCACCACGGTTGCCCCCAAATCGCCCAGCAACATTGCGACGGCAGGGCCCGCGATATACTGGCCGAAATCGACGACCTTCACACCGGTCAGCGGAAGATTGGAAAACGAATTGCGCATGGATCCTCCGGGAAACTTTTACGTCCGGATGCTGACAGGTCTTATTGACCCGCCAGCATCCAGCCCGCGGCTTTTTCTGCGATCATGATAGTGGGCGAATTGGTGTTACCGCTGGTAATCTCTGGCATGACCGAGGCATCAACCACACGCAGACCAGCCACCCCCTTCATGCGTAGATGCGGGTCAAGAACGGCGGTTTCATCATCCTCGCGCCCCATTTTGATCGTGCCGACAGGGTGAAAGATCGTGCTGGCGATGTCGCCTGCCAACCGGGCAAGTTCCTCGTCGGTTTGATATTGGATACCCGGTTTGAATTCTTCCGGCTCGTAAGCTTCCATCGCGGGCTGAGCCATGATTTCGCGCACCTGCCGCAGGCTTTGGGCGGCAACTATGCGGTCTTCGTCTGTATCAAGATAGTTGGGTGAAATCTGAGGTGGCTGACGGAAATCCGAAGACGCAATACGGACATGCCCGCGACTGGTCGGATTCAGGTTACATACACTGACGGTAATAGCCGGGAAGTCATGTAGGTCTTCGCCAAAGGCTTCAAGGCTCAGCGGCTGGACATGATATTCGAGGTTGGCATGAGGGCGCTGAGGATCGGATCGAGTGAAAGCCCCCAGTTGGCTGGGCGACATGCTCATCGGGCCAGACCGCTTCAGCACATATTCCAAACCGATCTTGGCTTTGCCTACCAGAGAATTGGCCAAGGTGTTCAGCGTCCGAGTGCCCTTTACCTTGTATACCGCTCGTATTTGCAGGTGGTCCTGCAGGTTCTCACCAACGAAGGGCGCATCCATTGCTACGTCTATCCCGTGCTCTTTGAGAAGCGCCGCTGGGCCTATTCCAGACAGTTGCAGGATTTGCGGAGAGTTCACGGCACCCGCCGACAGAACCAACTCTTTTGAGGCTTGGACCGTAACGGGCTGCCCTTTGTGGTGGACAACCGCGCCGGTGCAACGCAACGCGGTGTCTTTGCCTTTCTCAAAGGTCAGTTTCTCGACCTGCGCCTCGGTCCAGATCGTCAGATTTGGGCGTGACTTGGCCGGGCGCAGAAACGCCTTGGACGTGTTCCAGCGCCAGCCCGAGCGCTGGTTGACGTCGAAATAGCCCACCCCGGCATTGTCGCCCGTGTTGAAATCATCCGTCTTGGGAATGCCGTTCTCAACGGCGGCATCAGCAAAACTGTCCAGAACATCCCAGCGCAGCCGCTGTTTTTCGACCCGCCATTCGCCACCATGCCCGTGCAGGTCGGAAAACCGGCTGTTGTCACCAGTGCTCGGGTCGGCGCCATCGTCTAACTTGTAGTGGTTCTCATGAGCCTTAAAGTCGTCCAGCGAGTTGTCCCAACTCCAGGCCTCTTCACCGGTGAGCTTGGCCCAATTGTCATAGTCGCGGGCCTGACCCCGCATATAGATCATCCCGTTGATCGAAGAGCATCCACCCAGCGTCTTTCCGCGCGGATACAGCAGGCTGCGACCGTTCAGCCCCTTGGCTGGTTCGGTTTTGTACATCCAGTCCGCGCGCGGGTTGCCGATGCAGTAGAGATAGCCAACAGGGATGTGTATCCAAGGATAGGTATCGGCCTTACCCGCCTCAAGCAGCAAAACTCGGTTCTTGGTGTCGGCGCTCAGCCTGTTGGCCATCAGGCACCCCGCCGATCCGCCACCAATCACGATATAGTCGAACCTGTTTGCGCCGTCAGACATCCGTGTCGTCCACCTATTCAGTCGTTGCTTCGCCTTATGCGCACCGGAAAGGAAATGGATTCCGATTTTCTTGTACGCGACCCTTTCATTTACCTCCGAAATTCGGGAGGCTGTTCACCTGGCCCCGCATCATTGGCTTCACTGATCTCTGCGCGAGAGGTACACAAAAATCTAATGACAATTCGCACAATGCCATATTAGTAAATTTTATATGGACCGGATTTCGAATACTAACACCATTCTGGCCTTTGTAACGGTGGCCCGTGAAGGCAGCGTTTCCCGCGCAGCCGAAGTGTTGAACCTTACCCAGCCGGCCATCAGCCATCAGATCAAGCGTCTTAGCGAAGAGACTGGACTGACGCTGTTCAACCGAACCGCAACTGGGTTGCAGATCACCCATGACGGCGCTGCGGTTTTGGCAAAGGCGCAACAAGTCCTCGATGCAGTCAGTGATTTCCAACGCAGTGCCCGCCAGCGTATTGGTCGTTTGAGTGGAAAACTGACGATCGGCACGATCGTCGATCCGGAGTTCATTCGCTTGGGCCGTATGTTGGCGCATCTGCGATCAGAGCATCCTGATGTCGAAACCGAGCTGGTACACGGGGTCAGCGGGGACATCCTGACATGGCTCAGACGGGGTCGCGTCGATGCCGGGTTCTACCTGTGTGGACCCGATGACCTTTCCAGTATTGGGTCGGACGGCGGTGATCCTGTGCACGCCATAAAGCTGGCCGATTTTATGTATCGCGTGATCGGGCCAGCTGGCTGGCAGAAGCAGGTGGAAGAGTCCGACTGGCCTTCGCTTGCAGCCTTGCCTTGGATTGGCACTCCCGAAGCCTCTGTCCACCATCGCCTGCTGGCCAAGATTTTCGAAGATCAGGCCAGCCGCCCGAACGTGGTCGCATTGGTGGATCAAGAAGCTTCGATGCTTGAAATGGTGAGATCCGGGATTGGCCTGAGCCTCTGCCGCGATTCCATCGCGCTCCATCAAAAACAATCCTTTGGACTTGCCGTCTGTAATTCTGTTTCAGTTCCTGCGTGCCTGTGCTTTGTGACGCTAGAACGGCGCAAAGATAACCCGATGATCGCCGCAACATTCGACCTACTAAATCGGTCCTGGTGATCGCACCAAGCGGACGGAGCCTGATGTGTCAATGGACGCCACTTTCACATTCCTTGTGAACATGGTGCGGGCTGGAACCGGGCAAATGATTAATCCCAAGCTGGTCGAGCTACGGCGAAGACCAAGCGAACGGCTTTGTTTGCGCGAAAACTGCGTCCATAGATATCATTTCAAAGCTGTCGCTTGGCGCCATCGGTCGACGTGAAAACCAAAATATTCTATTTTATAACTTGAGGTTACGCGGGATTGAAAACAGCAACACGCGTCACTTCAATGGTTGCAACTTCTTCGCGGAAAATCCCGAAACGATGATCGAGGTTTTTTGCAACCGCATGGGATGACGATGAGATTTCTGCGGGACCGTTCAAGCGATCCCGCAACTCATCAATCGAAAAGGCAGCGGTCGCGAAAGGGCCTCTGCCTTTACAGTTTATCTGCCGAAGAACTCAGCGACCGCGTCAGTCGACGCCTTTACAGCTTCAGGTTTGTAGTAGAAGTCCACGTGGCTGAATTCATCAAAGGCCAGTTCCTCGTGTTCATTTGTCAGCTTCTTAACAAACTGGGTTGAACAAGGCGCGGTGAAAGCCGTTTTGCTGTAGATGGTCAGTGACGGCTGCACGATTTTGTCGGCATAGGCTTCGCCGATGGAGATCAGCGACTGCATGCCCTGATCTCCGATATGCATGTTGGTGTAGGTCGGAACCGCGACCGGGCCTTTGACACCATCACGCCCGTAGTAGTCATAGGATTCTCCGGCCATCGGATTGACGCCTGATCCGACAAAGTCTTCGCGGGTTTGCTCATCATTCAGCCCAAATGGTGCGACATAATCGGGCTCAGCAAGCCTTAAGGCAGGCTGAGTTTACTCATTCTACCACCGTCGATCGTGTAGACCTGCCCTGTTACAAAACTGGCTTCACTTGACGCCAGAAATGCTACCAGTGCGGCCACTTCGTCGGGTCGCCCGGTTCGGTTAACCGGATGTATGCCGCCGATCTTACGTCGGAACGCATCAGGCTCTGGCATCGAATTCACGAAGTCTTCGTTGAGTTCCGTGTCGATCCATCCGGGTGCTACAGCGTTGCATCGGACCCCTTCCTCTCCGTGATCCACAGCGACAGACCTAGTCAGGCCGTGCAGGCCCGCTTTTGCGGCACAATAGGCCGCGTGACTAGGATTGGATCCCAAACCTTCAATCGACCCAGTGTTGACAATGCTCCCGCGTGTCTTGCGCAAATGGGGGAGCGCGGCCCGGATCATCAAGAACGGAGCCGTTAGATTCAATGCCAGGCTACGTTGCCAATCCTCAATGCTCGTGTCTTCGATTTTGGCCTCCTGCATCATACCGGCATTGTTAACGAGCACGTCCAGTTGACCGGCACGCCCAACCACTGTCTTGACGACCTCGGTGGGCAGCTGCGGATCGCTCAGGTCCGCGACAATGCCTTCAAAGACCTCATCGGTTTGACGTTGCGCCGTGAATACACGCGCGCCTTCCTGCCGCAGCCGTTCTGCAATGGCGAGGCCGATGCCAGATCGACCACCGGTGACCAGTGCGACTTTCCCTTCAAATCGCCTCATGAGACTGGCTTTCCACCATTCACCTCAACAAGTGCGCCGCACATGTAACGCGCTGCGTCAGAAGCCAAAAACAAAACGACATCCGCAATGTCCTGGGGTTCAGCTATCCGGCCGATAGGTACAGTTGTCCCTAGTTCAGCCACGGCAGTGCTGGGGTCATAACCGCGCTTTTCAAAGCCGCTACGCAGCATAGGCGTGTTCACTTCATTTGGGCACACCGCGTTGATCCGAATGCCCTGATGCGCGTGGTCCATTCCCATGCATTGGGTCAAAGATGCGATTGCCGCCTTGGTCATACAATATAGCGCGTGGTTCGGGCCTGGAGCTTTTCCACCCCAACACGAAGCTGTGTTTACGATCGCCCCACCGCCATCATTGGCCATAATCGGGATTGCTGCCCGACAAATGCGAAAGGGAGCTTCGACGTTAACCGTGATCGAGAGATCCCAATCTGCGTCTGTCGTCTCTGTCACGGCACCGCGTGTAATAACGCCTGCGTTGTTGACTACGATGTCCAGGCCGCCGAGCGCAAGATTAGCAGCCTGAGGGAGGGTATCTGCATAGTCAGCCTGCGACAGATCACCCGGCAGGTGAGCGTCAGCATCAATGCCATCAACATTTCGATCCGCCGCGGCCACCAACGCCCCTTCGGCCCGCAAGTTGGAAACGATAGACGCCCCGATCCCACCAGCTGCGCCTGTGACCAGTGCTTTTTTGCCTTCAAATCTCATATCCATCCTCACGCTTGGAAGCTGGCAACAGGATCACCAAATATCTCGGGACTTGGGGTAACGCCGAGACCCGGACCTTCGGGTAGCGATATAAACCCGCTTTCGATGCGAATACCGTTTTCGGGGTCATAGTGTCCGTCGATGTAAGGTGCGGCCACCCATGCTCCTTCGCAAAGGTCGGGGTGCACAGTTGCTGCAACATGGACACAAGCCGCCGCGATAATGTCGCCGCCCCAGGCATCGTCGCAGGTATGCGGCAGGTTGCGGGCTTCGCAGATATCTCGGAAGCTGCGCATGTTGGTCAGTCCTCCGATGCGCGTGACCTTCATTCCGAACCCGTCTACTAGGCCGGCCCCCGCTGCGCTGATCACGGTATTCAAGTCAACGCTGCTTTCATCCATGTAGATGGCGTGGGTGACT
Organism: Ruegeria sp. AB6; assembly: GCF_056542685.1. Taxonomy (NCBI): domain Bacteria; kingdom Pseudomonadati; phylum Pseudomonadota; class Alphaproteobacteria; order Rhodobacterales; family Roseobacteraceae; genus Ruegeria; species Ruegeria sp. AB6. The sequence continues at coordinate 78,203 of NZ_JBQGAD010000007.1, read as the reverse complement.
TGCCGGCGGATCTTTTGCAAGTCTTCAACCGTGTTGCAGGGCTGTTCCATAATGAACGGAATGTCAGGGCATTCGCGGCTCACGCGCAGTGCATCGCGCGTTGTCCAACCTCGATTGCCGTCAACCGCAAGACGCATTCCTGAGTTCTTGATCTGCTCCCACACTTTCCGGATCGTTTCGATATCCAGCTCGACCGGACGCCCACCAACCTTCACCTGAAGGCGCGGATAGCCCTCATCGCGTTTATCCGCAGCGAGCCGGGCGATCTCATCCGGAGCACCCACACCTGTCGCATAGTAAGAGGGTACGCGTTCCGTCACAGCACCCCCGAGGAAGTCTGCCACTCTTATCCCAAGCAACTTGCCCAACAGGTCGTGCGCTGCGATGTCAATTGCCGCTTTTGCATAGTTATGGCCATTGAGCAGGCTGTGCATCTTTCGTTGCAACACCAATGGCCAGAGCGGCATACCGATCAAATCTTGTGCCATATGTATCAAAGCCGCGCGTGCGCCAAGCGCATGCGCTTCGGCATAGGTGGGGCCTACCGGGCAGGTCTCTCCCCACCCTTCTGTCCCATCGGTCGCTACAATCTTCACCAGTGTTGTGTCCAGCGCCCAAACTTCGGCATTGGCCATCGTATAGGGTCCATTCTTTACCGGCAGATTGTGCTGATAGATATGGATCTCTTCGATTTTAGGACCGTGACTCATGTGATGCCTTCGGTTTCCAGCACTTTGCGGGCTGCAAGAAGCGCAGATTGGGTGGCCGCAGCAGGACCCCTTAAGCGGGCCACGTCAGTCAAACCTTCGTGCAAAAGAAACAAGGTTTCGGCTGCGTGGCGCGTGTTCTGGTCTGGAGCAAAACGTTCTAAGCGGAGCTCAAACTCATTCGCCAATTTGAGCTTGTGCGCCTTAACCAGATCGGAGATCGGCGCGCTGTTGGGGTGCTCCGCCAGTGCATTCAAAAATAGACACCCAGTGTTTGATACATCACTCAACCAGTCACCCAGTCGCACAAGCGGGTACAATACATGGTCAATGCCCTGTTTCGGACCACCCGCAAGCCACTCGAAATATGCAGCGTCGCGATGCTCCAACGCGCCAACAATCATCTCTTCACGGCTCGGGAAATGCTTATAGAGCGTGCGGATCGAAACATCTGCACCTGCACGCAATGCCTCGACCCCTAGGCCCGCGAAACCCAACTCCGAGAATTGTTGGTGAAGGGCACGAGCTATCTTTTGTTTGGTTCCAATCATAAACATAGTGTAGAACGTTCGCTCTACCATCCGCCTAAAAAAACGTCATGCGCGCGCCGGTTCGCGACGTTTTATTTGGCAGCTTGGTTGCTCTGGTCTAAAAATCGACATTTTCTGAGACGCATCTACAGCACGTTCCCATTTCATCGCAGAGAGACCGTTCTACCTGGTGCGTCTTAGGGTCAGGACCCATTGATTTCCGCGTTGGTGCATGAGTCACGGTTCGAAAAACGAGCGGTGACCATGTCTGATCTTTTCTGGCTCACAGATGCGCAGATGGCGCGTCTTGAGCCCCTCTTCCCTAAGTCCCACGGCAAGCCACGTGTTGACGATCGACGTGTGTTGAGCGGCATTATCTTCATCAATCGCAATTGGTTGAGGTGGCGTGACGCACCTTCGGCCTATGGCCCACACAAGACCTTCTATAACCGTTGGAAGCGGTGGAGCGACAAGGGCATCTTCGCCTGGATGATGGTCGGTCTGGCTGCCGAACACGGCGAAGAGAAGACAGTGATGATCGACGCCACCTACCTGTAGGCCAACCGCACAGCGACCAGCTTGGGCGTCAAAAAGGGGGGCGTGGACGTCTGATTGGCCGCACCAAAGGCGGCATGAACACCAAGCTGCACGCCATCTGCGATAGCCGGGGACGTCCGCTCAACCTGTTCGTCACAGCTGGGCAAATCAGCGATTACATCGGAGCACGGGCATTGCTGTGCAGCTTGCCGGATGTCGATTGGCTGCTCGGGGATCGCGGCTATGACGCCGATTGGTTCCGGGAAGCGTTGAAAGACAAAGGGAAACGAGCCTGTATCCCTGGCCGGAAGCAGCGGAAGAAACCGGTAAAGTACGACAGGCGTCGATACAAACGGCGCAACCGGATCGAGATCATGTTCGGAATGTTGAAGGATTGGCGGCGTGTGGCAACCCGCTACGACAGGTGCCCCAAGATCTTCTTGTCCGCCGTCGCACTCGCAGCGCTCGCCATATACTGGCTATGAGTCCTGACCCTAAAAGACGAAGAGTGTATGGTGTGACCTGCATTCCAAAAACGGCTATTGGGTTCCACGTTCACCTGCCCTTTAAAAGAGTTTGTTCCAAGTAGTTTCGAAACGACCGCACGACCTCGGGTGTTTAAATTTTTTGTTTTCAATACAGTAAGGCTCTGTATCTTTAGGGGAAACGACCAGCGTTTGGACTCTGGAGATTTCAAAATGGAATTGATTACAGAACAACTTCGCGCCTTCCCGATCATGGCTCTGTTTCTTTGTCTGGGCCTGGGATATGGCGTTGGAAAGTTTCGGGTCGGCAAGTTCGAATTAGGAGGCATTGCTGGCACGTTGTTGGTGGCGGTCTTTATAGGCCAGATCGGCGGCATCAATCTTAGTACCGATGTTCAGAATGTATTCTTTTCCCTCTTCATATTTATGGTCGGTTACAATGGGGGGCCTCAATTTTTTGCGGCCTTGAACCGAACTGCGCTGACCAAGCTATTGGCCGCGTTTATGATGACCGTCTGGGGGTTGTTTTTTGTTATCGTTGTTGCTCGGTTGGCGGGCTTGGACAAAGGGCTGGCCGCAGGACTGGCTGCTGGCGGTCTGACACAATCTGCAATCATTGGCACCGCTGGAAACGCCATCGATCTGCTTGGGCTCGCCGCTGATGAGGCGGAAAAGCTGAAAACCAACATCGCTGTAGGATACTCGGTTACTTACATCTTCGGCTCAATCGGCCCGATATTGGCAGTTAGCATCATTCCCATCATCATGCGTGTCGATCTGCGGCAAGAAGCGATTAAGCTGGCTCAGAAACTTGGCGGCGGTGGTCCCAAACTAGAGGAAGGTGAGTTCCTTCCCATGAATCGGTTCGACGCCCGCGCCTATCAGGTAGATGCCGATGCAAGCATTGCCGGAAAATCCGTCAAGGACATCGAAAATGGCTATGATGGTGATCTGATCGTCGAACGGTTGCTCCACGATGGCGCTCCTGTGGATCCGACTCCTGAAACGATAATCAACGCCGGAGACGTTGTGGTCGTCTCCGGCCTCGTCACGACTTTGACCCAGTTCGAGGGGAGCGCCAGTGGTGAAATCGGAGAGTATCCCCCTGAACTGACCGTTGTGGAGGAACGTCGCAACGTCGTGGTCACCAACCGTAAACTGACCAGCAAAACCTTGGTGGAGCTGCGCGAGGCTCTGACGGCAGATCAAAGGCGCGGTGTTCATATCTCAAAGATCACTCGCATGGGCCATGATGTCCCCGTCCTGCACAACACGGAGATCCACGCAGGTGACGAGATCAGTATTGTTGGTCACAAGGACGACCTGAACCGAGTTGCCAAAGTTGCGGGCTATGTGCCGCCATCGGCCTCGGTCACCAATTTCATTGCATTGGGGATCGGTGTGGCTATCGGCTATCTTATCGGAGAGATCAGCTTTGTCATCGCAGGAACGAAGGTGGCTTTGGGGTCCGGCCTCGGTTGCCTGGTTACAGGATTGATCATCGGCTATTTGCGCATCCGGCAACCCAAGATCGGCGGTGTTAACCGTGGGGCCGCGAATTTCCTTCAGAGTTTCGGTTTGGCCGTGTTTGTTGGTGTGGTTGGCCTAAATGCAGGCAAACCCGCACTGGAGGCGATTCAGGAATATGGGATCACGCTTCTGCTTTTAGGCGTTGTGGTTACATTGATGCCCATGATCGTGCAGTTCCCGATCAACTATTTTGCCTTGCGTATCAAGAACCCGGTTGAGGCCTGTGCGGTTGTGACCGGATCACGCTCGGGTAATCCCGGTTTTGCGACACTCTTGGAAAAAGCCGGGAACTCGACACCAACGCCAGCCTTCACCATGACCTATGCCGTGGCCAATATTTTCCTGACACTCTGGGGGCCTTTGGTTGTGGCTTTTGTTCCGTAAGTCAGACCGCACAACAATCAGAGTCCTGGCTTGGAAGGGTGAGATCAGCATGATTACCAGTCATCATGCTGAACCGTTGCTCTGCGCTGCAGCTAGACCTCAACCATGCAAAGGCAGTCCTTTCGAGGCACGGTAGGCCTGCACGTAGCCAGTGGCCACTGCGCGCACCGCTCTTCCGATCTGGCGGTAGGCACTATCATCCAAATTGGCAAACGATACCCGCGCCGACCAGTTAGGCGCGTCAAAGCCCGATCCATTCAGCAACACGATCCCGTGGTCCTGAGCCAGTTTGAAGGATATATCCAACGGGTGCACATTCTCCTTGATCCACTCGACGACCTCTTCACCGACGTATTTGCGAAGCCAGAATTCGAAGTCGATAATACCGTAGTATTTGTCGAACAGCGGGTTATCGGGAACTTCAATGCCCATCCCTTCGACCAGCTCGTCAAAGCGATGTTTCAGAATACCCCAGCAGAATTTCTGATAGGCCTTCTCTTCGTCCATAAGCTCGACGAGTGAAAACAAGGTCATCATCACCTGTTGCGGCAGCGATAGACCTGCAGTGTGGTTCAGCGCAACATCGCGGCTGTCGGCGACGATCCTGTCGATGAACTTGAACGAGGATGGATCAGGCGTCAACGTTTCGTAGCGTGCGTTGACGATGGCCTTGGTTTCATCCGGAGCATCCGCAATCATCTTGTCGAAGATGTTGTTCTCGGCCACCAAAATCGCGCCCAGACGCCACCCGGTGCACCCAAAATACTTGGAGTAGGAATAAACCCCGATGGTGTTCTCGGGCAGATGCCCCAAGATCGACTGAAAGTTTGGAACGAAGGTCCCGTAAACATCGTCAGTCAAAATGATCAGGTCCGGGCGGCGGGTCTTTACGAACTCGACGAGCCGCGCCGAGACCTCTGGGCTGATAGCGACGGAAGACGGATTGCCCGGGTTGACCAGAAAGAGTGCTTTGACCTTCGGGTCGGACAGAATTTCGAAGTCTTCGTCGTTCAGTTGAAAGTGGTCCTCTTGTTTCGAAGAGACATCCACTGTATTTAGCCCATAGTCTTCAAGGACGGGCATTTCCAGATAGGGCGTGAAAATCGGTGTACCCAACGCAATGGTGTCACCGGCATTCAGCAATCGCTGGTTCTTGAGCGCTTTGAAGATGTAACACATCGCTGCGGTTCCGCCCTCAACCGCGTAGATATCGAACTTCGCATCCGGTCGGTGCCCCGCGCACATCGCCCACATAATGTATTCGTGGACAATAATTTCGTTGTGTTCCATGCAACGGTCGGGCATCGGGTAATGGTCGCCGACAATACCGTCGGTCAACTCGAGCACAAAATCGTCAGGCGTAAATCCAAATTTCTCAATCGCAAAATCAACTGTGGCCACCAAAGTATCCGCACCAGGAGGGCCGTTTCCTTCGACCGATTTGGCGCAATACGTCTTTAGCCTGTCATAGCATCCTGGCCCTTGCGGCATCCCAGCCAGACCAACCTCCGGCTCATTCCGATGGCGCTGAGCTTCTGTCAAGGCGAACTGTCCCAAAAGGAAAAATGCTTCCCGCGCTTTGGTAGCGATCCAGTTGGGGTTACCTCGACCGGCATTTAGGTATGGCAGAGCCATCTGACGCGCCTCTTTTTGCGCCAACTTGATAAGTTCGTCTTTGATTTGGAAAGGACTTAGGTTTTCAAATTTATGCAGGTTGAGCGATTCTGGCATGACATCAAATCCTTGCGTTAAAATAGATGACCTGGTTCAGCGGATCGCATGCAGGGCAATGTGTCAATTAAAACAACACCAATTGAAGAGGCCGGTGAGAAGCGGAGGATTGTTTGTCTTCATTGGAAGCCTTAGCTGTAAACATTCTACAAGGTAGTCAGAATGATAGAAATTGTGCTGAAGCTCTGCGCTTGGAACTGACATTCCAAATGAAATTGGACAATTCGCTAGATTAAGCGAGAAAGCCATTGGTCGGGACCGTTGAGGTGATTTCAGCGAACCGCAGGTTTGTCCGCAATCTGCGAGTACGATCATTTCCAGATTGCGCGAATGCCACGAACGACGGCAATGCAGCGCGACCGCGGCGTCAGAGCTGCGTGACGAGTGTTTCTTATAGGCCGTTCAAGCTGTCGCGCGGGTCAGCTATTCGCCCGCAACCCTGCCCGCTGCGCGCTGCGACCCAATCCAGACAGCGATGCATCCCACGACCAACACACAGATACAAATCTGCAAAAGCTGCTCGTATTTGTGCCCATCAATTAGGACCTGCGCCACAAAAGCCTTCCCGCGGAATAGGTAAGCCATCGCACCAAGCATGGCGGCGGTAAAGCTGACAAGATACGCCCAGAGCGCCACCTGTCGACCGCCAATAAGCCCAGCCAGCAGGATCGGCGTCAAAAACATCGAAGCGGTACCCGAGACCGCGACGGCATCAAACAGGGTCTGGTTACCCCAGAGCGTCAGCGCCGCACCCACGACTGCGAACAGGGCCATGGCAATGCGCCCACCGGTTAGGGTGCGAGGGGCTAGGCGCAGTTCCTCAACCACCAGTCGCGCGGCCGAAGACAGCGCGGAATCCAGCGTCGAGAGCGCCGACACCAGGAGTGAAACCAAAAGCGCCATAAAAACCCAGCCCGGCAGGGATTGCGCCCAGGTGCTGATCAGCTCGCCCTGATATGCCGCCCCATCCAGTGCCGCCTGAATGCCAAAGAACCCAAATGCCACGATGCAAAGCGAGGAAATCCAGAACGCGTGCAAGAAGCTCTTCCGGGTTGTATCGCTGTCCGCAATAAACCCACGATCCATCATGACCGGATCATGCACGGGATAGGAGAACACCTGCAGAAAAGCCACGACCAGCAAAACCCAGCCATTGTGCGGGCCCGAAGTGCCTTCGGCGGTCAAAACCGCGCCCAGATCAAAGTTGGGGCTGAGAACCAGCGCGACAAAGGCCAAGGCGAAGACCACAAGAAAGACCGCCATCTGCAGAACATCCGTCCGAAGCGCTGCGCTGAGCCCGCCCCAGGCCGAATAGGCCAGCGCCAATAGCCCGACCAAAAGGATCGAATACGTGCCGATATTGGCGCTGTCAGGTGCTAGTGCGCTAAAGATCAGACCGACCACGATCAGGTTGGCAAAGACCTCAGACAAGAGTCTGAGAGCAATCACGAGGTTATAGCACCCTGTTCCCATGGTTCCGAAACTGTCGCGGAGCCAATCCTGAACCGACCGTGCACCCCGCGCGCGCAACCGTTGCACTACAAAACCACCAGTCAGGAAGGAGCCGTAATACGCGGCATAGGCCAAAACCCCTGCGATGCCGTAGAAATAGCCCAGAATGGCAGAATTCATTAGCGAGCGAGCAAAAATCCAAGTTGTGACTTGGCTCAGCACCAACGTCCAAAGGCCTGGCGCGGCTCCTTCGTTGGTTGTCCCACCAAAGAAGCCCGAAACCGAAGCACGCCGAGGCGATGCCCAGAGACTTGCCAGAATGACGGCACCGAATAGAACAATAATCGCCGAAACCTGCATGGATTCTCCTGCTGTTGATCTGTGGCGCAGCTAACAGGCAAGTGCGCCAACGACCATTCAATTGAACGTGAAGCTGATTGTGGGCGTTGTGTCGCAAACTTCTTGGAGGGCGGTGTTTGTGGAATTGGCAACATGATATTAACCGGGCGGCGTCAGATGATCGGGCAAACCAAAGGCAGCATGAACACTAAGTTGCATGCTGCTACAGATAGTCTGGGATGCCCGATACGCTTCGCCATATCCGCCAGGCAGTTCAGCGACTACACGGGCGCTCGGGCTCTGATGATTAGCCCGGAACCTGATATTCGCACGACGGCGGCGAATGAGGGCTCTTTCCGTGGACTGTGAGTTCGGCCGCCTAAGAATTTCGATCCTTTAGCGAACGGAAGGTTTGATGGGCCGCAGCGCAGCGTCGGCGTGCTATAACCAATGGCAGGAATGGGCCCAATTTGGCAGATCGCAAACTACACAAATGATCGAACAAATTACAAGATACAGCGACTGATCTGCAGCCCTGGATCTCACTTCGTTCACAAAAGAAAATATGACTTGGGTTGCCCTCAGATGCCGAATACTCACCGCTTTTCTGGTCTAACTACGACGGTTGGGTCAGGTTCATGTGACGTTCAACAGGAAGGCAATTGCGGAGAAAGGAGCAACCATATATTTTTTGTAAATTGCTATTAAACATATACAAAATTTTGTCATCTAAAGTGCATACCACCCAATATACCTCACTTAACATTGGAGCCAACGCTTCAATGCCTCAGGTTCGAGCATGACGGAACGACTGGTAAAACACATGAATAGCAGACACTCATACAAAGTGCAGCGAACGTCTTCTTCGAGCCCGAAGCGGACACAGTTTCTTTGAAAGAAGATCGAGCATTATGCGGTATCCAAAAAAACCGAGCGCGCGATACAGCGAACCTTACTGGGACTTCGCTGGGATGTTCTGCGAATAGTCTTTTCACTCGTCCACAACACGAAACTCACCGGAAGGCGCATCAGTAGGTGGTTCCTCAAACTCATTGGAAATCAGACCGCGGCGGATGAGTTCTCTAATGGCGGCCGCTCTGGATGGCAGTCTGTTCTCGAACCGCCAATCATCAATGGCTTTAAGCTCTTCGAGGTCGAGCATCAGTTGCAGTTTTTCCGTGCGCTTTGGCGGTCGATTTTGATCAGACACTGGCATGACCTCAGTAGCTTACGTCAGTTACTCCAAGCATGTATGGCAATGGGCCTTTGTGTCTACATCAATCTTGGCATGTTGTGCCGGATACCCAGGATCATGAAGCGCCCCATGATGTGTCGAATACCTAAATTAAGTATATGATTTTATTTGAAATTTTATGAATCGCTCTTAGGTTTACTCCGCAAGCAACGAAACGGAGTGAAAATGATACAGCAAGTCTTAAAGTCTGAAGTTCAGGAAGAAACCAACGACACAGGCATCGACAAGAACGCCTGGATCGCCAACGCGGTGACGGAAGTACTGGCCGATACCATGGTCCTGATGGTGAAAACACAAGGCACACATTGGAACGTCGTGGGCCCGCTATTCCTGCCGATCCATGAACTAACAGAGCGTCAGTATCGCGACCTGTTCGAAGCTGCGGATGAATTGGCCGAGCGTGTGCGTGCGTTGGGTCAGGTGGCACCGATCTCGTTCACGGACATGGTTAGCCAAGCCAAGCTGACCGAAGAAGAGACGGTTAAAGATGCAGAGGGCATGATCAAACAATTGGTCGCAGACAACGAAGCGATTGCTCGGAACCTGCGTGAGACTGCCGCGACCGCAGCCCATTATGGCGATGGAGCTACAGAGGATCTGATGAACGCCAGGATGGCGAAGCATGAGGAAGCTGTCTGGATGCTCAAGGCAATTGTTGCGGCCTAATTGGCGGCTCCCCTCGATTTGAACCAAGGTTTGCGAAGAAAGGAAAAACGACGACACGTGTTGGGTACGAGAAAAAGGCACAGCTGCAACTGGATAGTTGGAATGCCCAGATTGATGTTCTCGAAGCCAAGCTGAAGGTGGCCGAAGCGGACGCCAAACTCGAGCTCGAGGAGCAGCTCAGCAAGCTCTACAAGGCAAGATCTGACGCAGAGGCTCAACTGAATGATTTGAAGTCGACTAGCGACGAGGCCTGGGAAGATGTCAAAAAGGGCTACGAGGCTGCATGGGGCGATATGCAGAGTGCTTTGAAAAAAGCGGCCGACCGGTTCTCGTAGAGCTGTGTTTGTGAACAAAGCTCGTGTCGTAAATGGAGACAGGAATGCAAACACCTAGAGAATTAGTGAGGTACTTTCGTGGGTTCCTAACTATCCCTGCCGCCATTAGTCTTTCAGGGCTTTTGGTGGCTGGGATTGTCTTCAAGACGGAGCAAGCGCTCGCGAGTTGGGGTTGGTCCGCTTCCGATTGGCTGAGCGTTTCTAATCGTACTGCGAGCGATGTACTAAGCGCAATCTCGGCAGCATCCATGTCCGCGTTGGTCATGGTCTATTCCATTGTTTTGCTGGTCTACACCTTAGCAGCCGGATCAATTGGGCCCAGGCTCTTGCAGCGTTTTGGCGAAGACAGGGTAAATCAGATTGCAGTTGGCTCACTTGGAGCGACGTTTTTATACAGCTTGTTGATCTTGTGGCTGATACGCGATGACACATCCGTAAATTTGGCCGTTGCGATTGGAATAGTCTATTCGATCATCTCAGTTCTTTTGCTGTTGCTCTTCGTTCATACAGTATCGACGCGCGTAACCATTGATCAGGAGGCGGCGCGGATTTCAGAGGCCTTGGATCGCCAAGTCAGCACCGCAATCGAAAACAGCGCAGATACTCCATCTTCAGAGGCAGTCCCTGAGGAGGGAGACAAGCGCCAAGTCTTGGCTTCGGGCACTGGATATGTGAATTCGATCAATACCGAAGGTCTAGTGAGTGCGGCCAAGGAAGCCGGAGCAGTCGTCGTTTTTGATGTGCAGCCAGGAGACTTTATGGTTCCATCGGACACTTTGGCCAAGGTTTATGGTGATAGTGACGAAAGTCTTAATGATCTGGTGCAAGCGGCAGCTCCGTTAATCTCCGCGCGAGATCCTAATGGCGATATCCGCTTTTCTGTCCATCTTCTCGTTGAAATCGCACTTCGGGCGTTGTCACCGGGTGTCAACGACACGTTTACCGCAATAGTCTGCATCGACCGACTGTCGGCGTCTCTGGCTCGAGCGTGGTCGTCAAAGCTCTGCACGGGTGTGTATCGGGATGATGACGGAAACGTACGGGTGGTTTACCCGTCCATCACGGCTGAGGCACTGTTTCACGACTCTATGCCAGCTCTAAGACGCGCTGCCCGGGGTAATGGCCTCGTAACGGCCGCCCTTATTCGCGCTTTGGTGCGCATCGCAGAGGCAGCTCCAGAAGAAGATTTGCTGGCTGTTGTAGATGAACTATCTGCGGTCAGAGATGAGACCCGAGAAAGCGATATGCTTGAGCGCGATATTGATAAGTTTTGTGGCCAGGTCGAAACCGCAATTGAAGGGTTTTAGTCAACCGTCCTGGACAATTGCAGTCCAGTGCGGCTGGGGGGTGGTTTGTGAGTGGGCCATCCCCCAACTTATGGAAAAGTGCTCTTCGAAAGGTCTTAGTTACATTTCAACGAAAGGTAGTCAGTGAGTGGCGAAACCAAACGGCTACTTTGCCCGCATAGCTGACCTTCACTGCATCGGGCTCCATTGTCTGCTTTGCGGACATTGCAGCCAAGCCCTTTTGATCCGCATCAAGGACGTGGAACGGCGACCAGCTCAATATCTCTCCAACCTATCAAAGAGGAGAACCCGGAAATGGTAGAGAAATCTCACACCAGTGGCTTCTGGCCTTCGCTTTATGAACCTCTTCGGCAGGCGGGGACGCGTGTATCCGAATGGTTGGCCCCCGCATCAGAGGCCTTAGGATCGGAAGACACTTACCGTATAAGCGTCGAACTGCCAGGGGTGGCTGAAGGAGACATCGACTTGAGTGTTCATGACGGTGTTGTAACGCTGAAGGGCGAAAAGCAGACCGAGCGCGAAGAGAAAGGTGAGACATGGTTCTTCTCTGAGAGGCAGTATGGCTCATTCAGTCGGTCTTTTCGGCTGCCGCCGGACGCGGATGCCGGCAGTGTCGACGCACACTTAAAGGATGGAGTGCTGACCATCACTATTCTAAAGGTCGCACCGAAAAAGTCGGAAGATACCAAGGTGCAGATCCGCAGATCCTAGGGCGATACAACTTGAACGTTACACTCAGTGGGACGACTGCTTCGTGAGCTAGCAGACGCTGGAAGAAAATATGGCCTTGACCACAACGCGGGCAATGTTGCCGCTTTCCGTTTCAGCGCCTCTCTCCCAAAGTGCATGGGAGAATTGACAGGCTAGAATTCTATACGACGGCGAAAGGCGTGTGGCCGAAATACAATTCATGATACAGTTGAAGGCCTCCGACTGGCGCCAAACTTCAACGGAGACCCCTATGGAACGCCGAACCATACTTTTTGTTATGAATGTTAAAACCGAGGACCACGAGATCGGCAAGGTTGCGGAAATGGCCGCAAGAGAGGACCATCATTTGCTTTGTCTTATGCTTGATATGGCCCCGGCCTTGCCTGCATATTCCTACTCGGTTCCGCCATATGGCGGGCTGAATATTCCGGACGATTGGAAGGAGACCCTAGCCTCCACGCAAGCTAATCTCAAATTCAGGTGTGATATAATTGAACAGCTGCTCGCACAGAGAAATGCGTCGGGGGAGGTTGAGGCTGTCCTTACTGCAAGCATGGATACCAAACATGTCGTTGCGCGTTTTGCCCGTGTCAGCGATGAGGCGATCTTTTCTCAAAGTCTGCGGGAGACCCGCGATCTGATGACCGAAGCGGCATCCGGCGTTTTGTTCCACTCACCGATCGGATTTCGGATCAATGCCAACCTAGCACGAAATTCCGAATGCATATTTGTCGCCTGGGACAGCAGCGAGGCGGCGTCTGCAGCAGTTCACGCCGCCCTACCGCATCTGCTGGACGCGCGCGAGGTGATTATAGGATGTATCGACCCTGTGACCACGGTTAACCGTGACGGGCAGGATCCCGGAACCGATGTAGCCGCATGGCTCAGCCATCATGGATGCTTGGTAACCTTGTCACAGTATCCCAGCGGTGGACGCTCCGTCGCCGATGTTATTCAGGACCGCGCGGCGGAAGCCGGCTCAGATCTGATCGTGATGGGAGCATACGGTCAGGCCCGGATGATCCAGACTGTTTTGGGCGGAACGACCCGGTCGATGGTCGAACAGACCAAGTTACCGGTCTTCCTCGCCCACTGAGAAACCCCCAGCGGGATCCGCTTTTTTTGAACGAGCACTCTGCGGGAAAACCTGCTGGTTAACGGCCAGACGAATGATTTCGTGGTTGGTTTTGTAGTACTTTAATGGCGATCTTTTTATTCATAAGCTGAGGCTACGAAAGCCCCCTGCTCCGCATCAAGCCAAGTGCTTCTGACAAAACCTAGCAAGGATCATCGCTCATTGCGCATGTCCATCTAGTGTCGTGCCGGTGCTTGTGCCGACCCAGTCTGCTATGTCGCTTGCGGATATCACGCCAGTCCGCCGTCCAATTTCTTTGCCACCTTGGAAGGCAATCAGAAGTGGAATGCCGCGGATGCCATACCGGGCTCCCGCCGTCGGAAATGCCTCAGTATCGAGCTTGGCGAGGCGCGCGCGACCTTTGAGCGCCTGAGCGGCGTTGGCGAACTCTGGCGCCATCATGCGGCAAGGACCACACCATGCGGCCCAAAAGTCCACAATCAATGGAACGTCGTCGATACGTTCCGCCTTCTGTAAAACGTCGAGAGAGACATCGATGGGAGCCCGGGGCACGAGCAGGGCACCACATTTTCCACACTTAGGAGAAGCGCGCAGACGGCCTTCCGGAACCCTATTTCCCTGACCACAGGCGAGACAAGCAAGCTTCAAACTCATATGCTAATCCCCCTTATCCTTCTGTTCATCAATAATTAGCCCTTCGCTCAGCTCCAAATTTCTTCAGGGAAGATAAGACTTTGGAGTGGGATCCTGCAGTGCCTCAAGGTAATTTGCGATCGCGATCAGCTTAGTGGGCATTAGGATTGGCTCACCATTGCCTCTATCGAATTCACTCATTTCATTGTCCAAAAGGTCGACGATAACCGGCATATCCTCTCGCGGGAGAATGTTGCGGGAATACCCGCTCAGTATCTCCATGATCTCAAGAGCGGGCCACACCCCGTTGCGCCGCGCTGCAATTCTCGTCAAGTCTGGCGGCTGTGTGCTCAAACGCGCAGCCACAGGCCCATCGCCCTTTCCATCAACACCATGACAAGACACGCAGTTTTGCAAGTACAGCGTTTTTCCGGTAGTTGTTTTTTCTATAGTGGTTCCCATCAAAAGAAGAGGAACCATAAGCAACCAATATTTCATACGAGTGATCTTTCCGAAACGGTGCATCAAAGTTAACGTTTCTTTTCAACCAGTACTTTGATCCCGGTCAATTGACTAATCACGGCTTAGGTGCTGTCAGAAAAATTCAAACCAGTCTCAGCTAGGCCAATATAGCTGCCCTTTAAGTTGCACCAAGTTCGCGCCACTCGGCGAGAGCAGCGTTACGTGTCAGCTTGAAAGTGTCTCGGCTGGCGGGCGATCTTTCTTAGTTGAAGTGGTTTCGGATAGAGGGGTTGACGGATGCGAATTTCTGCAAACTTCGCATGCGCCTGAAGCATTGCATGGCGCGTTCTCGTCGCCGGAGAGGAAGATGCGAATTCTCTACCCGGTTGTTGAGCCTACGGCCCTTTAGTTATTTTTCGAGAGCACCCAAATCTCTGAGCGCCGCCTTGTAGGATGCGAAGAGGTTTGTGACTATTTCCTCTGCACAACCGCGTCGCTTCATCAATTTCTTCAGAAAATTTGAAGCTGCAGTTTTGTTTCGGCGTTTGGTGACAACGGCTTCCAGCACTTCACCTTCGTTATCGAAGGCCAGCCAAAGATAATGCAGCTTGCCGTTCACCTTCACGAAAACCTCGTCCACGTGCAACTTCCATTTTGAGAATGCGCGCAGTTGCTGGACGCGTTTTCTGCGGATCTCTGCGGCGAAAACTGGACTAATCCTGTTCCGCCAGTACCGGACAGTTTCATGGCTAACGTTGATGCCTCGCTCATGCAGCAGATCTTCGACATTCCGAAGCGAGCGCGGGAAGCGGATGTATAACATCACCACAAGGCGGATGATCTCGGGGCTGGTTTTATAGTACTTAAAAGAGCCAAGTCTGGTCATGGGCAAAAGCTACGCAACTGCCCTGCCTGCCTCAACCCAAGCTCTTCTGACAGTTTCAGGCCAGCGTTTTCAAAATCTTCAACCGCGTTTCTTCTATCGTACAAGAGGTCTTAATATGGTTCCAATCAATTGGACCCAAGTGCTTTTGCAACTGCCTTTCAAGCACTCGCGTAGTCGCATCAGAAGCTGATTGAGGCCGTGTTTGAATGCGTCGTTTGAGTTCTCCCGGCGCCACGGTTAACCAGATGCCGTCGAAGCGAACACAAGCTTCCCGCGCGATCTGTTCGACTTCCTCCCTTCGGCCAGGGCGATCGTAAACGGCGTCGACCACCACCGCGCTCCCACCGCTCAAAAGTGAGCCGGCTCTCTGCGCCATTGAACCATAAACTCTATCCGAAACCTCAGGCATATAGGCGTGATCCGGTAACTTGGTGTGTGGATCGCACCCGAACATTGCTTTGCGGGTCCTATCACTTTCTATCACTCTTGCGCCCGGTGCAGATCCGATGGCAGGAGCAATTGCACTCGACATAGTCGACTTTCCGCTCCCACTAAACCCGCCGATCGCGACCAGGCGCGGCTTCGAGGCACACAAGAGAGATATTGCCAGCTCGTAGTAACTGCGGGCTTCTTGCCGCTTGACGTTTGCGTCTTCGATGTGTGGGTCTTCGGATTGGGTCGCAAGGACATGCGCTCGGACCGCTGCTCGAAGAGCAATAAAAAACGGCAAACAAGGGTAACCGTCTTCTTCCTCTGTAATATCTAGATAGTGATTTACGACGAGGTTCGCGAACTTTCGTAAATCCCTGTGCCAAAGATCCATAGCTAGGAAGGCGAGATCATAAAGAACGTCAACAGTCGCCAGTTGGTCATTGAAATCGATACAGTCGAAGAGTGTTGGGCGACCGTCGAAAAGGCAAATGTTTCGAAGATGAAGGTCGCCATGGCACAGTCTAACGCAACCACGCGCGGCACGTTTGTCGAGGATAGGTGCCCTCTGCTTCAAGTCCGCGTGAAAAGCCCTGTCAATTAGGTCAACTTCAGCCTTGGAAAACACCGAACTTTGCTGAAACCCCGCGTGATTAATATCCAGAACGGCTTCGATATTTTCACGCCCATTGGCTTGGACCTTTTTTGCCAACTGATGAGCTTTGGCGATCGTCTTGGCCAGGACACTCATCACGTCCGCAGTCAGCTCTCCACGCACAGCCATTTGGTCCAGAATTGCATCTTGATCGAAGCGTACCATCTCAACAACTGCGTCAACAAACTCGCCCTGCCCGTCCAAATTCAACCCTGAGCCACTTCGAGTAATGTGCCGCACGCCGAGATAGATCTCGGGCGAAGTGATTTTGTTAAGTTGCAACTCCTTTGCGCATGCCTCTGACCGAATTTCAGAAGTTGAGAAGTCTGCATAAGGCAAATAGACCGCCTTCTTCAGCTTGTATGCTCGACTTCCCGCAAGAAAAACGATTGAAATATGTGTTTCGATAACATCGATTTTATTATTGATGCCGTACGTGGCTGGGTCCGACAGGAAAGCCACTACTTCGCTTTGGTCTTCAACAATCATCTTTGCCTCCGGTGACCAAGAAAAGTCTTTTTCGGCTCGGTGTTCACGGCACGTAACTAAGCGGCTTGGGAGATTGAATGCTCTCCAGATACTCGGTCAACGCGATGAGTTTGGCAGGAACTTCTGCTACCAAGCCATTTCCCGTATCAAATTCGACCGTGGAGCCTTCGCTTAGTTCGGCGATAACGGGCATGTCCTCACGTGGGTTCGTTGTTTTTAGATAGCCATCCAAGATCGACATCACTTCTAGCATTGGCCAAACCCCGCTTCTTCGGTCGGCAATCTTGGTCAAATCCGGAGGTTGTGTTTTCACGGCTGTCGCCGCAGGCCCATTTCCCTGTGCATCAACGCCATGGCATTTGGCGCAGTGTGCCATGAATAGATTTTCGCCTTGTGTCGGAACTGTTTCCGTCAAACTCTGAAACGGATAAAACACGGAGCCAACCAGGATTACTGCCGTCAGTTTTTTCATAGTCTCAAGCCCACTAAAATTGAGTTTTTTGCCCTTCAAGATTTGAAGCAAGTCAGCGTCCTTAGGGGTGCCAACTCCACTTGTTTTCGTTGACTTCGGAAACGGCTATTGGAGCGGGCAGCAAAAAGCGAAAAACAGCTTAAGCACTTAACAATCCAATCTTAGCATTCGAAACCCGTCCAACTCCTTGATGTGGGTCAGATGACCAAGTATTGGATTCGTTTGAAAGTTCACACCGTTTTCGTATTTGTCACCCGCTGGCATACAAAAAGACCCTGCATTGCGCATGCGCCAATGGTGGTTAGGCGCAACAAGAAATATGTATTCAGCGGTAAAGATCTGAGAGTGCTTTCTCATACCTTGCTAGAACTCTAGCTCGCTTGGGCTTTAGTGTCGGCGTGATTAGACCGTTTTCTAGACCCCAGGGTTCAGTCTCGATGACAATGTCGCGGATGCGGGCAAAGGGCGGGATATCTTCCAATCTATTTGTTAGATATTCAACCAGATTCCGTCGAACTTCTTCGGACATTGGGTTAGCTAAGGAAACATCCGTCTTTTCGCACCAAGCTTGGAATTTCGGTGCATTTACAACGACAACCGCCGAGCACCATGGCTTGCTATCACCCAACACACAGACCTGTTCAATTAGAGGATCGGCAACCAGAGCTGCTTCTATAGGCGTTGGATTGACGTTTTCCCCGGTCGATAGCACGAGGATGTCCTTTATTCTTCCCCTTATATAAACACGCTCATCGATTATCTCGGCCGCATCGCCTGTACAAAGCCAATGATCTTGATCGAAGGCATCGTTTGTCGCGTCTGGGTTATTCCAGTAGCCGATCATAGCGCTCGGTGAGTGGATCAACAGTTCTTGCCGATCACCTATTTTTAGTTCGCTGCCCGGAAGCGTGAAGCCGACGCTGTCACAGCGACGATCATCAATTGTCGACCCTGTTACTGCAGGTCCAGCCTCTGTGAGTCCGTACCCCTGAAGCAGCGGGATTTCCATTGCTGCGAAAAACCGAGACGTATCTGCGGACAAAGGCGCACCACCGCAAACCAGCATTCTAATTTGCCCCCCGAAAGCTTCGTGCACACGCCTGCTGACACGTCTACCGATCAGGGTCCAATAAAGGTTAGCCACAATAGAAGGAGGCGGCAGCTTATTTTCAACAACTTGCCGACGGCGCCAGCCGATTGCCTCTGTCCAAGCTAACAGCCTACTGGCTATTACCGAACCTTCTGCTTCCGAAATCATTTTGTCATGGACTCTCTCGAATAGTCTCGGCACCGCAAGCATGACGGTCGGATGCAGAGCCCGCATGTCTTCAGCCAAGTCTTGAATGGATCGCGCGAAAGCCACCGGGCTGTTCGCAAGCATGGGACAGATATAGCCCAGGGTTCTCTCGAATGCGTGGGCCAAAGGAAGGACGGACAGGAATAAGTCCTTTTCGGAAATTGGATTGATTTCGCCCACAGTCGCCGCGTTCCAGAGGAGCGCTTTGTAAGTTAGCATCACACCCTTAGGAGGCCCCGTAGTGCCGGAGGTGTAAATAAGTGTCGCCAAATCATCTGGCGAACCAAATTCACCTCGATCTTCTTTGAAACTTCCGATCTCTTTGTCGGGGCAAACCATCGCTCGACCTTTATTCGGTCCTTCCCCACTGACCAGCCAAACTTGTTTCAATACGGTCAAGGACTTACGTTCAGACCCCAAATCTTCCCATCTATCGATGCTGTCGGTCACACATAAAACTGCACCGCTGTCGCGCAGAACGTGGCAAATATTGGCAACACTATCCCGCGTGTAGACCGGAACAGTTACCAACCCCTCGCTCATGGCCGCCAGATCAGTGACTATCCAATCGACACAGTTCGGTAAGAAAATCCCGATCCGATCCCCGGCGCGCAAATCAGCTTGCGCGAAGGCTGCACGGCGTTTGACAACCCGTTCACTCACCATGCGCCAAGTCAGTGTCTGCCAGGCACCGTTCACGAATTGAATATAGGCGGGGCTATCGGGCGTATCGTTGACCCTTGCTTCGAATGCTTCGGGAATCGTCTGGCACAGCGCTACATCCACCCCGCTGGTTGGCGACTTCTCAAACATGTTCCATCTTCTGAGATCGCGTTCAAAACCTCCATGATTCAAATCAATTTCAATCAACGTTGGGCGGGTTAACCTGTCGGAGTGCGTCTTGAGTTGCTCGACAATTCGAGGCTTGGAAAGAAAGGTTCGACTGATGGCAGGAACTGCTTCTTCACCAGCCGCACGAATAAAGTCTTTGACGAAACTCGTGCAAAACTCAGGGCTGTACCCAAACAACCCTATCGTAAACAGCGCGACGACCGAGCCTGTGATATGGGTCGACGGTCGAGATCATCTGCTGTTTTGCTCCAACAACCTTCTTGGCCTTTCGAACCACCCAGATGTCAAAGCAACTGCCCAGAAAGCGCTGGAGCGCTATGGGCTGGGTTCCGGTGGATCACGACAGATGGCAGCGAACATCGATGTTCATAGAGCGCTTGAGCAGCGTATAGCCGAATTCGTTGGCCAAGCAGACGCTATTTGTTTTGCGGCAGGGTACATGGCTAACGTCGGGGTGATCCCAGCGCTTATGAAAGTAGACTTTCTCCAGTCTTTGGCCGAGACCCATCTTGGCCATCCCGGCCAAGACAAGCTTGGAGAAAATGACGCCGTTGGCTGGGAGGTATTTAGTGAAGAACTAAACCACGCAAGCGTCGTAGACGGTGTCCGCCTCGCAAAGGCGAAGATCAGCAGGTTCCCACACAAGAATATGAAACACCTCGCTGAGGCAATTGGCGAGTCGAAAATGCCATCCAAATTTATCGTAAGCGACGGTGTGTTTAGCATGGATGGAGACATAGCACCAATCCCGGCGATGGCTGATTTGGCTCGCGAGCATAACGCCATGCTGATGATCGATGACGCACACGGGGTCGGCATGCTCGGGGCTAATGGTCGAGGTAGCCTAGAACACCACGGGGTCTCTTCAACCGACGTGGACTTGCAAATGGGTACATTTACAAAGGCTTTTGGAGGCGTTGGTGGATATGTTTCCGGGGATCAGGAAGTAATCGACTTTTTGCGTATTTCTGCACGGACATACATCTTCTCCGCACCATTACCGCCAGCCATCGCAGCCGGGGTAACCGAAGCTATCGACATTGCTGAACGCGAGCCCTGGAGACGCGAAAAAGCGCTTGAGAATGCATTTTACTTCAGACGTGAAGTGGAATCCCGTGGGTATGAAACTCTTGGCAGCGAAGCACACATTGTCCCAACCTTGATTGGCGACGAACTAAAAGCGGCCGAGGTTACCCGCCTGCTTAGTCATCGCGGTATCGTCGCACCACATGCTCGTTACCCCGCTGTTGCGCTCGGCCAGGCTCGCATCAGGTTTGTAATGACCTGTCAACACGAACGCGAGCAGATTGACTTCCTGCTGGGTTGTCTTTCCGAAATGCGTGAGACCCTGAACCTTTAGGAGCGCGTGACGTTGGAACCGCTAGAAAACAGAACGGCGCTCATTACAGGAGCATCTTCGGGGATTGGGCGGGCATTTGCGGAAGAATACGCATCCGAAGGCGTCAATTTACTCATCGTCGCACGTCGGAATGATCCCTTACAATTGTTGGCGTCACAACTGCGATCAAAATACGGAATAGACGTCCAAGTTTGGGTTGGAGACCTTGCTATCCCTCAGACGCCTCAAAGTTTGTTCGATTATCTGATTGAGCAAAACATCCAAGTGGACATCCTTGTGAACAATGCCGGGTTCGGCGTTCCTGGAAATCTGTGTGAGGTGGAATGGGACAGGCATCGAGAAACCATCGAAGTGATGGGCGCGGCTCCAGTGCGACTATGCTATCTTATTGCTCCCGCAATGCAGGAAAAAAGATCAGGGCGGATCATAAACGTATCCTCGCTGGCGGCATTTGTTCCACCTCACGCAGGAGGAACACTGTACTACCCTTTGAAATCGTACCTTGCTCAGTTCTCAATCGCATTGCGAGCGGAAATGAAACCAAGCGGCGTGCACGTTACCGCTGTGTGCCCCGGCTTCACACGCACGGGATTTCAGGCCGCAGCAGGTGGAACAGTAGAATCCGTCACGATCCCAAAGTGGATGTGGAGCGAGCCGAATGATGTCGCGGCTACGGCGATACGCGCCGTAGAAAAAAACCAACCAATCTGTATCCCGGGTTTTTTCAATAAGGCTGTGGCATTGTTCTTCAAGATCATACCCGGTTCGCTGGGACGCAAGATAGTTGGCGAGTGACCGATCAGAAGACGTCACCAGCACTCACCATTACAGGACGGTTTCGCAACTTCGCGATCATATCCTCGCCCATTCCGACTACGTCGATCCTCAATTTAGCTGAGCCTGACATGGCATGAGATAAGAGGCCCATTTTTCCACATTCTCGAATGCGACGTAAAACGCCGCTTCGTTCATCAAGCATTATCAGGCCAATCTTGGCTTGGTAATGATGCAAGCAGGCTTCCAATAGCTTAAAGAACACCGCTTCCTGTCCCTCTTTCACGACCAGATTTCCAAATCTGACGACCCTAAGATCCTGCAAACAGAAAACGCCATTTAGCCCAGGCAAATATGGGAGAACCCTAAGAAAAAATGCCCCCTGGATTCCGGGCATCGAGACGATCGACCACCTCAACAGTTCTGCCTGAGCAAGCGCTATTATCGCGTCTCCTTCTCTTACAGCAAAACACTCATCCGGTTTGAATGAAGAGCGGAAGTCGGTCAATTCGTGGTCTTGATAAGCCTGCTCCAACTCGGCCAAAACCTGTTCTGCTTCCTCGGGATGGACCATGCCCACTTTTGGATCCTTGCGCGGAAAAAACCGCGAAAAAAGAGCCAGAGGCATGTTGGCCTCAACCGTATGACCAATCTGATCCGATAGGTGGAGCGAGTATTCAGTCGTTTCTTCGACATAGGCAAATCCAAACCCCGGTGAACCGACGGTCGAGGTGCAATAATTCCGAACATGCTCAATCAGCTGCCCTGCAAGTCCCTCGTGCTGTCTATCAGGCCTAGTCGAGGCCATTACAAAGTGGAAACCATGGCACCTTTTCCCCGCTAACAATTTCAGACACTTATCCAGAACGAAAACGCAAAGCTCTTGCCCGGCATCAGACAAAACGAAAAAACTTGGGTCACGCAACCGAGCCAACTTATTTGGGACATCAATAATGCGGTATTTCGTGGATCGGCTCCCCCAGACTGTATGTCCGAGCAATTCAACAGTTGCCGCCGAAGGTTCATCCGATCGCGTGATCAGTCTGAGTAAGCTGGGGTCTTGCCAAATCACCTCAACCGTCATGAGTTTGACCTTCGTTTGACTGGCTCAATATCGCCTTGCGCATGTCATCGAACAAACTGGCATCTGTCACGATCCTGGGAACCTTATATTGACCGCCCAAGCCACGACGAGATTTCATCCATCTGAGGAACCCTCCCGAGGAAACGAAATTCACCACTGGTGCTGTAAGAGCGAGACCTCTTGCACGTAACTCGTAATAATCTTCATTTCGGCTGCACAAGACTTTGTCGACTTTTGAAGCGAATGTTTCCGCAGCATTCGGATGAGGTTCTCCCTCTACTTCGACGAGATAGAGATGGCGATTGCGATGATCTTCGCAAACTGCGCCCACGCTATAGTCGACAACGGAGAGTCCTGTGTTCGATGCGGCCACAGCTACTGCCTCCGCGATTTCCGCTTCAATCAGATGTTCACCGAAGACGGACAGCCCGTTTTCCACTCGCCCGACCACCAACAAGCGCGGTGGTGAGAGATCCAAGAAGCGCACAATATCCCCTACAATATACGACCACAGTCCGGCGGCTGTTGAAATTGCCAAGGCGTAATCAACTCCGGTTTCAATGTTTCCAACCCAGTACCGTTCGGGATTTTTGGAATGGAGCTGTTCCGCCGGAATAAACTCAAAAAACACATGACCATTCAGGTGCAGGCGCATACCCTCCCCGTCGCCTCGGTCGGCGTAGGCAAATACGCCCTCGCTGGCGGAGTACATCTCCCGTGTTTCTGCGTGGCCTCCCTGCATCAGTGCCACAAACCGCTGCCGGTACGGAGCGAAATTTACGCCACCGTGAACGATAAGCTCTAGGTTTGGATACCAATCGACTAGTTTTACTCCCGAAGTGTCCCGATCTTTTGCGAGTTCGTCCAAAAAGATAAGCAACCAGTTTGGTGAACCACCCAAAAAACGCACATCTCTCTGCAAAGATAGGGGTGCCAGACGGCGGATCTTTTCCTCCCAATCTGCGATCCCGGCAATATCGGGGGTTGGCAACACTCGACCCTCAAACCAGTTTGGCATTGCACCTGCAGTGATGGCACTGACGGAACCCACATCCACCTCTGGAGTGGCGTGCTGCAAGTCAGTTGGGCCGGTCAAACCAAGCACAGAGCCCCCCAGCACCCTGCTGCCTGGTCGATTAACAAAGTGGTGACACAAAAGATCTAGAAATCCGCGCGCCGCAGAACGCCGCATCTCGGTCGAATATGGAATGTACTTTGAGCGACCCGTTGTTGTCCCGGAGGTCAATGCAAAATGCGGAATTCGCCCCGGCCAAGTTTGGTCGATGAGATCGGGGTATCTTGCCTGCCACCACTCCTGCCAGAACTCGGCGTATTGGCGGATAGGCACTCGCTGCTGGTAGTCTCTGAGTTTGGAGATTTGGTCAAAGCCATGGGCTTGTCCGAACTTCGTTTTAGACGCGCGGCGAACAAGCCTAGTCAACAGCGTCGATTGAACAACAGAGGGGTTCTGTCGATTCAAACTCCAAACCCTAGCCTTCGCGTACCGACGAGCCAATGGGCTGAAGTCGATCATGCGACTGGATCGGCTAATTGCTTGTGTCGGTTGAGGTTTGTTCATCGCCTAGGCTGCCCAGTTCACAAGGTTAATTTGCGAAAACGATTACTTCTCCAGTGTTTCACACTTGCCATTGACTGTCGGCTAGACTCTCCGTTGTAAAATTCGCATAGCGCGGTGCCTTGTACAGCAAAATGTCCGTTTTCCACGAATACGTTGGTCTCGGCCTGCGCTATCGCGGACAGATTTCGGCATATTCTATCGAAATCTTTTTGGCCTCCCAACTTGAGAACCGTAGCTGTTCAAGTGGCGCGCCACATTGATTTGGCTCAAGCACCGTTGGCCTGACTTTGCTGTCTGCACTGAACCAAAGAAGTTGAACATTTGCCGCGTGGCCAGCGAACACAGTGGTTGATAAACTTGGTATCAGTTATGCGGAACCGCCGGTATTTTGGTCACCGAACTCCGAGTTTGCTGCGGCTGCTCAATTGTACGTTCTGGATCCAGGCAGGCCTTAATTTCCGAGGAGTCCAGAGTTTCATTTTTTTCAAGCGCTGCAATCAACGTCTCGACCTCGGGCTTGTGCTCTTCGAGAGTGGAAATTGCTCTGGCTTCGGCGTCAATGAGAATTTTCATAACCGCCCGGTCTACTTGTGCTGCCGTTGTATCAGCTATGTTCGTCGGCTGCGCGATTGTACGTCCCAGAAATGGGTGGTCGTCGCTTTGTCGCAGGTCGATTGGGCCGAGTTCTTCGGTCATCCCCCACCTTGTCACCATACGTCTGGCGGTTTCGGTAGCCCTTCGGATGTCGTCGTCAGCGCCGGAACTGACCGTTCCCAGGAACAGTTGCTCTGCCGCTCGCCCCGCAAGCAACGCAACAATCTGATCTCTGAGAAACGTTTCACTAAGGGTATGACGCTCTGCTTCCGGCAATGAGTGTGTCCCCCCAAGTGCGTGACCTCGCGGAATAATCGTCACTTTGTACAAGGGGTCAGCTTCTGGCGAGAAATAGCAAACGGCGGTGTGGCCAGCCTCGTGCACGGCAAGACGGTGCCTTTCTTCGGGTCGAATCGCAAGAGTGCGGACAGTCCCCATCATCACTTTGTCACGCGCTTCATCAAGGTCGTTGCGAGAAATCAGATCAGCTCTTCGCCGCGCTGCTCCGATTGCGGCCTCATTAAGCAAGTTTTTCAGGTCAGCTCCCGAGAACCCCGGCGTTCCTGCTGCGATCCAACCCAGGTCGCCAGTATCTTCAAGCGGCAGTTTTCTTGCATGTATGTCAAGAATAGCCCGCCGGGCATCTTTCTCAGGCAAGTTCAGTGTTACATGACGGTCGAAACGGCCAGGCCGGAGTAAGGCTGGGTCCAGCACATCTGGCCGATTGGTCGCCGCCAGCACAACAACAGATTCTCGGCCACTAAATCCATCAAGCTCGGCAAGTATCTGGTTCAGTGTCTGCTCCCGTTCATCATGACCACCGCCAAGCCCTGTTCCACGAGTACGTCCGACGCTGTCCAACTCATCGATAAAAATAATGGAGGGAGCAGCCTTACGCGCCTCTTCAAAGAGTTTACGTACCCTTCCTGCGCCAACGCCGACGAAAATCTCAATAAACTCTGAACCAGATGTCGAAAAGAATGGTACGTCGGCCTCGCCGGCAAGGGCTTTGGCCAGAAGCGTTTTGCCCGTCCCCGGGGGGCCAACAAGCAAAACCCCATGTGGGACCTCAGCGCCGACACGGGCAAAACGCTCTGGGTCGCGTAAAAACTCTACTAACTCTATTACTTCGCGCTTGGCTTGATCCTGCCCCGCGACATCTTCGAAGGTTACCTTTCTTCTAGCTTCGTTTGGTTTTGAGAAACGGCCGCTGAGTAGACCACCAGAAATACCTCCCGGACCGCCGGTTATCCCGCCCGTCATTCGTCTTTGAAACCAGAAATACAGGGCCAGGATAAATATCCACGGAATAAGATAGACGAAGACCGAGGTTCCAGATGGCTCAATCGCAGTAACATCAACACCGTTATCTTCCAGCAGCGCCAACAAATCCGGGTCGCTCTGGCTTGGAACAACGGCCCGGAAAGCTTGCTCACCGTCCCCGTCTGCAGAGGTAGCGCGAACCGTTATGCTGTGATCACTTAATTCTGCCGAACGAACCCGTCCCGCACGAATGATCTCTTTCACGCCGCTATATGAAATCGTCGTAGCGGTCAGATCGGTAGGCGGCGCAAAGAAACTTGCGACAATTAAAGTTCCCATCGTGGCAACAAGCGCAACATAATAAATCCACTCTGGCCATTTTGGCCCATTGCCGGGATCTTTCGGTGGCTCTTGTGGCATAGGCGAAATCTTTCAAACAGACTGGTACTTGCGTCCGCAGACAGCACAACCTCAGACCCTCAACCAACCACACAGACTATGCATCCTTGATCAAGGCCCAATCAAATAATAGTCGACTTTGCATTATCTTAGCAAAAACCAATTGCAGATTTAGCTGAAGTTACATGCGTTTGAACAAACTGCTTTTCACAGCAAACCTCCAGGCTTCAACACCACTCGAACCTCGGTCAAAAGGGTGGCAACGGCGGAAATCGCAAGTTTCGAGTTCACTGAGTCTATTGACCTGCATCAATGCATCTTCCTCTGATACCCGTCAGTCTTGACCGTTCAAAACGGAGGGGAAGCCATGATTTCGAATATCTTGGTCGCAACTGACGGCTCTGAAACAGCTGATCGTGCCGTTGAATTCGCTACAGACCTAGCGCTCAGACTGGATGTGCCAATGACTATCGGCCATGTTCTTCAACATGGCGCTCGCATTGAAGAATTAGGCCGCATGACAGAAGTCGAGCACTTGGTTCAGCAAGTCAAAAGCGATGTGAAGCTTCATTTGGGCGACATTCCATCCAATATTGACGCGGTATTTTCGGGCCCCCTGTCACGCGCAGACAGAGAGCGTATCATCACAGTGATTGGCGAGAAAATCGTTGATGGAGCGGCGCGACGCGCGAAGGATGCAGGCGCGAAGAGCGTTTCGACACGGGTACACAATGGGGATTACGATGAAGGCATCCTAAAAATGGCCAGTGAAATCGGTGCAGACACAATAGTTATGCGCCACCGCGGCTTGGGCCGGGTTCAACGGAACTTTCAAGGCAGCGTTTCGCAAAAAATCAATCAGCGTGCAGACTGCACGGTGATTACCGTACGCTAAAATAAAGCAAACGGACCGGATACAATTCTGTGGTACCGACGCATTCAGAATTTCTGCAATGCGCTGCGTCAATGTCGGCAACAATCGAGATCCAGAGGAAAAAAACTATGCGAGCAATGGTTTTTGGCAATGCCGTCTCAAAACTGGAACTCAGAAATGTTCCGACCCCGAAACCCGCCGCCAACCAGGTGCTTATCAAAGTTCTGGCATGTGGCGTGTGTCGAACCGACTTGCACGTTATTGACGGCGATCTTTCTGAACCAAAGCTGCCGCTTATCCCTGGGCACGAGATCGTTGGCTGCATCGAAAGATTGGGGACCAATGTCGAAGGGTACCAAGAAGGGCAGCGCGTTGGTGTGCCCTGGCTCGGGCGTACGTGTGGGAATTGCTTTTATTGCCTCGAAGGACGGGAAAATCTGTGCGATCATCCCGGGTTTACTGGCTATACGATCAATGGAGGATACGCCGAGTACTGTGTCGCTGATGCCAAGTTTGTTTTCCCATTGTCCGAAAAAGCTGACCCCGTTTCCCTGGCACCTCTTTTATGTGCGGGCTTAATCGGCTACCGAAGTTTAAAACTCGCAGGCAAGGTCCACACACTGGGCATCTATGGTTTCGGCGCCGCCGCACACATTCTTTGCCAGATTGCGAAACATCAGGGTATTGAAGTTTTCGCCTTTACTCGAGATAGCGACATAGCCGCGCAAAATTTTGCGCGAAACCTTGGCGCAAGTTGGGCAGGAGGCTCTTCCGAGACGTCACCATCACCATTGGATGCCGCAATAGTTTTCGCTCCGGTCGGAGCTTTGGTGCCTGCTTCGTTAAAGTCTGTGCGCAAGGGAGGCCGTGTTATTTGTGGGGGAATCCACATGAGCGATATTCCAAGTTTCCCGTACGCCGATCTTTGGGAAGAGCGATCAATAGCCTCCGTCGCAAACCTTACGCGTCAGGATGGCAGAGAATTTTTTACTCTTGCTGAAGCTGCAAGTGTTCGGACGGAAGTAATTCCTTATCCTCTTGAGAAAGCAAACGACGCGCTTGAACACCTTCGGGAAGGCAAGCTGCAAGGAGCAGCGGTGCTTGTACCTTAGACGTTCTGCCTGCATTTGTGCGACGTGAAAAGCCTGAGTTCCGGAACAGGCGAAGCAGTCAGCGAGAACTGCCGTGCAATGCTCATTTCCTGATCCCATTTTCTCCGGATTTCTAACGCAAACATCGTTCCACAACGGTTCTACCGGAAGCGGACAGTTTCACTGCAAAGTTCGATGCCAAGCTCTTGAAGAAAGACCTCGACGTTTAGAAGCGATATCGGGAACCAAACGTACGGCATCACGGTGAGACAAGTGATCTGGGGGATAATATTGAAGCCGTTGAAAGGAAATCGCTTATTCATGCGCTAAACCTGCGAAAGCCCCGTGCCCGCACTTAAACGCATTTTTCAAAATGTCCCTCAACCTTTGGCGGGCCCGCCTAAGCCGTCTACCTCCCAGTAGTGAAACTTTAGAACGAAGTAGATATAGGCAGACAAACCTGCCGCAACGAAGCACCAGATTGACGTGAAGGCATGAGAAGCAAAGAAGAACCCCAAAGCAACGGAAACGACAATTAGATACCCGAAACCTCGTAAGCCTTTATCGCTCGATCCCACAAGCGGAACGCAGATCACCAAAGCGTAAAAAACACGTGCAAAGTTCCTCGTTATCTCGGACGGGAACGTTTCAATGTTTTCATATTGAATGGAGTGTTGAGCTAGGCCAATATCTAGGTTTGCTGGTGACAACAACACTGGCAAGTAAAGCAACAAGCCAAGGCAAAAACCAATTCCGCAAATCCCTTGGAATATGAGCCTGCGACGCCGGTCACTTTCAATCGAAGCCGCGGACAGCGGAACCCAAAACGGCCAAAATAAATAGGCAAAGAAGAGAAACGTCAACGCAGCTGCCGAAGAAGGGTTCGCCGACGGGTCGTCAATGGACACCCACAAGAAGCCTTCGGACAATTGCTGAATCCCAAAGAAAAGTGGAAAGCTGGCTAGCGGAAGAAATCGTTCGCCCATTTGCAACGCCAAACGTATCGTAAGACCACTGCAGGCAATGATCGCTGCACCGGCTACAAAACTGGCTTGTGATGAGAAACACATGCTTAAACCACCTCCACCATTTTACATAGCTGAAGTCGTTGAAGCAACGAACACTTTTCATTTCGAAGTACTGCGTTGTGCCGCCTAAAGGGCGCATTGTGAGTTGTCTGGCCAACCATTTAGGAACCGGTGCTGCCAGGTAAATTCGGACCAATCAAATCGGACCAACCAGCGGAATGTTGGTTGTTCAGCGTTGACGATCTCAGCGACCGGGTCTGCGAAGAAGTTGGTTAAAAGTTAAGTGTCTTTTTGTTTTCTTCCGACGTATCAAGGAATGCCGGTACTCGTATTTCAAGCTGATTGAGTAGCGTTAGTGCATTCGACTAAGTATGCGGTTGGCTGGGCGTCGCTTTTCGCTTGATACCTTTGCAAAGCTCACAAATCCATTCAGCGGTTCCATCAATCGCTCGACTTGAAATCTTTAGGTCGTGGTAGGAAACGATCCGCTGTTCGCGGCAAAAAGGACAAGTTGCAATCGCATGAAAATCGGGAACATGGACGGCTTTCGGCGGGGCGGGATTGCAAACCATAGAGTTCTCCAATTGGTAGGATACCGCGCGTGCTGAACATAGGTTAGCGGCCTGTTTTGACACTTTGTCGGGCTATATCATCACCAATTCTAACATAAGTCGCTACGCTGTGCGATTTTCGTTTCGGAAGGCACGCCTTGAGTGCGGTTTAGTAATTTCACAGATTTAGTTAATCGTCTGCCTTGCAGACGATGCGGTCATTGGGCTTCGCACGTTTGAGCTATTTCGGGCCGTCTAGTGTGCTACAGCGCCAGCATCAGTTCGTGAAAAGTTCCATTACTCCGATATTTTTCGCCCGTGCCGTCAACTTTTTTGAGAACTTCTTACGGCTTACTGTGTCGAGTTCGTTCCAGAACTCTCGGCTGACACGGATGCTTCCAAGCTTACTATGGCCGTCCAGTATGTCTTCGGAATGGATCTGTTCAAGCCGCGCTGCTTTGTTAACCTCTGTCCCAATCATCGTGAACTGATGTCGTGTTGCAGAACCGAAATCTCCACTCACGACCAGCCCGATATGTAGGCCAATTCTGAGGGTCAAAGGCTCGTTCCCTATTCTAATCTCCTTGACGTTCTTTACCGATTGTTCAGCGGCACGAACAGCATCCGAACAGATTGACGAGGCGTCTTCGACTTTGCCCTTCATCACCCAAAACGCCATCAACCCGTCACCGATGAACTTATCGATGTGTCCGCCTCGATCTAGGACGGGGGACGTTTGTGCGTTGAAAAATCGCTGAACGATGTCGGCGACGCGTTCCGGAGGCGTATTCAATGTGAACTTGCTGAATCCGACCACGTCGGAAAACCAAATTATAGCCCGCTCGATGAGGTATTCGGCTTGTTGTTCGCTCCCGGACTGCATTCGGCGACTTAAGGCGTACTGGTTTGTGTAAGCGTGTAGAATGCGCGTGTCGTCAGCCAAGTGGCGGCTAAGAGACGCAGTCTTCCTAGTCGCGCTTCGAAGTTTGATCGAGATAATTTTTGCGATGTTTCTCCAAATGATACCCGCTTCTGGGTGTGTCTCTATATTGGTCCGATCAATAACTAAAACATCGACAATACTCTCGTTTGCGACAAGGTCGTATACACGTTGATACCCGTTGCCGGCCAAGTGTTGTTCTCCGATCACTTCGTTTCGCCGCCGAACGAAAAGAGTTTGTCCATTTAATTTAATGGCGACAGATCCATTAACGATAATCCAGAGACACTCTGCCGGATCGCCGGCACTGCAGATAGATTCACCTTCGGTGTACCTGTATCTACGTGGTTCGAGCGGCGTGGTGTCTTCGACATCGTCAATGAGTCCGGATAGCGCAAGTGCTTCCTCGTACTCTGGACCCAGCTTCTCAATTGGTGTGATCGACGCATTTTCTGCCATTCGAGCCTCCGCATCCACATCCACGTCTCCTGCTCGCAGTATCACCATAGCACGAAACCCCAAATCGAAAGTGTTGCTTGGGAAGATTGAAGGAATGCGATCTGCTCTCGGGTGGCTTGCCCGCCGTGTTCTCAAATTCCGCTCTGGGCTCTTTGCGGTCATACACTGCGCTGTTCACGAACGTCGGGTATGCTGATGAAACCTGCCATTTGGCTCCTTGGTAGACTCAGTTAGTCGACATGGTGTCGTTGCCTGGAGAGGGAGGGAAGGATGGAGAACAATCGATGTCAATTACTGCCATCACACCGAAACGCCCGCCTTGGAACAAAGGTCGCCTGACAGGCCAGAAACGCGCGCTTCTGGCGAAGCAGGTCTGGGCTGCGCAGGTTGAGGCAGTCGGTTAGCGACTTCCGTAGTACAGTTTTAGTTAACCTGCTAACAGTATGGTTTTTGGGGCGCGCACAGACCGCGCACTCTCGCGAAAAGTCCTCCTGATATACGCCCAGAACTTCAAGGGCTTTTTCCCTAACAGTGAAACCGAGTTTTCGGATACTTATCAAAATGTACGAAGAGAGTTCTTCGGCAGCAGCCCAGCGGACCGGAGAGATGTAGTGAAAAATAGGGAATTTCACCCAGCGCAGTTGCCTCAGAGTTGCCTTAGGGCGCAACACCCCAAAATAGTCAAGAGGTCGATGCGCCTCATGATTTTGTTTTTACAGGAAAACCAGTGGCGGACCGAGGAGGATTCGAACCCCCGACCCCTTGATTCGTAGTCAAGTACTCTATCCAGCTGAGCTATCGGTCCGCGTTGGTGAGGCGCTGTTTAGACCTCGTGTTCGGGACGTGCAAGCCGATTCTGCAAAAATATTTTAAAAAGTCACATCGCCCCGCGGCAGGCGGATTTCAAAGGTAGACCCCATCGGGCCCGTCTCGGCCAGAACGAGGTCGCCGCCGTGACCGCGCACCAATTCCTGCGAAATTGCCAGACCCAGGCCCGAGCCGCCTTTGCGCACGCCACCCTGAAAGGGCGTGAACAGGTTTTCGCGGGCCTTGGGCGGCAATCCCGGTCCGTTATCCCGTATCTCGATGCACCAGTTCGTTTCATATTCACATCCGGCAATCGTGATTCTACCGGGCTTCCCAGCGGCCACAAGCGCCTGACGCGCATTGCGCACAAGGTTCATGATCACCCGGAAAATCTGTTCGGGATCTGCACGAGCGATCAGATCCTCGGGTAGTTCGTTGACGATCTCGACGCACCCGCCTGCGACGGCCAACTGCTCGCTTGCAACGACATCGTCTGCGACGGCGCGCATGGGGACCATCGTCAGCGTGGGGGCCGGTTCCTCGGCCCGGCCAAAGGCCAGCGTGCTTTCGCACAATGACACCGCGCGGGTGATCGAGTTCACCAGCTTAGGCGCCATGCGACGGACCAAAGGATCATCACTGGATTCAATCCGGTCTGTGAAAAGTTGGGCCGAGGTCAGGATATTGCGCAAATCGTGGCTGACCTTGGCCACCGCCCCGCCCAGTTGCGCCAGACGCTCGCGCTGTTTCAGCGCGTGGGTCAGTTCGGTCTGCATCTGTTGCAACGCTTCCTCGGCCTCACGCAGCTCGGTCACCTTGGAATTGGGCGAGATGATCCCGCGCGCGTCCTCGGGCGCGCCGGCATAGCGCTGCATGTAGCCAACCACGCCCTTGATCGGCTTCACCAGAACTACGCGCACGGCAAGGAACAGGAAAAAGGCGGTGATGATTGAGATCACGAAAGACAGCCCGAGAATGCGCAGCCCGTAATCGGTCATCGCCATGCGCAAAGGCATACTGTCGGTGGTCACTTCGATCAACAGACCGGCGCCCTTGACCGGCTCACCAATCACACGGATTACTTCGTTTTCCGGAGTGAACAGACGCGCGACCGCATCGCGGATCAATATCCAAGGGGTTGCGTCGCGCAGGTCATAAGTTTTGGTGATCTGTTCAGGGATGGGGGAAGACAGCATCAGCTGCCGCACTTCATCGCGACGCAAAACAACGTTGTAGACGCCCGCATTGGCCAGCAACTCG
Organism: Ruegeria sp. AB6; assembly: GCF_056542685.1. Lineage (NCBI taxonomy): Bacteria > Pseudomonadati > Pseudomonadota > Alphaproteobacteria > Rhodobacterales > Roseobacteraceae > Ruegeria > Ruegeria sp. AB6. Next base: position 44,900 of record NZ_JBQGAD010000007.1, on the reverse strand, counting down.
GCCTCGAGATCATCGGCCAGCATGTCATCGGCCAACAGCGCCAGCGACGCGATCTGGGCGCGCTCTAGCCGGTTCAACAAAAAGTCTTCGCGGAACCGCGCGATCGACGGGACAAAGATCAGGATCTCGGCCAACATGACGAAGACCGTGGTCAGGATCAGAAATCGGCCCGACAGCGAGTTCACTTTGTACTCTCCTCCCAGTCAGGGCAGCCAGCGCTGGACGAACCCGACCACTCGTTTAACTGTCTGATTCTCAAACAGCCTTGGCGAGAAATAGGCACCCGCCACGCGTTTGTTAAGCTCTCCGATCGTCGGATAAGGCGAAACCATCGCGGCGATCTGTCCCATCTTCAGGTTATTCGCCAAGGCCAGCGACCACAAGTTGATCAATTCCCCCGCCTGATGCCCTACGATTGTGGCCCCCACGGGTCGGCCTTTTACGACCATGACCTTAATGAAGCCTTTCGTTTTGCGCTCGGATATGGCGCGGTCGTTGTGGTGGTAGTCAAAGCGCGCGATTTCCACTTTGTCGCCATGCTGCGCGCGGGCCTGCGCCTCGGTCAGGCCGACTTGCGCCAATTCGGGGTCGGTATAGGTGGCCCAGGGAATATGCGCGGTTTTCGCCTTGGAGGGCAGGCCAAACAGGGCCGACCGGATGATGATACCCGCGTGATAGCCCGCTACATGAGTGAATTGCAGGCCGCCCGCCACGTCTCCGATGGCGTAGACCTTTTTGTTTGTGGTGCGCAGCGCGTCATCCACCTTGATACCGGTGCGTGTGGGTTCAATCCCCGCTGCCTCAAGGTTCAGCCGGTCAGTATTTGCTTTGCGCCCAGCGGCCAGCAGCAGGTGTGAGCCCGAGTAAATCTGGCCGGTCTCGGTCACAACCTCGACCTTGCCGTCCGCGCCGCGAATCTGTGCGACCATGGTCTGCTCGTGAATCTCGACACCCTCAGTGCGCAACGAATCCAGCACGATCTCGGCCGCCTCGGTGTCGTCCTTGCCCAGCGCCTGCATTCCTTCGATCACGGTAACTTTGCAGCCCAGCCGGATATGTGCCTGCGCCATCTCAATCCCGATGGGGCCGCCGCCGATGATCAGCAGATGCTCGGGTTTGTCGCGCAGGTCAAAGATCGTCTCGTTGGTATAGTACGGCACCTGATCCAGACCGGGGATCGGTGGCACCAGCGGCGAAGAACCGGTCGCAATCACCACCCGCCGCGCGGTGATCAGATAATCGCCCGCCTGCACCTGCGTGGGCGAGACGAACTGACCATATTCCCGGATCACCTTGACGCCGAAGCCTTCGAACCGCTCCTGACTGTCCATCGGTTCGATCTGAGCGATCACATCGTGCACGTGATCCTTGGCAGCGGCATAGTCCACCTGCGGCGCCACATCGGCCACGCCCAGCGCGGATGAATGCGCCTGCCCATAGGCCGCCTTACCGCTGGCGATCAGCGCCTTCGAGGGCACGCAGCCAAAGTTCAGGCAGTCTCCGCCCATCTTGTGGCCCTCCAGCAGGATCACATCTGCGCCCATCTGGCTGGCCCCGGCCGCAACCGACAGGCCACCCGACCCGGCGCCGATCACCAGGATATCCGTCTTCAATTCTTGCATAAGATCAGGTGTCCTTTTTGCCGCGCACAGCTTTGATCACGATGGGCAATGCCGCCAGCACACACAAACCGATGATGGGCCCAATTACAAACGGCTCCCACAGCAGGGACACATCCGGTGTTTCGCCCCGGTCGAACACACCACCCAAGCCAACGCCGATCCAAGTGTAGACGATGCCGCCCGGAATGATGCCCAGCGCGGTGGTGAACAGGAAATTTCGGAATTTGACGCCCACCAGTGCTGGCACCAGATTGGCCACAAAGAACGGCACCACCGGTACGAGGCGCAACAGGAACAGGACCGAGATTTCATTCTCGCGCAGCCCGTCCTTCAGCTTTTTGACCGTCCCTTCGGATGACTCCAGCTTGGCGGTCAGGGATTCGCCCAACCCCCATCGCGCCGCCAAAAAGATCGCCGATGCGCCAATGGTGGCCGCAAACACGTTGAACACGGTGCCTGCAAATAAGCCGAACAGGAACCCTCCGGTCATCGAGGCTACAGCGGCGCCCGGCAGTGAAAAGGCAACGATCACGATATAGATCACCACGAATGCACCTGCCATGGCCCAGTAATTCGCATCTCGCCATGCCAGCAGGGATTCGCGGTTATCGCGCAGGGTCTCAAAGGTCAGGTAATCGCCCAAGGTGAAGAACCCCGCCACCGCAACGGCAAGGATCACCAGCAAGGGAATATGGCGCGCAAGCCCGCTGCGCGGGGCCTGTGTTGTATCGCTCATGTCTGTGTCCGGTTTTGTGCGTTTCATCTGCACACAACATGCGCTGTCCAGTGCCTGCGCAACAGGCCCCTCACGCGGCGTTGATCTTGACCGCAGGGAATGTGACGGAATAAAAGGGCAACACTGTCATTTTGAAACGTTTGTCCCGGTGGGATACCAGAATTGTTGCAAAAGGCGGCAAAACCCCCACCTAAGGGTTTGACTTACCCCCCGCCACCCAGTAGAGGACGGGCTTCGAACACTAGGGCAAGGCGAATCTGCGCCGCACCCGACCGCTATAGATTGGAGACGGAGCGATGAAACGCACCTATCAGCCTTCGAACCTGGTTCGCAAACGCCGCCACGGTTTCCGCGCGCGCATGGCCACCAAGGCCGGCCGCAAAATCCTGAACGCACGTCGCGCACGCGGCCGCAAGTCGCTGAGCGCGTAAGCCGCTCGACCTTTCAGGTTATGAACATGACGCCGCCGGAGGCCCCTGAGGATGGTTCAGTCCAGCCCAGCAAGCCTCCGGCGGCGTCCGTTTGCGTGTCTGCACCTGTGATCATCCTCAAGAAGCGATCCGATTTCCTGAAGGCGGCCCGCGCGCGGCGGCAGGGGACGTCGTCGATGATGGTACAGGCCCGCAAGCGCACCCTGGACGAAGGATCGGGGATTCGCGTGGGTTTTACCTGCTCCAAGAAGGTGGGCAATGCCGTCGCTCGCAACCGCGCCAAACGCCGTCTGCGCGAGGCCGCACGCGCCGTTCTGCCGGTGCATGGCCACGACGGTTGGGATTATGTCCTGATTGGCCGCGCCGAGGTGACGGCGAACCGCCCCTATGACGCGCTGTTAGGCGATCTGCGCTATGCGCTGCGCAAAATCCATAGTGACCGGAAATGACCCCGCTGGCGCGCGTCTTTGCCCTGCCGGTCAAGGCCTATCGCCTGATCTTCAGCCCTTGGGTTGGCCATAATTGCCGCTATCAACCTACCTGCTCGGCCTATGCGCTTGAAGCGCTAGAAAAGCACGGGGCCATCAAAGGCGCCTGGCTGACCGCGCGCCGTATTGGCCGATGTCATCCGTGGGGCGGTACCGGATATGACCCAGTGCCAGATGAGTCCGACCATCGCTAAGTCAGGCTTGACCAGACGGGTTGCGGGCGGAACACTCAGCCCATGACCACACCCGCCCGCGATACCCTGCCAACCCATGAAGTGACCAACCAACCAACCGATCGCGATCCAATCAACCTATGGGCTGCGGACCCTGTGCTGCAAGAGTGTGTGACCCGTGCCAAAGGGTGTTCCGAGCCGCTTGCCCGATATGGCAAAACTTTGGGAATGCCCGAGATCCACGAGGCGGCGCGCGCGGCCAATGCGCACCCGCCGCACCTGCGCCTGTTCGATAGCGGTGGGCGACGGCTGGACGAGGTTCGCTTTCACCTCGCCTATCACCAGTTGATGCAACTAAGCCAAAGCGCCGGATACGCCGCACTACCGTGGAATGACGAACCCGGCGGCCACACGACCCATGCCGCTATGGTATATATGGCCAGTCAGGTCGAGCCCAGTCATTGCTGCCCCCTGACGATGACCTATGCTGCGGTACCTGCATTGAACACCGACGCCAGTATCGCCAAGCTCTGGGTGCCGAAACTGACCGCGCATACTTACGATCCTACAATCCGGCCCATAGCGCAGAAACACAGCGCCACGTTGGGTATGGCGATGACTGAAAAACAAGGTGGATCGGATATCCGCGCCAATACCACCACCGCCACGCGGGACGGCGATCATTGGCGGTTGCGCGGGCATAAATGGTTCTGCTCGGCCCCGATGTCTGACGGTTTCCTGACCCTTGCGCAGGCCCCCGGCGGGCTGACCTGTTTCCTTGTGCCACGCTGGCTAGAGGGCGAACGCAACGCCATCCACCTCATGCGCCTCAAAGACAAGTTGGGCAACCGCGCCAACGCCTCGGCCGAGATCGAGTATCACGACGCTCTGGCCTATCAGTTAGGGGACGAGGGCGCGGGCATTCGCACGATCCTTGAGATGGTGCATCACACGCGGCTGGACACCGCGATGGCCCCTGCCGGGTTGATGCGCGCGGCCCTGTCCGAGGCGCATCATTGGGTGAGCCACCGAAGCGCCTTTCAACGCCGCCTGATCGACCAACCCCTGATGCGCGTGGTGCTGGCCGATCTAGCGCTGGATTGGCAGGGCGCAGTGACCCTTGGGATGCGCGTGGCCCAAGCCTTTGACGGGCAAACCCCGGAAGACCGCGCCTTTGCCCGCATCGGCGTGGCGCTGGCCAAGTTCCTCAACAACAAACGCTGCCCCGTGGTCGTGGTCGAAGCGATGGAGATACTGGGCGGCATGGGGTACGTCGAGGATACGCCCCTGCCCCTGCTCTACCGCGAAGCACCCCTGAATGGCATCTGGGAAGGGTCCGGCAATGTGATCTGCCTTGATATTCTGCGGACATTGGCGCGTGAACCTTTGGCCGCCGAAGTGCTGCGCGCCGAAGTAGACGCCGCAAAAGGCGTGGATCGAGGATATGATGCGGCCCTGCGGGATCATATCGGACGCTGGCCTGACCTCCCTCCCGAGGCTGAGGCCCGCTGGTTTGCGGAACGCACCGCTCTGCTGCTGACGGCCTCACTGCTGTTGCGCCACGCCCCGCCTGCCGTGGCCGATGGGTTCATCGCGACGCGCTTGACCGGCGACAGCGGTCGGGTGCCCGGATCGGTCCGGGGGCTAGACACAGATGCCTTGCTCGCACGGCTGGGCTAAGCGTCACCCTTGCCCGGTTGCGCCAACTATTGTAGGGGCTGCGCATGTTTGACGAAGCTGACGATATCCACCCGCTCTTTGCCGGCGCGCCCTCGACCACCGAGTTCAAGAAGCTGCGCAAGCGCATCGTGCGCCAATCCCGCGAAGCCATCGAGCAATACGGGATGGTGGACCCGTCGACCCATGACAAAGATGGCAAGCCTCCACGCTGGTTGGTCTGCCTGTCAGGCGGCAAGGACAGCTATACCCTGCTGGCAGTGCTTTATGAGCTGAAATGGCGCGGCTTGCTGCCCGTCGATCTGCTGGCCTGCAATCTGGATCAGGGTCAACCCGGCTTTCCGGCCACCGTTCTGCCCGAGTTTCTGAACCGCATGGGCGTACCTCACCGGATCGAATATCAAGACACCTATTCCGTCGTGATGGACAAGGTTCCGCAAGGTCGGACTTATTGCGCGCTGTGCTCGCGCTTGCGCCGGGGCAACTTGTACCGCATCGCACGGGAAGAGGGATGCTCGGCCGTGGTGCTGGGACATCACCGCGACGATATCCTCGAGACATTTTTCATGAACCTCTTCCACGGTGGGCGTCTGGCCACGATGCCGCCGAAACTGGTGAATGAAGAGGGCGACTTGTTCGTCTACCGCCCGCTGGCCCATGTGGCCGAGGCCGATTGCGAGAAATTTGCCAACGCGATGAACTATCCCATTATCCCCTGCGATCTCTGCGGCAGTCAGGACGGGCTACAGCGCCAGCAAGTGAAACAGATTCTGGATCAGTGGGAAAAGAACAGCCCCGGTCGCCGACAGGTGATGTTCCGCGCCCTGACCAACGCTCGGCCTTCGCATCTGCTGGACCCGAAATTGTTCGATTTTCAAGGCCTTGCGTTGCGCCCCGGCAAAAATGACGAAAATTCGGATGAAATTCCGCGTCTGCGTTAACGTCTGACTCAGAATGGTTTTCTACGGTTTTCCCAAGCGTGCGATGCCCAAGGGAAAGGCCCGGAACACCAATGTGGAAACGTATCCCGGTTGAAAAAGCTCTCAATGTTCTGACCACCGCCCTCAGCGGCCCGCCCGCGCTGGCCTTTGCCCCTGCGATCAGCCTGGCCGCGTTCTGGATGGGGGGAGAGCGGGCTTTGGTTACTGTGGCTTTGACCCTGCCGCTTTTACTGGCGGCATTTTCCGCGCTGGCCACAACACCCGGCGACCAAACCGTGCCCAGCGGGTTGATCCCGCTCGACAGCTTTGCCGCAGGGATGGAGGGATTTTTCAGGTCCACCGCCACCACGCGTGACGACTCGGCCTGCCTAATTGTGGCATTGGACGGGTACACTGAATTCGAGGATCTGCACGGCAACGCAGCAACGGCACATGTGGTTGATCAGTTCCGCAGTCGAGTGCTGTCGGTGATCCGCGCTCATGATATCGCTGCCCGATTGGATGAGGACAAAATCGTCGTCGGACTGAACCCGTCCAAGCATCTTGATCTTGAAGCTTGCATCCAAATGTCGGGGCGCATTCAAGCCACTATTGAAGAACCCGTGGTGCTGAACGGCACCGGCATTTACCTGTCTTGCTCGATCGGGTTCAGCCTGTTGTCCAGCATCCGGAATGATGGGTTTGAGGCGTGGATTGATGCTGCCTCAGCCGCTTTGGATGAGGCGCAAAGAAATGGCCCCTCGACCATCCGCGCCTATTCCAGCGAAACGCGGCGCCGCTCACGCATCCGGGCCAACCTGCGGCGCGAGTTTGATGCCGCACTGGATAGTGGCGAGATTCGACCCTGGTTTCAGCCTCAGATTTCGACGGATACCGGCCGCGTCACCGGGTTCGAAGCGCTGGCACGTTGGGAGCATCCGCAAAAAGGCGTGCTGAGCCCGCATGTATTTCTGCCTTTTGCCGAACAGGCGGGTCTAATGGAGCGTTTTGGCCAAACCATGCGCCACCACGCCTTCGCCGCCATACGTCAATGGGACAATGCCGGGATCGTTGTGCCCCGGATCGGCGTGAATTTCTCCTCAGATGAGCTGCGCGACCCAGCGCTGATCGACCGGCTGAAATGGGAGCTGGACCAAAACGACCTGACCCCCGACCGGTTGGCCGTTGAAGTGCTGGAAACCGTCTTCTCGCGCCGACCCGATGACGTGATTACCCGCAACGTGACTAGCCTGTCGAAACTGGGGTGCTGCATTGATTTGGATGATTTCGGGACGGGACATGCCTCAATCGCGTCGATCAAGCGCTTTGATGTTTCTCGGATCAAGATCGACCGCTCTTTTGTGGCCAAGGCAGATCGGGATGCCAGCCAGCAGCAGCTGGTCAGCGCCATCCTGACCATGGCCGAGCGGCTGAACGTCGAAACTCTGGCCGAAGGGGTCGAAACGCCGGGCGAACACGCACTGATGGCTCAGCTGGGCTGCAACCATGTTCAGGGCTTCGGGATTGGCAAGCCAATGCCCTTCGAAAACACGTTCGACTGGATCACGGCCCATCAGAACAAGCTGAACGGTGTGCCCAAGATTGGTCGCAAAGCCGGCCCATAAACGCAAAATTGCACCACAAATACGCACTCAGCGGCGGTTTGACGGGCGAATCCGCTTGACCTTTGGGGCTGCACTCTGTTGAACCCACCGGGTGTGTTTCACTGCTTAAGGTGGCTGTCCCAGATGGACGATCAGAACAAGAATCTCATCCTCGCAACCGCGCTCAGCTTTCTCGTGATCCTCGTTTGGTTCGTGCTGTTCCCGCCGCCGGAACAAACGACGCTGCCCGATCAGGCCGAGATCAGCGCCACCGACGCGACCGAGGTTCAGACGCCCAGCGCGTCGGATGCAGGCACGACTGGCGAGGCAACAGCCGCTGCGGAAGAAACACTGCCTGATGCCGAAGCTCCGCGCATTGCGATCGACACACCGCGCCTGGAAGGCAGCCTATCCCTGTCAGGTGGCCGCATCGATGAGCTATTCCTGAAGGACTACAAAGTCTCGATCGAAGAAGGCGCACCGATTGTGGAGTTACTGTCCCCGGTGGGATCGGAATCGGCCTATTATGCGTTGTACGGCTGGGCGCCTGGCGCAGGTGTTGCAGGCACCGATGTTCCGGGGCCCAATACGCTGTGGACGCTGGAAAGCGGTGAGACGTTGGGCGTCGACACGCCGGTCACTCTGAAATGGGATAATGGCAACGGCCTGACCTTCCGCCGGACCATCTCGGTGGACGAGAACTATATGTTCGACGTTACCCAATCGGTGGAAAACAACACGCAGGCCGAAGTGGGCATGGCCCCCTATGGCATCCTAGCCCGTCACGGGATCGGCGAAGATGGCGATCTGCCCGGTCTCAAGAACTTCTTCATCCTGCACGAGGGCGTCATGGTCATGGCCGATGGCGTGCTGGACGAGATCGACTATGGCGATGTCCGCGACTTTGACATCGACCCGAATGAACGTGCGCAGGCCGAGGTGTTTCAGGTCAAGGAAGGCGGCTGGGTTGGCTTCACCGATCACTACTGGATGACCACCCTGATCCCCGAAGAAGGATCGGCCTTCAAAGCCGCCGCCAAATACGATGCGCGCCGCAAGATTTACCAAACCGAAACCGTTCTTCCGACATTGTCTGTAGCCCCCGGCGCGACTGAAGAGGTTACGACCCGTCTGTTCGCGGGCGCCAAGGAATGGGAAACCATTCGCGAATATCAGGCTGAAGGCGTTCAGAAGTTCATCGACAGCATCGACTGGGGCTGGTTCTATTTCCTGACCAAGCCGATCTTCTGGCTGCTGCACAACATCAATGCGCTGATTGGCAACATGGGCTGGTCGATAATCGGCCTGACGTTGATCATTAAAGCCATCTTGTTCCCGCTGGCGTTCAAATCCTACGTCTCGATGGCGAAGATGAAGGAGCTGCAGCCGCAGATGGAGGCCCTGAAAGAGGCCGCAGGCGACGACCGCCAGAAGATGCAGCAAGGCATGATGGAGCTGTACAAGAAGGAAAAGGTAAACCCCGCCGCGGGCTGTTTGCCAATCCTGTTGCAGATCCCGATCTTCTTCTCGCTGTATAAGGTGATTTTCGTCACCATCGAACTGCGTCAGGCCCCATGGTTCGGCCCTTTCCAAGACCTGAGCGCGCCGGACCCGACCTCGATTATGAACCTGTTTGGCTTGTTGCCCTGGGCGGCGCCGCAACCTGAAAGCTTCATGGCGCTGATCTTCATCGGCATCCTGCCATTGCTTCTGGGTATCTCGATGTGGCTGCAACAGAAACTGAACCCGGCCCCAACTGACGCGACGCAGGCGATGATCTTCGCCTGGATGCCTTGGGTCTTCATGTTCATGCTGGGTGGGTTTGCCAGCGGTCTGGTCGTCTACTGGATTGCAAACAACACGATCACTTTCACGCAGCAATACCTGATCATGCGCAGCCAGGGCTATACACCGGATGTGTTCGGCAACATCAAATCAGGCTTCAAGCGCACGCCAAAAGCGGATGACAAATGACCGGTGAAGTAACCAGCCTCTGGCGGCATCCGATCAAAAGCCATGGCCGCGAGGCCGTCCAGACCGTCACTCTGAACCCCGGGCAGACCATGCCCGGGGATCGCGTTTGGGCGGTCGCGCATGAGGCGTCCAAGGCCGATGGGTCCGAATGGGTGCCGTGCCCAAATTTCAGTCGCGGGGCCAAGGCACCGTCACTGATGGCAATCTCGGCCCGGACCGACGGTGACATCGTCACCCTCACCCATCCCGATCGCCCCGAGCTGCGCTTTCAGCCGGACACGCAGCAGGATGTCTTTCTGGATTGGGTCAAACCGTTGATGCCTGTAGAGCGCGCGGCCTCGACCCGGATTGTCCGAGTGCCCGGGCGCGGCATGACCGACAGCGATTTCCCCTCGATCAGCCTGTGCAACATGGCCTCACATCGCGCGGTCGAGCAAAAGCTGGGGCAGGAGCTGTCCCCCATTCGCTGGCGCGGCAATATCTGGTTCGACGGCTTGCCCCTGTGGGAAGAATTTGACTGGCTTGGCCGCGACATTCAGATCGGTCGGGCCGTTCTGCATGTGCGTGAACGGATCACCCGATGCCTTGCGACAACCGCGAACCCGGATACCGGGCAGCGCGACGCCGACACACTGGCAGCCCTGAACTCATGGGATCATCAGGATTTTGGCGTCTACGCCGAAGTGATCCGGGGCGGCGAGGTCAAGCCGGGCGACAAGGTTCAACTGCTATGACCACCCTGCCCTTTCCACTGGCCGAAGCACCGGATGAGTTCGCGCAAGAGCGTGGCCGCAAACTGTTTGCGGGCGAATCCGAGTTCGTCAAAGGCGTGGTCGCCATGGACGGCCTGCCCGCACCCGACCGGCTCGAGGTGTGTTTCGCGGGTCGTTCGAACGTGGGCAAATCTAGCCTGATCAACGCTTTGACAGGCACCAAAGGATTGGCGCGTGCCTCGAACACGCCGGGCCGCACGCAAGAGATCAACTTTTTCACCCAAGGCCCCGAGCTGTATCTGGTCGACCTGCCCGGCTATGGCTATGCCAACGCGCCGGTCAAGGTGGTCGAGAAATGGCAGCGCCTGCTGAAACAGTACCTGAGCGGGCGTCAGACCCTGCGCCGCGCCTTTGTGCTGATCGACTCGCGTCACGGGGTGAAACCGGTCGATGCCGAGATCATGAAGCTGCTGGACACCAGCGCCGTGACCTTTCAATGCGTGATGACCAAGGCCGACAAGGTCAAGGCCAAGGACCGCGAAAAGGTGCTGGAACAAGTGCGCGGAGCGCTGTCGAAACACCCTGCCGCCTTCCCCGAGATCGTACTGACGTCGTCCGAAAAGGGTGACGGGATTCCAACCTTGCGTTCGATCATCGCTCATCTGGAATAGCTAGCCTCTTGGCAGCACCGTGCAAAGGCCCTAACACGGAACGTCAGAGGGACCTAAGCCATGAAGACACGAGATATGAACCGGGACTGGATCGCCACCGCTGCCACTTTGAACAGCGCCTTGCCGTATCTGCAACGCTATGACGGGGCAATTGTCGTCATCAAGCTGGGCGGGCACGCCATGGGCAGTGATGAAGCGATGGAAAGCTTTGCCCGCGACGTGGTGCTGATGCGTCAGGTCGGGGTGAACCCGGTGATCGTCCATGGCGGTGGTCCGATGATCAACGCGATGCTGGATAAGTTGGACATCCAGTCCGAATTTGTCGGCGGCAAGCGTGTCACTGACAAACCGACCGTGGAAGTGGTCGAGATGGTCTTGTCCGGTCTCGTGAACAAGCGCATCGTGCAGGCGATCAACGGCCAGGGCGGCACTGCCGTGGGCCTGTCAGGCAAGGATGCCAACCTGATCATCTGCGAGCAGACAGACCCTTCATTGGGGTTCGTAGGTTCTCCGTCGCAGATGGACCCGAAAATCCTACATGATCTGTTTGCCCATGACGTGATTCCAGTGATCGCGCCGTTGGGCGCTGGGCGCGAGGGTGAGACATTCAACGTCAATGGCGACACCGCCGCCGGTGCAATCGCCTCGGCGCTGAAGGCGGACCGCTTGCTGCTCCTGACTGATGTCTCGGGTGTAAAGAATGCCGCCGGAGAGGTCGTTACCGAGTTGAAAGCCGGCCAGATCCGCGAAATGACCCTGGAAGGCACGATTGCGGGCGGCATGATCCCCAAGACCGAAACCGCGCTGGACGCGCTACACAGCGGCGTGCGGGCGGTGGTCATTCTGGACGGGCGCGCGCCAAACGCGGTACTACTGGAGCTGTTCACCGAGCATGGCGCCGGGTCATTGATCCGCCCTGACTGACCCAAAGAGCCAAAAAGAGATGACCGCACTTCCACCAGCCTCAGCCTATCGCACAGCGATCAGCTATGGCTGGGTGGGGCGCGTGGCGCATCAGGCAGGCCTGATCGTGATGGGCGCAACGCATCCCCGGATCAGCGAGGCCAAAGGACTGGACGGGGGCACTTTGGTTCTACTGGGCGCAGGCTCAGCCTTCTGGCCCGTTCTGAAAGCCGCACCGGAATGGCAGGAACCTGACCCGGTGGACCAATGGTCGACCCGTGTTATTGGCCAGATGGCGCGGGATTTGGGCGCTACCGCACATTTCCCGTTTGGTGGCCCACCCTATGCACCGTTCATCGATTGGGCACTGAAATCGGGCCGCACGTTCAGCAGTCCGGTCGGCGCGCTGGTACATGATACCGTGGGCATGATGATCTCATATCGGGGTGCCCTGCATTTTGAGCAGGAATTTTACATACCCGAGGTCTCTGATCTCTCTCCCTGTACGAACTGCCCAGCCCCTTGTGTGACTTCCTGTCCGGTGGAGGCCCTAAACAGCCGCGAATTCTACAACGTGGCCGCATGCCATGACCACCTGTCCACCATCGAAGGCCAGACCTGCATGACCGGCGGTTGTCAGGCGCGGCTGGCCTGCCCTCTGAGCGCCGGTGCAGGCCGCGACCCGGAACAATCCGCGCACCATATGCGGGCCTTTCACCCGTCATGAGCCTGACGCTGATCCTGACCCGGCACGCAAAATCCAGTTGGGACAACCCAACGCTTGACGATCATGACCGTCCTTTGAACAAACGAGGCCGGAAGTCCGCCCAAGCGGTTGGTGCATGGTTGCAGCAGCACAACCTTGTCCCGGACGAGGTTCTCAGCTCGACCTCAGCCCGCACGCGCGAGACCTGGGACCGGATGGGGTTGCAAGCGGAAAAAATCTGCTTTCATCGCACGCTCTATCTGGCGGAGCCCGAAGAGATGTTGATCGAATTGTCCGGGGCGACCGAGCCCACGGTGCTGATGCTGGGCCACAATCCCGGTATTGCCGAATTTGCCAGCCGTATCGTACGAAGCGCGCCGGATCATGCGCGGTTTCACGACTATCCCACAGGCGCCACAATGATCATCCGCTTTGGCATCACCGATTGGGCCGACATAGACTGGCACAGCGGGGACGTTCAAGAATTCGCCATTCCGCGCGAACTGCTGGAATAGAAAAAGGCGAGGCCAAAGCCCCGCCCTTTCCCAAATTTCGAATGGATCAGTGGCCCAGAATCTGGCTGAGGAACAGCTTTGTCCGTTCGCTTTGCGGGTTGTTGAAGAACTCTTCGGGTTCGTTCTGTTCCACGATCTGGCCTGCGTCCATAAAGATCACACGGTTGGCGACCTGACGGGCAAAGCCCATCTCGTGCGTGACGCACAGCATGGTCATACCTTCCTCGGCTAGTTCGATCATGGTGTCGAGCACCTCTTTGATCATCTCGGGGTCCAGCGCCGAAGTGGGTTCATCGAACAACATAATCCGCGGCATCATGCACAAGGACCGCGCAATCGCCACACGCTGCTGCTGACCACCGGACAATTGGCCGGGATACTTCAGCGCCTGATCGGGAATTTTCACCTTTTCCAGGAAATGCATTGCCCGCTCTTCGGCTTCTTTCTTGGGCGTCTTGCGCACCCAGATCGGGGCCAGCGTGCAGTTTTCCAGAATGGTCAGGTGCGGGAACAGGTTGAAGTGCTGGAACACCATACCAACCTCGGACCGGATCTTGTCGATGTTTTTCAGGTCATTCGACAGCTCGGTCCCGTCCACGATGATCGTGCCCTGCTGGTGTTCCTCCAGCGCGTTCAGGCAGCGGATCAGGGTGGATTTTCCGGAACCAGAAGGCCCCGCGATCACGATCCGCTCGCCCTGATTGACGGTCAGATTGATGTCGCGCAGCACGTGGAAAGACCCGTACCACTTGTTCATGCCGTTGATTTCGATGGCGACTTCGTCGCTCACCTGCATTTTCGAGCGGTCGATTTCGCGTTCAATTGCAAGTTCAGACATGTGTTGAACTCCTTAACGATGGTCCGTGGCAAGGCGACGCTCGAGCCACTGGGAATATTGAGAGATGCCGTAACAGACGACGAAAAACAGAAGCGCGGCAAAGCCCAGAAGCTCCCAATAGACGCCGTTCCATTCGGTTGACGCCAGGATGGGCCCCCGGATCATGCCCACCAGATCGAACATCGAGATGACCGAAACCAGTGTGGTGTCTTTGAACAGGCCAACGGCCACGTTCACGATACCAGGGATCGAGATCTTCAGTGCCTGCGGCAGGATGATCAGGCGCATCGCCTGAGGGTAATCCAAGCCTAGACTATCTGCTGCCTCGTACTGTCCACGTGGAAGCGCTGCCAGACCGCCACGGATAACCTCGGCGATATAAGCGGCCGAGAACATGGTGATCATGATCACAACGCGCAGGAACAGGTCGACCGTGCTGTCAGGCGGGAAGAAATAGGCCAGCATCACCGAAGCCACGAACAGCAGCGTGATCAGAGGCACGCCACGGATGAATTCGATGAAGATGACACAGACCCACTTGATCAGCGGCATGGAAGATTGACGACCCAGTGCAAGTGCAATCCCAAGCGGAACCGACAGTGACACGCAGGTCAGGCCCAGCATCATGTTCAGCATGAAGCCGCCCAGATCACGACTTGGAACTGCCGTGAGCATAGCCCCTTCGTTGGCATCTTCCGGGATCAGAGCCCCGCCGATATTCCAGACAATCAGAGCCACCACGATCGCGCCGAAGAACCCTGCAGCGAAGCTGTTGCGGCCAAGCTTCTGAAACACTGCTCCTGCCGCTATAAAGCCAACCAATGCCACGAGTGGAACCAGAATAGTGCCGCCCCAGATCAGCCAGAAAGCGATAAAGGGGTAGAGCGCCGTGAACACCAGCAGCTTGCGCGGCAGGTCAAAGAACAGGACCGGTGCCAGAGCCACCAACATCAATACGAATGCCAGATTCGGGCGCCAGTAGGCCTCGTCAGGGTATTTGAAACCGTAGATCAGTTGCGGCCAGCGTTCTGTAAGAACCGCGAAACAGGCCCCAGTCTTACCAGCCAGAATTTCACGGCATTCCGCCAGAGAATTGGCATTCCATACCCCGTTCAGAATCCACGGCAACGTGTTTTTGAGCAGAACATAGATCAGAATCAAAGACAAAAGCGTCAGGATCGTGTTGGTCACGCCCGAGAACAGGTTCTCGCGCAGCCATTTGACGATCCCCGTCTGGTTCGCTGGTGGAGGAGAAGGAGGAATGGTGCCTTCAGCCACAAAAGCGATCGGATTTGTTGTTTGATCAGCCATGGCTCAGCGCTCCTTCAACTTGACGGATGCGTTGTAGACGTTCATCGCCATCGAGATCAGCAGCGAAGCCGTCAGATAGAACAGCATAAGCAGCAGAACACACTCAATCGCGCGGCCAGTCTGGTTCAGCGTGATCCCCCCCAAAGTGGCGGTGATATCCGCATACCCCACGGCAATCGCCAGTGACGAGTTCTTGGTGATGTTCAAGTACTGTGAAATCAACGGCGGGATAATCACACGCAATGCCTGAGGCAGGATCACAAGATTCATGATCCGACCGGGGCGCAGGCCCAACGCAGCAGCAGCCTCAGTCTGGCCTTTGCTGATCGCCTGAATACCCGCGCGCACGTTTTCCGCGATGAAGGCGCCAGTATAGATCGACAAGGCGAACCAAAGTGCGATCAGAGGTCCACCGATCTTGATGCCACCGGAGAAGTTAAAACCCTTCAGCTCAGGCACATCCCAAGTCAGCCCCATCAGCACCATCAGCAACGCGACGGGCACTAGCCAGACACCCAGTTTGACAAGGCCGGTTTTGGGTCGTTGGCCGGTCTGTTCCTGTTGCAGGGTTGCACGCTTCTCAACCTCGCGCGAGGCGAACCACGAACCAATCAATACAGCAATCACCAGCAACCAATTCAGAAAAGCTGCACTGAAAAAACCGCTAGAGAAATGAGGCCCGGGGATATAAACGCCGCGGTTGGTAAAGGCGAACAAGTCAAACAGCATACTTGAAGTCGGGTTGTCACCTCGGAAGGCGCGCGGACCCGGCAGCACAGCCGTCATGATCGTAAAGATGATGATGATCCAGATCAGCACAGGAATATTCCGGAAGATCTCGACGTAGACCGCCATTAGCTTTGAGACGAGCCAGTTATTCGACAGACGCAAGACCCCAGCGATCACTCCAAAGACAGTGGCGGTGATACACGCAAGAAACGCCACCAGCAGAGTGTTCAGAATGCCCACAACAGCCGCACGTCCATGCGAGGACTGGCTGTCATATTCGATCAAACGCTGGTTGATGTCGTATCCGGACGGATCGCCCAGAAAAGTATAGGAAATGTTCAGGCCTGCGGCCCGCAGGTTCTGGATCAGGTTATTGCCCAGATACCAAATGGAAAGCGCAATAGCGATGGCCGCGATCACTTGAAATGTCAGCGAGCGATAGCGGGTATCGTTTATGAGCATAGACAACCGAAAGTCAGCTTTCGGCGGGTCGGTCATAGTCGACATATTTTGGATCCCCGTAGTCTGCGGATTCTTCTTTTCCGGCAGGGTTCTCCCCGCTCATGAGCTGTCCGCAGCAATTTGATGAGAAAAGGGCGCAGGTTCCCCCGCGCCCTTTTCCTTAGGATTTAGCGGAACGGCGGCGAGTACAGCAGGCCGCCATCGGTCCACTGCGCGTTCAGGCCGCGTGCCAGACCGATCGGAGTTTCTTCGCCGATGTTCTTGGCAAAGACTTCACCATAGTTGCCGCCCGATTTGATCGCGCGCATCGCCCACTGAGCGTCGAGGCCCAGCATCTCACCCAGAGTGCCTTCGCTGCCGAGCAGACGGTTCACTTCGGGGTTGTTGGTGCCAGCGGCCATCTCGTCGATGTTTGCCGAGGTCACGCCCAGCTCTTCAGCCGAGACCAGCGCGTTCAGAGTCCAGCGGACAACGTCGCCCCACTCGTGATCGCCGTGACGGACCAGCGGGCCCAGAGGCTCTTTCGAGATGATTTCGGGCAGAAGGACATGCGCCGCCGGATCTTCGAACGTGGCGCGGGTTGCGGCCAGGCCCGATGCGTCGGTGGTGTAGACGTCACATGCGCCAGCCAGGTACTGCTGCTGCGCTTCGGCGTTGGTTTCGATCGGAACCGGCTCGTAGCTGATGTTGTTCGAGCGGAAGAAGTCCGCCAGGTTCAGCTCTGTCGTGGTGCCGGTCTGGATGCAGACGGTTGCGCCGTCCAGTTCTTTGGCCGAGCTAACACCCAGCGCCTTGGGAACCATAAAGCCCTGACCGTCATAGTAGTTCACGCCCACGAATTCGAACTTCAGGTCGACGTCGCGGCTAAAGGTCCAGGTGGTGTTACGGGCCAGCATGTCGATCTCGCCCGAGGCCAGCGCGGTGAAACGGGTCTTGCCAGTGGTCGGAACGAATTCTACGGCGCTCGCATCGCCCAGAACAGCAGCAGCGACCGCGCGGCACAGCGAGACGTCAAAGCCTTGCCATTCGCCATTCGCGTCGGGTGCGGCAAAGCCAACCAGACCGGTGGTCACACCGCAGTTCAGCTTACCGCGCGCTTTGACATCATCGACAGTCCCCGCTGCCGCTGCGCCTGCAGCCAGGCCGGCAACGGTTGCCACGCCCAAGATTACGGATTTTTTCATTTTTACCTCTTCCTGATTTTCCGCCTCTTTCCAGAGACGGCTCTGTCCGGCACCTTTGGCACCAGAAAGGTTTCCCCAAAGGTGTCTCCCCTTTAGTGCGCCCGAGTTTGGTCGCATTCATAAACAAACGTCAAGGGTCGGATCAGTGAAAACGATGGATCATCTTCCAGATGTCCGCAGTAACGGCAAAAATTCCGGCATAAGGGCTCAAACCGAGAGGTCAAAGAACCGCTTGGCGTGTAGGAAAGCGGCCCTTTTGACCTCGGACGCGGCGTGGGCCTCGTCGTCGTGACCCCATTGTTCGATTTGCCACAACTCGTCCAATCGAGAGGCTTGCCAGATCTCCTCGGCAGGGCGCCAATCTGCGGTAGCAGCGAATCCAAGCACCAGTGAACCAGACAGGCTGACCAGATCGTGGAAGGCGGCCAATTGGAAGTCCGTGAAATCATGGACACGTTGGCGCAGGCCCAGCAGGGCTTGCGGGTCCTGGGGATGATGCAAAACCCCGGCGACCGGCAGCAGGCGCGCGGCGAGCGTCTCGGCCGCCCAATCAAGGGCGGGGTCCCACTGATCCGCCTGTCGTTGCTGCAACTCTTGCGGGTGCGTGGCGCGGTAGCACAGAAGGTCCGAATCGCCGTAGTCGGCCAGCATGTCTGCAACCTCGGCGTGCTGATGCCGGACCTTGTCGATTGCGGCATTGGCCGAGCGCGTGAAGGGCATCGTGGTCGGGTCGACCTCTTTTTCCTGCGCGTCCCACTCGGTGGCAATCTCCTGCGCCATGGCCTGTGTCGGCACAACCAGCCCCGCCTTGGCAGGTGTTTTGACCCGGCGGCCATCCAGCTCGACGGTGAAGCCGCCTTCGGTCTCAACCACTGCGCTTTGGGTCCAGAATCGTTTCGGTTTCCAGTCGCTCATCGTGTCAGGTCCAGATTTGCTCCAGTGCGCCAGGCAACTGGTCGAATGTTTCAATGATGGTGGTCGCAGCCTCTAGCGCGGGACGCGCGTGGTAACCCCATGTGACGCCGACGCTGCGCACACCGGCAGCAGCGGCCATATCCATGTCAAACCGGGTGTCGCCGATCATCACGGTATCGATTGCCTCAACCCCTGTCTCGGCTCGCGCGGTGTCAATCATCGACGGGTGCGGTTTTGAAGGGTGATGATCTGCCACCTGCCGCGTGACGAAATAGCCTTGCAACCCGTGTCCTTCGATCAGCGCATCCAATCCGCGTTGAGATTTGCCGGTCGCCACACCCAGCAGCACCTCGGGGATGGCGTGCAACGCTTCAATCACCTCGCGGGCACCGGGATAGAGCGGCGATCCCGCCATGCCCTGTTCCAGCCGATGCGCGTGATAGGCCTGTTTATACTCCTCGACCAGCCGCGCCTGATCCGCATCCGAATGCTGCGGCGCAAGCTGCGCCAGCGCCTTGGGCAGCGACAGGCCAACAATGGACAGGATCGCCGTGCGCTCCGGCACCGGCAGGGACAGCGCGTTGAAACTGGCGGTCATAGCAGCAACGATACTGCCCTGACTGTCGACCAGAGTGCCGTCCACGTCGAACAGCACCAAACGCAGGGGTGCGCTCATTGCAGTTCCTTGAACGGGTCGTCGGCGGCCAGATCCTCGGTCCAGCCGAAGGTGTCCCAGCTGTGTTTCATGTGATCCGGCAAGGGGGCCTTCACGGTGATCGTCTTGCGCGTCACCGGGTGTTCGAACGAGGCCTGCCGCGCATGCAGGTGCAGCTTTTTGCTGATGATCCCGCCCAACTGCGCACCCCAGCCATCGCCAAGGTTTTCCTGACCCGAGCCGCCATATTTGCCGTCACCGATGATCGGATGACCAATCGCCGCCATATGCGCCCTCAGCTGATGCGTGCGGCCGGTGATCGGCTCCATCGCGACCCAAGCTGCGCGCCCGGCCACACGGTAGAGCGTGGCATAATGCGTATGCGCCCGCTTCGCGCCGGGGGTGTCGTTGACCTCGTTCAGATGGACGGGGATCATTTTCTCGCCCTCGCCGTGCTTGCCATGACCGGCGGCCTTGACCAGGCCGGTCTTGATCTCGCCCAGATAGGGGGTCGGCACACCGGCGACCAGGGCCCAATAGATCTTGCGCGTATCGCGGTGGCGAAAGGCTGCGGTCAGGCCCTTGGCGGCCTCGCGCGTGCGAGCCAGCAGCAGAACGCCGGATGTGTCCTTGTCCAACCGATGCACAAGGCGCGGGTTCTCGTCATAGCCAAAGCGTAGCGCCTCGGACAGGCTGTCCACATGCCGCGTCTGACCACTGCCGCCCTGCACGGGCAGGCCATGCGGTTTGTTCAGCGCCAGCACGTGGTCATCACGGTAAATCACGCAGGACTGGATCATCTTGGCATCGGCATCCGAAATCCGCCGCTTAACCTCGGCCGGTTTGTGATCTGCGTCGGGCAGAGGTGGCACGCGCACGACCTGCCCGGCCTCAAGCCGGGTCGCGGCTTTCACCCGTCCGCCATCCACGCGCAATTCACCCTTACGGCACATCTTTTCGATGCGGCCCTGGCTGACATGCGGAAATAGACGGCGCAGCCAACGGTCAATCCGCTGGTCGCCATCGCCTTCTGCCACGGTGATCATTTGTACGCCACTCATACCGATATCCCCTTCACGCGGCGGGTCCGCGCGGATTGCATGCCATTCAGTGCCATTGAAAACATGCGCGTCTGTGGCGTGCCTTACCGGCAGAGTCAACCGTTGCGTTGCGCCCGCAGCTTGGCGAAATAGTCCAACCGTTTTTTCAACTCGCGCTCGAACCCGCGTTCGACCGGTTGATACAGCTCAGGCCTGTCCATCCCGTCGGGAAAATAGTTCTGGCCGGAAAACCCATCCTCGGTATCATGGTCATAGGCATAGCCCGCGCCATAGCCCTGATCCTTCATGAGCGAGGTCGGCGCGTTCAGGATATGCTTGGGCGGCGGTTCACTGCCCGACTGCTTGGCCAGCCGCATCGCCGCCTTATACCCCACATAGGCCCCGTTTGATTTGGGGGCGAGCGCCAGATAGACCAGCGCCTGCGCCAGCGCCAATTCCCCCTCGGGACTACCAAGGCGTTCATAGGTCTGCCACGATTGCAGACAGATCGCCTGTGCCTGCGGATCGGCCAGCCCGATATCCTCGACCGCCATGCGCGTGATGCGTCGCGCCAAATAGCGCGGGTCTTCACCCCCGTTCAGCATCCGCGCGAACCAGTACAGCGCCGCATCTGGGTCCGACCCGCGCACCGATTTATGCAGGGCCGAGATTAGGTTGTAGTGTTCATCCCCCGACTTGTCGTATTTCGCCGCCCGCCGCATCAGACGGGTCGATAGCGCATCCGGGTCCAGCGGCGCGTCTACTTTCCACGCTGCGATTTGTTCGATCAGATTCAACAACGCCCGCCCGTCGCCATCGGCCATTTCCTGTAGTGCCTCGCGTGCGGGGCCGGTCAGGGGCAGCGCCGTGCCCAGTTCCTTTTCGGCACGCTGGGTCAGACGTTCCAGATCGGCCAGATCAAGGCGTTCCAGCACTAACACCTGCGCGCGGCTCAGCACAGCGGCGTTCAACTCGAACGAGGGGTTCTCGGTCGTCGCCCCCACCAGCAGGATCGTGCCGTCTTCCATATACGGCAAAAACCCGTCCTGCTGGGCCTTGTTGAACCGATGGATCTCATCCACGAACAGCAGCGTACCCTGCCCGTTCTGGTGGCGGATTTTCGCGGCCTCGAAGACCTTACGCAAATCGGGAACACCAGAGAAAATCGCGCTGATCTGCACGAAATGAAGGTCGGTTTCCTGCGCCAAGAGGCGTGCAATGGTCGTTTTGCCCACGCCCGGCGGCCCCCAAAAGATCAGGCTGGACAGGCTGCCCGAGGCCAGCATGACACCCAACGGAGCATCCGGTCCCAGGACCTGCTCCTGCCCGATCACATCCGCCAAGCTTTGGGGGCGCAAACGGTCGGCCAACGGACGATGCGCTGACGGGGCTGGTTGCGCCGCGCCGGTATCGAACAGATCACTCACAAGCGGAACCTTACCGAAACCGAACGCCCCCCGCGCGACACATCCAGCTGCAATCTGCGCCCCGGATCGGTCAGCGCCTGAACCACATCATCAGGGTGGTCAATTGAGACCCCATTGATGCTGTTGACTACGTCACCAACACGCAGACCCGAGCGCCCGCCATAGCGCCCCGGATCGGTGACGACCACGCCGGTCTGCGACAAGATCAACCCCATCCGTGCAATGACAGCCGGGTTGATCCGCGCTACTTTCAACCCTGGCATAACCGTCTGGTTGTCCAGTATTGCATCGTCCGAGGGCGGAACCTCGGGCGCTTTGATCAGGGCGATCTCGACCTCTTCCCGAACCTCGCCCCGCAACAGCGTCAGGACCGAGCTGCCGCCCACACCCGCGACAGACATGCGAAACTTCATTTCAGCGGGTGAGTTCACCTCGTCCCCATCCACATGCGTCACCACGTCGCCAACCCGCAACCCGGCTTCGCCCAAAGGACTGAGCGGATGCAGATCGGACACCACGACGCCCTGCGGAATTACAAGACCCAGAGACTCGGCGATGTCCGCACTCATGTGCTGGCCCGCCATCCCGGCCCATGGGCTTATGAAACTGTTATTTCCAGCCTGAGCCTGACGCAGGAATTCCGCAACCAAATTGGCCGGTATCGCAAAGCCGATTCCGTTCGACCCGCCCGAACGCGTCAGGATCGCGGTGTTGATGCCGATCAGATCACCGTTCACGTCAATCAATGCCCCGCCGGAATTGCCCGGATTGATCGCTGCATCGGTCTGGATGAAATAGCCCCGCGCATTACCGGTTGCCGTGCCCGTACGCGCCAACCCCGAGATAATCCCAGACGACACCGTTTGTCCGACGCCAAACGGGTTGCCAATTGCCAGCGCCAGTTCACCAACCTCAACCTGATCGGAATCGCGCAGAGGCAGATAAGGCAACGCCTCGGCCTCATCCAAACGCAGAATGGCGATATCGCTTTCCTTGTCGCCCAGCACCACCTGCGCGGAATACTCGCGACGATCGGTCGTGACCACCCGGATCTCAGTTGCCTTGCCGACAACGTGGAAGTTCGACACCACATACCCGTCTGCAGTCAGGATCACCCCCGACCCCAGCGAGTTCTGAACCCTTGGGCGCGGCTCGGCAAAACCGCGGCCGAAAAAGTCCTGAAAGAACGGGTCCGAAAACAGAGTGTTCCCCCGCCCTTCCCGCACGATCTTGGCATAGATATTCACTACCGCCGGTGCCGCTTGCTTCACCACCGGCGCAAAGCCGAGACTGATTTCGGCCTGAGAGGTCGGCACTTTGGTTTCAGCGTGGCTATGGGATGCAAGACTCAAAAGCATCAGGGTCAGAAAGACGCGGATCATGAGACCTCCGGGATTTGGATCGCCCCAGATATGCGGACCTGCGCAGCCGAATGCAAGTCAGCGATGCCGCAAAAGAAAAACCTCCGCCCGACGTGGGGCGGAGGTTTCTAATCAGCCAGACGGCGCGATCTTATTCTTCGTCAGCGGCTTCTTCGGCGGCAACGCGGGCCTTGTCGGCTGCGCCTTTGGCGTCGACGTCACGATCAACGAATTCGATGATCGCCATCGGCGCCATGTCGCCATAGCGGAAGCCTGCTTTCAGGATGCGGACGTAACCGCCCTGACGCTCGGCGTAGCGGGGGCCCAGAACTTCGAACAGCTTGGCGACGTCTTTGTCTTCTTTCAGCTGTGCTGCGGCCTGACGGCGGGCGTGCAGGTCGCCGCGCTTGCCCAGAGTGACCAGCTTTTCGATGATCGGGCGCAGTTCTTTTGCCTTGGGCAGTGTTGTCTTGATTTGCTCATGTTCGATGAGCGAGCCAGCCATGTTTGCAAACAGAGCCTTACGGTGCTCATGAGTACGGTTCAGGCGGCGGTAACCACGTGCGTGACGCATTTTCTAGTTCCTTCTTTCGCGTTTTGCTTTGTCTGGCCGGCGATGCGTGTCACCGGCTCTCCTTGAGGCGGAAGTGCCCATATGGTCCCCGGAATTCCGGGCATTTGTGAAGACGCGCTTAGAACGCGTCTTCGAATTTCTTCGCCAGATCTTCGATATTGTCGGGCGGCCAATCCTCGACATCCATGCCGAGGTGCAGACCCATGCCGGACAGCACTTCTTTGATCTCGTTCAGCGACTTGCGGCCGAAGTTCGGGGTGCGCAGCATCTCGGCTTCGGTCTTCTGGATCAGGTCGCCGATATAGACGATGTTGTCGTTCTTCAGGCAGTTTGCCGAACGGACCGACAGTTCCAGTTCGTCCACTTTCTTCAGCAGCAGCGGGTTAAACTCCAGACCATCGTCTTCGTCTTGGCGGCTGGCCGATTCCGGCTCGTCGAAGTTGACAAAGATCGACAGCTGATCCTGAAGGATACGTGCGGCAAATGCCAACGCGTCTTCGGGAGTGATCGAACCATCGGTTTCGATCTTCAGGGTCAGTTTGTCATAGTCCAGAACCTGACCTTCGCGGGTCGGCTGAACGTCATAGGCAACCTTCTTGACCGGCGAATAGATCGCGTCGATCGGGATCAGGCCGATGGGTGCATCTTCGGGCTTGTTCTTCTCAGCCGAGACGTAACCCTTGCCGGTGTTGACGGTCAGTTCCATGAACAGGTCGGCGCCATCATCCAGGTGACAGATGACGTGATCGCGGTTCAGAACCTCGATACCGGCGCTTTCGCTGATGTCGCCTGCGGTGACAACGGCGGGGCCTTTGGCATTGATCGACAGGCGCTTGGGACCTTCGACTTCCATACGCAGCGACACGCCTTTGAGGTTCAGGATGATGTCGGTGACGTCTTCACGGACACCAGCAACCGACGAGAACTCGTGCAATACGTTGTCGATCTGAACGCTGGTAATGGCCGCGCCTTGCAGCGAGCTCATTAGAACGCGGCGCAGCGCGTTACCCAAAGTCAGACCAAAGCCACGCTCCAGCGGTTCAGCAACCAGCGTTGCCTGACGCGCAGGGTCGTTGCCCGGCTTGCCGTCCAGCTGAGTCGGCTTGATCAATTCTGCCCAATTCTTATGGATCATGTAATCCCTCCATTCCTGTCCGCGCCCCATGACCAACAAGGTGCAGACGCCCGAGGTTCAAAATGACGTGCTGGGGCCGTGCAAAAACACAGCCCCAGCTCAATTCAAAATCGCTTAGACGCGGCGACGCTTCGGCGGGCGGCAACCATTGTGCGCAATCGGCGTCACGTCGCGGATCGACGTGATGTTGAAGCCCACAGCAGCCAGAGCGCGCAGAGCCGATTCACGACCCGAACCAGGGCCTTGAACTTCGACTTCCAGCGTCTTGACGCCATGTTCCTGCGCCTTCTTGCCCGCATCTTCTGCAGCCATCTGAGCAGCGTAAGGTGTCGATTTCCGCGAGCCTTTGAAGCCCATGGTACCGGCAGACGACCACGAAATGGCGTTGCCCTGTACGTCCGAGATCAGGATCTTGGTGTTGTTGAAGGTCGAGTTCACATGGGCAACGCCCGATGCGATGTTCTTACGCTCTTTGCGCTTGATGCGAGTCTTATCGCGTGCCATCGGTCAGACCCTCCCTTATTTCTTCTTACCAGCAATGGCCTTCGCGGGGCCTTTGCGGGTACGAGCATTGGTGTGGGTACGCTGACCGCGAACCGGCAGGTTGCGGCGGTGACGCAGACCGCGGTAGCAGCCCAGGTCCATCAGGCGTTTGACGTTCATCTGAACTTCACGACGCAGGTCACCTTCGACAGTGTAGTTTTCGTCGATGTACTCGCGGATTTTCAGAACTTCGGCGTCAGACAGTTCGTTGACGCGACGGGTCGCTTCAATGCCCACGGCTTCGCAGATCGCTTTTGCCGAGGTGTTGCCGATACCGGTGATATATGTGAGGGCGATAGGTACCCGCTTTGCAGTCGGGATGTTTACGCCGGCAATACGTGCCACGTGTCACTTTCCTTTTCGTTGCGGTTCCGTAACTCCAGAACCTTTTTTCACAACGCTTGACCTTGGCAGTGTCGCCAGCGGGCCCAGCATTATTCGAGGTGGTCGGGGCGGTTGGGACGAATCCCTCACGCAGTCTTGATTCCCTTTAGGGATGGGGGTCGATATGGGCTTTTGGCAGTGCCGTCAAGCCCATATTCAAATGTGGATCGATCAGGCGTCCAACACACCAGCTATCGCGCCCTGAACCTCGTCAATCTCCCCGAGACCATCAACCCAGGACAGGTTGCCCTTGGCGTGATAATAGCCGATCAGCATTGAGGTCTTTTTGTAGTACTCCATCAGACGGGTCTTGAGGCTTTCCTCATTGTCGTCCGCACGGCGTTTGAAGTCACCTTCTTTGCCGCAGTTCGAGCATTTGCCGTCCGCCGGGATCGGTTTAGTGATGTCGTTGTAGACTTCACCGCAACCGCCGCAGGTTGACCGAGCCGTGATACGCGCGACCAGAGCGTCGTCGTTCACTTCCATCGCGATAACCGCGTCCAAGGTCTCGCCGGTGCTGTCCAGCAGCTCACCCAACGCATCGGCTTGGGCCAGAGTGCGCGGGAAACCGTCAAAGATGAACCCGCCTTCAGCGCCTTGTTCCAACTTTTCGCGGATCAGGCCGATCACGATCTCATCCGTCACAAGCTGGCCCTTAGCCATCACCTCGGCTACGCGGTTGCCCATTTCAGTGCCGCTGTCTTTGGCTTCACGCAGCATGTCGCCAGTGCTCAGCTGGACCATGCCACGGGTTTCAACCAAGTGACGGGCTTGCGTTCCTTTGCCTGCCCCCGGGGGGCCGAGAAGAATGATGTTCATCGACGAGCGGGTCCCTTCCTGCCACGTTTCTTACCTTTGCCGCGCAGTTGGGACTTTTCGATCAGCCCTTCGTATTGGTGCGCCAGCAGGTGGCTCTGGACCTGTTGGATCGTGTCCATGGTCACAGAGACAATAATCAGAACCGAGGTGCCGCCGAAATAGAACGGGATGGCAAACTGGCCCCGAAGAATTTCAGGCAACAGACAGACCGCCGCCAGATAGGCCGAACCCAGAACAAGTACGCGGTTGACCACGTATTCTAGATACTCGGCGGTTTTCTTGCCCGGACGGATGCCCGGCACAAAACCGTTCTGCTTTTTCAGGTTGTCCGCCACATCGTCCGGTTTGAACGACACGTTGAACGTGTAGAAATAGGCAAAGAAAACGATCATCGAAGCGAAGAACAGCAGATACAGCGGCTGGCCGGGACCAAAGTTGGCCAGAAGCCAAGACATGACCGGCCCGTTGGTCGCCCCCGAAGAGAAGGTCGAGATCGTCACCGGCAGCAGCAGCAGCGAGCTGGCAAAGATCGCCGGGATCACGCCCGCTGGGTTCACTTTGACCGGCAGGTGGCTCGAGCCGCCCTCATAGATCTTCATACCGGCCTGACGACGCGGGTATTGAATATGGATCTTGCGCAAAGCGCGTTCCATGAAGACCACGAATGTAATCACGGCAATCACCATCACGATCACACCGATGATCACAGCAGGGCTGATCGCGCCCGAGCGGCCCGAAGCGAAGAACTGTGCCAAGGCGGCCGGAACTTCGGCAATGATGCCCACGAAGATGATCAGAGAGATACCGTTGCCGATGCCGCGTGCGGTGATCTGCTCACCCAGCCACATCAGGAACATTGTACCACCAACCAGCGTGATCATGGTCGACAAGCGGAAGAACAGGCCCGGATCGGTCGCCAGATCGCCCGATTCCAGCGACACCGCCAGACCGTAAGCCTGAACGGTGGCCAAGGCCACGGTGCCGAAGCGGGTATATTGGTTGATCTTCTTGCGCCCCTGCTCGCCCTCTTTCTTGAGCTGTTCGAGCGCGGGAACCATGGATGTCAGCAGCTGCACGATGATCGAGGCTGAAATGTAGGGCATGATGCCAAGGGCAAAAATCCCCATCCGCCCCAGCGCCCCGCCAGTAAACATCGAAACCATACCGCCGATGCCCTGCCCCGCTTGCTCCATGAACTCGCGCAGTGCTTGGCCGTCGATGCCCGGAACCGGAATAAAGGTGCCCAGACGATAGACGATCAGCAATGCAAGCGTGAACAGGATGCGGTTGCGCAGATCGGTGGCTTTGCCCAAAGCAGCCCAGCTTGTGTTGGCTGCCATTTGTTCTGCTGCTGATACCATAAATCGGTCTCTCTTATGCAAACACCGCCCGGAACCGTTTTCCGGCTCGGGCGGCGTCTTGGAAAACTCTGAGGTCTATGTAAGCGGGTCTTGGCCCGCTCACAAGCGCTTACTCTGCCGCAGCGGCTTTTGTTACCGTCAGTGAACCGCCCGCTTTCTCAACTGCCTCAACGGCAGATTTCGAAGCACCGGTTACTTCCAGGTTCACTTTGGTGCTGATTTCGCCTTTGGCCAGAACGCGGATACCGTCTAGCTTGCGACGCACCAGACCGGATGCAACCAGCGCATCCTCGGTGATTGCTGCTTTGGCGTCCAGCTTGCCGGCGTCGACGAATTTCTGGATCAGACCCAGGTTGATAACGGCGAATTCCTTGCGGTTCGGCTTATTGAAGCCACGCTTGGGCAGGCGCTGGTACAGCGGCATCTGGCCGCCTTCGTAGCCGTTGATGGCCACACCCGAACGGGATTTCTGGCCTTTGATACCACGGCCACCCATTTTACCTTTGCCGGAACCCGGACCACGGCCAACGCGGGTGCGTTTCGGGGCGGCGCCAGCATTGTCGCGCAATTCGTGCAGTTTCATATCGCTTCTCCTTAGCCGGATGTGACCCCCGAAGCGTGATGGGCCAAACACGGCATTTCTTGGTTTTGATTCTCGTGGACACAAATCCACCGGAGCGCTCTACAGCTTTGCCCCGCAGGATGCAAGGTTTGTTGTATCACACCCCCAAAAACCAAAAGAGGCGCCGATTTGGCGCCCCTTCATCAGTGAGTGGTGGTAGTTTTACGAGCAGTAAGTGTGCTCACGCGCGATGTCTTTGATATCGCAGCGACGCACACCGATGTCGTTCAGTTCCCGATCAGACAGGCTTTGCAGCTCTGCATAGGTGCGATTGTACTCGGTGCGCAGGGCAAAACCCTCTTTGATGCGCGCAACGAGCGCTGTGATGCGGGCGGTCAGGCCAAAGCCTTCGCGAGTAAATGTTGCTGTATGTGCCATGGTTCGTTTCCTTTCTAAGCCCGAGGCGAATTCCCCGAGTGACTGTTTGCGTTCCTGTTTGGGACAGGGCTCAGATAAGGAGGGTGGGTATCGCTAACAACGGATGTTTCGGTCTATCCGGTATGCGTTGAGGGAATGGCGATACAGGAGTTTGTGCCCGTTGCGCTGAATCGGACGAGTGTCCACATTGCGGGACAAAGCGCACTTTCGCTGCACAAAAACCAATGGATGCTTTCGGTCATTCCATTGACCAATTGTATTGCTCATCTTTCATTCGTCGTGGAGACGGTCCAGAATCCAGTCCAGCCCCTGCTGAAAATCTTCGGTCCTTAAAGGGTTTCCCTCTCCAGCAGACGCGGACAAGGCAAAGCCGTGGGTGTAATCAATTAAGAGATGAAGCAACACGTCTCCTTCATCCCCATTATCCAGTTTCTGGGTGTTGATCCTGAGCTCATCAGTGATCCGTACAAGTTCGCCTTTCACCAGTGAAATGTCTTCCAGAACTGCCCGAAGCAAACTCGGATAGGTCAGAGCTCGCGAGCAATATTCTGTGAGCACGCTTCTGATGCGCTCTCTTGGTGTTGCCGCACAGGAAACATCCAGCGTGCCCTTATAAGCGTGTTCAACCAAGGCGAGGAGCAATTCATGCTTGCTGCCTGTGTGATATTTTACGGCCATGGGCGTTACATCCAGCAGATCAGCCAAGACCCGAAACGTCATAGCCTCTGTTCCATTGCTCTTTATGAACTGGAGCGCTGTGGTCAGGACCAACTGCTGAGAGAGGGTCTGCTCCGCCTTTTTGGGACGTCCCGCCGCTGAACTTGTTGTCATGCGGCTTTGACTTCGTAGTTCAATTCTACGGAGCCGGATGCATGGGCTTTGGACGACACAAGCTCTAAATCGATGTCTCGACCGTTATCGCCAAATATCCGTATTCCGTCTCCGATCAGTATGGGGATCAAACCAATTTTCATGGTATGAACAAATCCTGCTTTCAAAAACGAGCGGATGATTGCTCCGCCATCAACATACACTCGCTTAAGGCCGCGCTTCTCGAAATCCTCCCAAAGCGCTTCCGGTGTCAGTGTCGAGAACTCGATATTGTCATGCAGATTTTGAGGGATGTCTTCTTCCGTCATGGTTCGACTCAAAACCACAACCGGTTTCTCGTAAGGCCATTCGTCAAAACCTAGCACTGTTTTGAGTGAGCCGCTTCCCATGACTAAAACATCGATGCTGTCCATAAATTCCTGAAAGCCATGATCTTCGGCATTGGTTGACTGCTTGAATAACCAGTCAAGTGAATGGTCCGGTCTGGCGACGAATCCGTCGAGAGTCATCGCCATCATGATGTGTCCTGTGGGCATCGCGCTTTCATCCAGAAAATAATTATACATTGTATAAAATGTAGGCAAACTATTGGGAATGTAAAGCTTGTAGTGCGACGAGTGGGGAAAAGCAGACATTGGTAAAATGGGCAGGATCGGTCGAAAGGGGCTCAAAGCGGACGAACTAACTTTGAAGCACGAAAAAAGCCCCCGATAACAACGGGGGCTTTTTCAATTCTTAACAGATGCAGCGCTTAGCCGCGTTCTTCGATGATCTCCACCAGATGCGGGATCTTGTTGACCATGCCGCGGACCGAAGGCGTATCCTCCAGTTCACGGGTGCGGTGCATCTTGTTCAGGCCCAGACCGATCAGGGTTGCGCGCTGTTCGGCGGGGCGGCGGATCGGGGAACCGATCTGCTTGACGACGATGGTTTTTGCCATGGTACGCTACTCCTTACGCTTCGGCTTCAGCCGGTGCTTCGTCCCGCTTGGGCAGGATGTCAGCAACTTTTTTGCCACGACGTGCGGCAACCGAACGCGGGCTCTGCTCTTTCTGCAGGCCGTTGATGGTGGCGCGGATCATGTTGTACGGGTTCTGCGAGCCCAGCGACTTGGACACAACATCCTTAACGCCCAGCATTTCGAACACGGCACGCATCGGACCACCGGCGATGATACCAGTACCTTCAGGTGCGGTGCGCATAACCACTTTACCAGCGCCGTGACGGCCCTCGATGTCGTGGTGCAGAGTACGACCTTCGCGCAGTTGCACGCGGATCATCTGACGCTTGGCTTGCTCAGTCGCCTTGCGGATGGCCTCAGGTACTTCTTTCGCTTTACCTTTGCCAAAGCCGACGCGGCCTTTCTGATCGCCGACAACCACCAGAGCGGCGAAGCCAAAGCGCTTACCACCTTTTACGGTTTTCGACACGCGGTTGATTGCGACCAGACGATCTGCAAATTCCGGTGCTTCTTCACGGTCGCGGCCACGGCCCCGACGGTTTTCACGTTCTGCCATTTGGCATCCCTTTTCTCATGTGGCGCATCCGGCGCCGTTTTCTTCAATCCAAGTGAGCCCCGACTAACGTCAGGGCCCCCGGATCATCGGGGCAGCCGCCAAGCTGCCCGCAGGTCTTAGATCTTCAGACCACCTTCACGCGCGGCGTCGGCAACTGCCTTCACCTTGCCGTGGAACAGGAAGCCACCACGATCGAAATAGGCCTCTTCGACGCCCGCCTTCTTGGCACGCTCGGCGATGGCCGCGCCCACTTTGGTGGCCGCTTCGACATTGTTCTTGCCAACAACACCCAGATCTTTTTCCAGGGTCGAGGCTGCGGCCAGGGTCACGCCACGAACGTCGTCGATCAGCTGAACGCTGATGTTCTTGTTCGAACGGTGAACCGACAGGCGTACGCGGCCGGCGTTGACTTTGCGAAGTTTGTTCCGAACGCGCAGGCGGCGCTTCAGAAACAGGGTTCTTTTGCTGTTTGCCATTGTCTGCGTCCTTACTTCTTCTTGCCTTCCTTGCGGAAGATGAACTCGCCCTTGTAGCGGATGCCCTTGCCTTTGTACGGCTCGGGACGGCGCCATTCGCGGATTTTGGCCGCGACTTCGCCCACCTGCTGCTGGTCGATACCTTCCACAACGATTTCGGTCTGCTTCGGCGCGGTGATGGTGACACCTTCCGGAGCAGTGAAATCAACATCGTGGCTGTAACCCAGGTTCAGCTTCAGGGTGTTGCCCTGCATCTGAGCCCGGTAACCAACACCCTGGATCTCCAACTCTTTTTTGAAGCCAGTCGTCACACCAGTTACCAGGTTGGCAACCATGGTGCGGCTCATGCCCCACTGCTGGCGGGCACGCTTGGACATGCCACGGGGGTCGATCTTGACCACGTTGTCTTCAACCGACAGTGTAACGTCGTCGGTGGCGGTGAAGCTGCGGGTGCCTTTCGGACCTTTCACTTCGATGGTCTGGCCAGACACAGAGGCGGTAACGCCGCTGGGCAGCTCGACCGGTTTTTTACCAATACGAGACATTGCAGACCTCCTTAGAAGACGGTGCAGAGCACTTCGCCGCCAACATTGTTGGAGCGAGCGTTTGCGTCCGACATCACACCTTTCGGAGTGCTGACAATCGACACGCCCAGACCCTGACGGACCTGCGGGATGTCATTGACGCCCATGTAGACGCGACGACCGGGTTTCGAAACCCGCTTCAGTTCGCGAATAACAGGGGTGCCTTCGTAGTATTTCAGGCTGATTTCGATGGCCGGATGACCGTTTTCACCGGTCGTCTTTTCATAACCACGGATGTAGCCTTCGTCCGCCAGCACGTCCAGAACCCAGCCACGCAGCTTGGAAGCCGGGGTGGAAACGGTGGACTTGCCGCGCATTTGCGCGTTGCGGATACGGGTGAGCATATCGCCGATAGGATCATTCATATTTATGTCTCCCTTACCAGCTCGATTTCACCATGCCGGGGATCTGACCAGCAGAACCCAGCTCGCGCAGCGCGATACGGCTGACCTTCAGCTTACGGTAGTAAGCGTGGGGACGACCGGTCAGCTGACAACGGTTGTGCAGACGGGTAGCCGAGCTGTTGCGCGGCAGTTTCGCCAGTTTCAGACGCGCTTTGAAACGCTCTTCCATCGGGCGGCTCTCGTCATTCGCGATTTCTTTCAGCTCGGCACGCTTTGCGGCATATTTGGCCACCAGGCGTTCGCGCTTCTTTTCGCGTTCGATCATTGCTTTTTTAGCCATGTCTCAATCCTCGCGGCGCTTAAGCGTTGAAGGGCATGTTGAAAGCTTTCAACAGGCTCTTTGCTTCAGCGTCGGTTTTCGCTGTGGTGGCAATTACGATATCCAGGCCCCAGACCTCGTCGACCTTGTCGAAGTCGATTTCCGGGAACACGATGTGCTCTTTCATGCCCATGGCAAAGTTGCCCTGACCATCGAAAGACGGCTTAACACCGCGGAAGTCACGAACGCGCGGCAGCGCGATGGTGATCAGGCGATCTAGGAATTCGTACATCCGGTCACCGCGCAGGGTCACTTTCGCGCCCAGCGGCATGTCTTCACGGACGCGGAAACCCGCGATCGACTTCTTCGCCTTGGTTGCAACGGCCTTTTGACCAGCAATCGCAGTCAGATCTTCGACAGCAGCTTTCGCTTTCTTCGAGTCTTTGACCGCCTCAGCACCACAACCGATGTTCAGAACGATTTTCTCCAGCTTGGGCAGCTGCATGTCGTTCTTGTAGCCGAACTCTTCTTTCAGAGCGGCCCGGATGGTTTCAACGTACTGAGCTTTCAGACGCGGGGTGTAGGTTGCGGAATCAAGCATCGATCACGTCCCCTGTGGTCTTGGCGAAGCGCACCTTCTTGTCACCTTCCATGCGGAAGCCAACGCGGGTTGCTTTGCCGTTTGCATCCAGAAGCGCCAGGTTCGACAATTCGATCGGGTTTGCCTGAGGCAGACGACCACCTTGCGAAGTTTGCGACTGACGGGTGTGACGGATGGCAATGTTGATGCCTTCGACAACAGCTTTACCGGCTTTCGGGTCAACCGAGGAAATGGTTCCCTCTTTGCCCTTGTCCTTGCCGGCCAGCACGACGACCTTGTCGCCTTTGCGGAGTTTAGCAGCCATGATTACAGCACCTCCGGAGCCAGCGAGATGATTTTCATGAAGTTCTTGCCACGCAGTTCGCGAACAACGGGGCCAAAGATACGGGTACCGACTGGCTCGTTGTTGTTGTTCAGGATGACGGCGGCGTTGCGATCAAAACGGATCGCGGTGCCGTCTTCGCGACGGACTTCCTTGGCAGTGCGTACGACGACGGCCTTACGGACGTCACCTTTCTTTACGCGGCCGCGCGGGATGGCTTCCTTCACCGAGACGACAATGATGTCGCCAACGGAGGCGTATTTACGCTTGGAACCACCCAGGACCTTGATGCACTGAACTCGGCGTGCGCCGGAGTTGTCAGCGACATCCAGATTGGTCTGCATCTGGATCATGTGGTTTCTCCCGACCTGTGGGGGCTGGTCTGATTAGATCCCCCAGGGTTTCGACAAATGGGAAAATCCTAGGGGCTTACGCCTCCAGAACTTCCCAACGTTTCGTCTTCGATTTCGGCGCGCATTCGATGATGCGGACTGTGTCACCGACCTTGAAGGCGTTCTTTTCGTCATGAGCCCGGTATTTCTTGGACTTACGAACGGTTTTGTGCAGCAGCGGGTGCTTGAAACGACGCTCAACCGAAACGGTTACGGTTTGCTCGTTGGCGTCGCTGGTTACCACGCCGGACAGGATACGCTTGGGCATAGGATTACTCCTCCGATGCCGCAGCAGCGGCCTTTTCGTTCAGAATGGTCTTGACGCGGGCAGCGTTGCGGCGGGCCGCTTTGATACCAGCAGTGTTTTCCAGCTGACCGGTTGCCTGTTGAAAGCGCAGGTTAAAGCTTTCTTTCTTCAGGTTGGCCAGTTCCTCGCGGAGCTGGTCCGGGGTCTTGTCACGCAGTTCTTGGGCGTTCATCGCCTTTTTCCTTTGCTCAAAACACCAGAAGGCCCCGTACACGGGTCACCTTTGACCTGGTGGATGAATGATAGACATACGAATCGCCCGACAACGCCGGGAGATCGCAAGATGCCGCCGTATAAGGGTTTGAGGGTTGGGAGGCAAGAGGAAGTTTGAAAGACTCCAATCTTCCAGCCCTTTTACGATTCGAGCGATCGGAGTCTATCTGCAAGTTGCGTGTCCAACTCCGTGCACAGTTTATCAAAGTCGATGAGATGTTGGAGTTTTCGACTGTGATCTTGGTGGAATTTATCAGCGTCTCCCCGAGTCAACTTAACGTTTTTCCAGTAATGTAGGCTTTGAAACTGATAATGGTTAATCTGGAAGGTCTCGTTGTCAGAGATCGTACGGCATGAATCCGCGCCACGTACATAGTGTACCCCGATATCCCCTAGTTTTTTCGGGATTGACGTCCTCACAAGGTACTTTCGCCATTTGTGTGGGCTCAAACCGGGTTTTCGTTTGACCAGATTTTTTCTCAAGCTGTTGGGATGCTCTTTGTGACCTGAAGTACCAAAGACCGTCCAGTTCGCATAAACAACGTCCACATCGTCAAATTGCTCTAACGCATCAACCAGCTTGGCCCCATCTTTGCAGAACCAAAACTCATCAACGTCAGCAACCAACATCCACTCAAACGACTGCGGAACCTGAAATTTTTGGAATGCCTTCCAATAATGAGCCACTTGCTTGTGTTTTTGGGGGAGACTGACAACTTCTACGAAACCAGAACTTAGGAAGCTCGAAATTACTTCCATCGAGTTGTCTGTACTTCCGTTATCGATAAGAAATACTTTGTCGGCACCCTGCTGTGCGTAGTGCTCGACCCACTCGGCCAAATTCAAGGCCTCGTTTTTTGCTGTTCCAAGTACGCAAAGGCGGTTCTTGTTGGAGTTCTGAGTTTTAGCCTTGGCAAGCTCATTCCTACGAACCTTTCTCCTATGATTCCAGAACCTGGCCCAAAGATACAGATTGTTGAGTTTGTGAAGTTTTGTGCTCGAACTCATCTTGATCACGTACAATCTGGATGTTTATTGAAAAATGCTCGCGCCTGAGATAAGTGTCATCACTCCCACTTGTAGTTAAAGCTGACACTGATCCGCTCATCCTCGGCCATGTTCATCGGCACCTCGTGGCGCAGCCAGCTTTCCCACAGCAGCACGTCCCCCACCTGCGGCTTCATATAGATGAACGGCTGCAAATCCCTCCGCCCGCCTTTAACGCGCGTCGGCGCAGCCATCATGCGACCCGAGCGGGGATCCTCCAGCTTCAACGCACTCGCCCCCTCGGGCATCGCCACATAGGTCGTGCCCGAGATTACGCTGTGCGGGTGCAGGTGGCTGGAATGCATTCCGCCCTCGGGCAGGATGTTGATCCACAGGTCTTCCAGCTTCAACGCGCCCTCACCCAGATCGAACTCCAAATCCTTGGCAAAAGCGGCGACGTGCTGATCCAAGGCAGCGACCAGATCGGCGAAAATCGGGAACCGCCACGGCAGGTCGGTCAGCGAAGCATAACTGGTATAGCCGGGATAGCCGTTCTCTTCGCACCATTCCTGCCCCGCCTCATCATCCTCGGCGATAACAAGGCAAGAGCTTTCCAATTCCTGAGCGTCGATCTTGGGATCGAACTCGGAAAGAGACGCGCGGTAGAGACGGGTTACGAAGAGTGATTCAATCTGTGCCATGGGCCGGGCATACCGCAGTGTTTTCTACAAGGCCAGTCGATTAGCTTTTGACGGGTCCTTTGCCACAGCGGGGAATTGGGCGGCCGCAATCAGCATAGGCGAGGCACAGTACGATCTCATCCGGTTTCGGCGCGTCTGGAATGTTCAGCGTCATAGTGTCGAAATGGTCGAACGACCACGGGTTATCTTTGTGCCCCAGTGGCAGATCAATCGCGCAACCCGGCGCGCCTAATTTGGCATTCGAGGGGATAACCGCCTCGCCTCCGCCCGCCGCCGCGCGCATGGGAGCACCGAGTTTGGGGTGGATCACCGCCCCGCCCTGTTCAAGATCGCCGTTCACGCCGATGATCGCTGCCTTACCGTAGGATACCGGCGCACCGTCCAGTTGGGATATCGCTTCGGATGCGAGGTCCGGGCCAAGAAGCGCACCAATCTCAAACAACTCTGAAAGGTCGTCCGAGAACCGCCCAGCCAGAGGGTTCGCGAACACCGCCAGCGCAGCAACCCGGCTGATCGGATCGCAGGGCTGGCCCAACTGATCGGTTGTTATGATTTCCTTGACGAACATTTTTTTGCGCAACTGAACCATAGGGCCCTCCCATTTCTACCTGCTAGCCTAGGGGCGCAGTGGGAAGAGATCGACGGTTTTTGCGACCCTTAACTTCACAAGCGCAACAGAAAACCCCCGTCGGTTTCCCGACGGGGGTCAATCTTGTCACGAACGGGGTTGCCCCCGGATCGCTTACCAGTCTTCGCGAACCACGACGCGGGTCTTGATCGGCAGCTTCATCGCGGCCAGGCGCAGGGCCTCGCGGGCGATGTCGTCATTGACGCCGTCGATCTCGAACATCACGCGGCCAGGCTTGACTTTGCATGCCCAGCGGTCGACCGAACCTTTACCTTTACCCATACGAACTTCGATCGGCTTAGCCGTGACCGGAGTGTCGGGGAAGATGCGGATCCAAACACGACCCTGACGCTTCATGTGACGCGTCATGGCACGACGTGCAGCTTCGATCTGACGTGCAGTTACACGCTCAGGCTCAAGAGCTTTCAGGCCGTAGGTGCCAAAGTTCAGATCAGAGCCGCCCTTGGCGAGACCCTTGATCCGGCCTTTGTGCATCTTGCGGAATTTAGTACGCTTTGGTTGAAGCATATCTTTCCCTCCTTAGCGACGACCGCCACCAGCACCACGAGGTGCAGGGCCGTCCTGGAGTTCCTGTGCTTTACGGTCACGTGCCTGCGGATCGTGCTCCATGATCTCACCTTTGAAGATCCAGACCTTGATCCCGATGATCCCGTAGGGGGTCATCGCTTCGGCATGTGCGTAATCGATGTCGGCACGCAGAGTGTGCAGAGGCACGCGGCCTTCGCGGTACCACTCGGTCCGTGCGATTTCGGCGCCGCCCAGACGACCCGCGACGTTCACCCGGATACCCAGGGCGCCCATGCGCATGGCGTTCTGAACCGAGCGCTTCATGGCGCGACGGAACGAAACACGGCGTTCCAGCTGCTGAGCGATGGACTCGGCAACCAGCTGCGCGTCAAGCTCGGGCTTGCGCACTTCGACGATGTTCAGGTGCAGTTCGCTGTCGGTCATGCGAGCAAGCTTTTTGCGCAGAACTTCGATGTCTGCACCTTTCTTGCCGATGATGACACCGGGACGTGCAGTGTGGATCGTAACGCGGCACTTCTTGTGCGGACGTTCGATGATCACACGGGCAACACCGGCCTGCTTGCACTCTTTGTTGATGAACTCACGGATCTTGAGGTCTTCCAGCAGAAGATCACCGTAGTCCTTGGTGTCGGCGTACCAGCGGCTGTCCCAGGTGCGGTTGACCTGCAGGCGCATGCCGATCGGATTTACTTTATGACCCATTAGGCTTGCTCCTCAACTTGACGCACCTTGATGGTGATCTCCGAGAACGGCTTCATGATCTTGCCGAAACGGCCACGGGCACGCGGACGACCGCGCTTCATGACCAGGTTCTTGCCAACCCAGGCTTCGGCAACGATCAGCTCGTCAACGTCCAGGTTGTGGTTGTTCTCGGCGTTGGCGATTGCGGACTGCAGGCACTTCTTGACGTCCTGCGCGACACGCTTGTTGCTGAAAGTCAGATCGGTCAGAGCCTTCTCAACTTTCTTGCCGCGGATCATTTGCGCAACCAGGTTCAGTTTCTGCGGGCTGGTGCGAAGCATGCGGGTTTTCGCCATTGCTTCGTTTTCAGCCACGCGGCGGGGGTTCTTTTCCTTGCCCATGACTTACTTCCGCTTCGCTTTTTTGTCTGCGGCGTGGCCATAATAGGTACGGGTCGGCGAGTATTCACCGAACTTCTGACCGATCATGTCTTCCGAGACGTTGACGGGAATATGCTTCTGGCCGTTGTACACACCAAAGGTCAGACCCACGAACTGGGGCAGAATGGTGGAACGACGCGACCAGATTTTGATGACTTCGTTGCGGCCCGACTCGCGCGCTGCTTCGGCTTTTTTCAGCACGTAAGCATCGACGAAAGGACCCTTCCAAACAGAGCGAGACATGGATTAACGTCCCTTCTTCTTGGCGTGCCGCGAGCGGATGATCAGCTTCTGGGACGCTTTGTTCTTGTTGCGGGTACGCTTACCCTTGGTGTCCTTACCCCACGGTGTAACCGGCGTACGGCCACCCGAGGTACGACCTTCACCACCACCGTGCGGGTGATCGATCGGGTTCATTGCAACACCACGAACCGACGGGCGAACGCCCTTGTGGCGCATACGACCGGCTTTACCGAGGTTCTGGTTCGAGTTGTCGGGGTTGGACACGGCACCAACGGTGGCCATGCATTCCTGACGGACCATGCGCAGCTCGCCCGAGCTCAGACGGATCTGAGCGTAGCCGCCATCGCGACCAACGAACTGAGCGTAAGTACCAGCCGCACGTGCGATCTGACCGCCTTTGCCAGGCTTCATCTCGATGTTGTGGACGATGGTACCAATGGGCATGCCCGAGAACGGCATTGCGTTGCCCGGCTTGATGTCGGCCTTGGCGGATGCCACGACTTTGTCACCAACAGCCAGACGCTGCGGAGCCAGGATATACGCCTGCTCGCCGTCTTCGTATTTTACCAGTGCGATGAATGCGGTCCGGTTCGGGTCATATTCGATCCGCTCGACGGTTGCCGCGACATCAAATTTGTTCCGTTTGAAGTCAACGATCCGGTAGAGACGCTTTGCGCCACCGCCGCGGCGGCGTGAAGTGATCCGTCCGGTGTTGTTCCGGCCGCCCGATTTGGTCAAACCCTCTGTGAGAGACTTGACCGGACGTCCTTTCCAAAGCTCCGAACGGTCGATCAGCACCAGCCCGCGCTGGCCCGGCGTCGTCGGCTTGTACGACTTGAGTGCCATGCTTTCTGTCTTCCGTTTAGCAAGTGCAGGGTGTTTCCCCGCTATGTGATAGGCCCCCGTAGGTGCCAAGGGTATAGGGCCCCGAAGGTCCCCGGTTACAAATATCAGAGGCCCCGGAACGAATCCGAGGCCGTAAGATTGGGAGCGTTTAGCAGTGTTGGGGGTGGGTGTCTATAGTATGCTGCCAAAGATTCTGATGGAGACCGAAGAAAACGCTACCGAAACATTTGCCCTGGGTTTCATTTCCTAAAGTCGCTCGGTCAGTTTGCTTTGCGCAAACAGTCCTAGAACCTAAGTCGTCAGCCACTTCACTGATACAGTATGCGCGCCTCAGCGAAGGACAACAGGCGGCGATGCTTCTCGTCCCAAAGGTGCAACCGCGCGTTTGCAAGGCTCTCACGGATGGTCATCTGGTTGCTGTTTGCCAATTCGTCGTGATCTCGCAGCACCTCGGTAAGGCGGTAGAAAGGAATACGACTGTACAGATGGTGCACGTGGTGGATACCAATATTGGCGCTGAACCACTGCAACACGGGCGGCAGGACATAATGCGAGCTACCGCGCAGAGCGGCCTCGTGCAATTGCCAATCCTCGTCCGCATCCCAATGCGTTTCTTCGAATTGGTGCTGCACATAAAACAACCACACTCCGGCAGTTGCCGCAATCAGGGTTGAGGGCAAAAAGATCAGCAGGACCGGCATTAGGCCGCCAAAGTAGTAGACAGCCAGAAGCGCGGCCAGAATAGCGACATTGGTGCCCATCGCACTGACCCAGAACCGAGCGCTATCAGTCAACCCCAACGGCAAGCGGTTTTGGAACAAGAACAGATAGCTGGGGCCAAGAATAAAAAGTGTGACGGGATTTCGGTAAACACGATACCAGAACCGGTTAATGGGGGTCTTGGATTGATACTCCGCCACTGTCAGCGTGTGGATATCGCCCATTCCCCGTTTGTCCAAGTTACCCGAGCTGTTGTGATGGTAAGAATGCGTGCGGCGCCAGACATCATAGGGTGTCAGGGTCAGCACCCCTATCGCCCGTCCAACCCAGTCGCTGACTGTCCGGTTCTTGAAGAACGCCCCGTGCCCGCAATCATGCTGGATCGCAAACAGGCGCAGCAGGAAGGCGGCATTCAAGACCGCAATCGCAAACGCCAACCAATAACTGACGGAAAGCGCCATCCAGGACAGCGCCCACAGCACAAAGAATGGAATAATGCTGACACTCAGTTCAAAGGAACTGCGCCATTGATTTGGCTCACGGTATTTGGCAAGCGTCGACACCCAATCCCGCGCAGCGGTTGTAGTGGGGTTTGCCCGGGTTGAGAGAGAGGTTTCGGTCATACGCCTGCCATGTCTTTTTTGCTTGTTTGAAGCCGGATAGACTACCCGCCCGACATAGCAAGTGAATTGTTCAAAATTAGAGAATTTCACGCTCAAATTTCGGTGTCGCTGCTTAAGAACGACCTTCACGTGTGCCGGCCTCGTTCCTCGCCCCAAAGATGATCCTATAAGGGGCCGCTGGACAAGTCGATGAGCGTTATCCACTTCCAGCTTTGACGTGTTTCTGAGGGGTCAGGAAAACCCTCAACCTAGCGAGCGTCTTCTACAGAGCGGCTCGGACTCCACCGCAATCCGCTGCTTGAGCTTGATATGGCCCAGCACCTCGCGAAAGGCGCGGTGTTTGGGTTTTCCTTCCAGATAATCCGCCAGTTTCAGCAGATTGATTGGGTGCTTCGCAATCAGCGCCTCGATCCGCTGTACAGCGTCGTCCAGCGCGTAATAATCCACGTACTGACAGGCCACCTGCGTGGGCGTCAGCAGGCAGTAATCCTGCGGGCGTTTCTCGGTATAGCGTGCGATGTCGAAGGGCGAAGCGCCGAGGGCGTGGAACTTGGGGATGTGCACGCGCATATCAGCCTCGGCATGCTCCAATACCGTGCCGGAGGTCTGGCGGAATCCTAGCGGACCAAGCTTGCCGACCACATGCTTGCGCATCGCCGGAGAGATCATGTCCACATCCGCCCGGTCATATTTCAGGTCATCGAACACCGACAGCAACCCCAGCTTTTCATCGGCGATCTGAAAATAGGGTTCAGCACTGAACGCCCGCATTTGATTCAGCACCTGCTCACGTACGGTCTCAGGGTCCGAAACGAAATCGGCCCCGGCGGGTTGAACCGCCGAGGCCGTAAATAGTCGCAGTAAGCGTCGGATCAAAGACCGGTGCTCACGTCGATGGTGTTGCCCTCTTCCAGGGTCACATATGCTTTTTTGACGTCTTTCCGACGGCCCAGCTGGCCGCGGAACCGCTTGACCTTGCCTTTGGTCACGGTGGTGTTCACCGCTTTGACCTTCACACCAAACAGCGCCTCAACGGCCTCTTTGATCTGCGGCTTGTTGCTGTCGATCGCGACTTCAAAGACAACCGCGCCATTTTCGGACGCCATGGTCGACTTTTCAGTGATGATCGGCTTGCGGATCACGTCGTAGTGTTCTGCCTTCGCGCTCATTTCAGACGAGCCTCCAGTGCTTCGACAGCCGCTTTGGTGAGCACCAGAGTGTCACGCTTGAGGATGTCATAGACGTTTGCGCCCATCGACGGCAGGATATCCAGACCTTCGATGTTCTTGGACGCTTTCAGGAACCCTTCGTTCACGGTCGCGCCGTCGATGACCAGAGCGCGTTTCCAGCCCAGGTTTGCAACCTGTTTGGCCAGAGCGGCGGTCTTGCCTTCGGCTTCGGCGTTTTCGATCACAACCAGTTCACCTGCTTTGGCTTTGGCCGACAGAGCGTGGCGCAGGCCAAGCTTACGGAACTTCTTGGGCAGGTCGTGGCCGTGCGAACGCGGGGTCGGGCCCTTGTAGATACCACCCTTGCGGAAGATCGGCGCGTTACGGTCACCATGGCGTGCGCCACCGGTACCCTTCTGGCGATAGATCTTCTTGGTCGAGTAGCTGGTTTCCGAGCGGGTCTTGACCTTGTGGGTACCGGCCTGCGCGTTGTTGCGCTGCCAACGGACCACACGGTGCAGGATGTCCGCGCGCGGCTCGAGACCGAACAGATCGGCGTTCAGCTCGATGTCGCCGGCTTTGCCGCCGTCCAGTTTGATTACATCAAGTTTCATGCTTCACCACCTTCCGCGGGTGCTTCTTCCGCAGGTGCTTCAGTTGCGGCACCTTTTACGGCTGCCGGGAAAGGCAGACCTTCGGGTGCTTTCTTCTTGACGGCGTCCTTGACGGTGACCCAGCCCGATTTCGGTCCGGGAACGGCGCCTTTGATGAAGACCAGGTTCCGGTCGGCGTCGGTTTTGACGACCTCCAGGTTCTGGGTGGTAACACGGGCAGCACCCATGTGACCGGCCATCTTCTTACCTTTGAAAACCTTGCCCGGATCCTGACACTGACCGGTCGAACCGTGCGAACGGTGGCTGATCGAAACACCGTGCGACGCGCGCAGACCACCAAAGTTCCAACGCTTCATCGCACCGGCAAAGCCTTTACCGATCGAGGTACCCGAAACGTCAACTTTCTGACCTTCCAGGAAGTGTTCTGCCGAAATCTCGGCGCCCACATCGATCAGGCCATCTTCGGAGACGCGGAACTCGGCCAGCTTACGCTTGGGCTCGACCTTTGCAGCGGCATAGTGGCCGCGCATGGCTTTCGAGGTGCGTTTTGCCTTGGCAGCACCGGCGCCCAGCTGAACGGCGGTGTAGCCGTCTTTGTCAGCGGTACGCTGTGCAACGACTTGCAGGTTGTCCAGGTGAAGAACGGTCACAGGGATCTGCTTGCCGTCTTCCATGAACAGGCGGGTCATGCCAACTTTTTTTGCGATAATACCAGAGCGCATATTCTATACCCTCCGATCTTACGACTGCAGCTTGATCTCGACGTCCACACCAGCAGCGAGGTCGAGCTTCATCAGCGCGTCAACGGTCTGGGGGGTCGGATCAACGATGTCGAGTAGACGCTTGTGCGTGCGGATCTCGAACTGGTCGCGGGATTTCTTGTCAACGTGAGGGCCACGGAGAACCGTGAACTTCTCAATCTTGTTCGGCAGCGGGATCGGGCCGCGCACGTTCGCGCCGGTCCGCTTGGCAGTGTTGACGATCTCTTGCGTGCTGGCATCCAGAACGCGATAGTCAAATGCCTTCAGCCGAATACGGATGTTTTGGCTTTGCATAGATACAGCCTTTTATCAGGCGTTGAGGTTGAGAGGAGGACAGACGCGCATCGCCAACCCTCTTCGAACCCAAAAGGCGGGAATCACCCCGCCTTGACGTT
Source organism: Ruegeria sp. AB6 (assembly GCF_056542685.1). Taxonomy (NCBI): domain Bacteria; kingdom Pseudomonadati; phylum Pseudomonadota; class Alphaproteobacteria; order Rhodobacterales; family Roseobacteraceae; genus Ruegeria; species Ruegeria sp. AB6. The sequence continues at coordinate 766 of NZ_JBQGAD010000007.1, read as the reverse complement.
CTTATCGAGAACTCGCGCGTATTAGTTGGGTTGGTGGGGTTTGGCAAGGGGTTTGTTGGCCTTGTTGGACCTAAAAGGGCGACACGAGCCGGCGCTAAAACCAGTCTTTAGATTGAATTTCGCAACGATAGTGCGCAGCAGGACTACGAATGAGCTAAACAGCCCGCGCGCGGCAATCATTGAGCCTAAGAAAACCAAAATGACACTTGATAGATTTCACCCCACGCAACGACTAGCACGAAGCTTGACGGTAGTTATTTTAGCCGCGCGTTTACGCGTCAGGCTCTGTTAGGCAACTCCGCAAGCGTGACTTTGAACCGCTTACGCTCGCGGCAAAAGTCGCTGTTATCACGTTCGATTTCCTGATCGTCGCCTCCAAGTATGGCGGCGCGCATGTCCTCCAAATCCTTGCTGTGAAGGATTTGCGTTCCATAGTTCAAGAATTCAAAACCAACCATGATTTCCTCCTGCTTACTGCAGCGGTTCGCTAGATACGCGCCCCACTTTTTGTTTCATTTCACATGTGGGTTTCCTGTCTTTCCGTGAGGTGGACGTAGGATTAAGAAGCCTCAATCCGTTTCAGTTCTTGGGCGACGGCGGGCATTCTAAGCGTTTGCTCCCTTCCTAAGCGTTTTCTCCCTTCGAACACATTCAGATTCACCTCGGAAATGCCTGGCACAACGAAAAAGGCCGCCCCCTGTGGAACGGCCTTCTTTAATTCAACATTTAGGACCGAGATTATTCGACGAATAATCTCAGCACCTTC